>JBEGOC010000333.1:0-6651 GCA_041182225.1 Pseudomonadota bacterium | reverse complement strand
GCGCCGGCCGCTTGGCGCGCCACGTCCAGCGCGCCGGTGCTGTGCACGATCTCGATCACCGCCGCCAGTTGGTCTTCGCTGCCCTGTTCGATAGCCTGCTTGACCAGGGCCCGCTGGGCTGGCGTGCCGCGTTGCATGGCAGCGATCAGCGGCAGGGTGGCCTTGCCTTCACGCAGGTCGTCGCCCAGGCTTTTGCCCATGACCGCGCTGTCGCCCGCGTAGTCCAGCACGTCGTCGATCACCTGAAAGGCCGTGCCCAACGCCTGGCCGTAGTCGGCGCAGGCGGCCTCCAGGGCGGGTGAGCCACCGGCCAGGATGGCGCCTACACGTGCGCTGGCCTCGAACAGTTTGGCGGTCTTGGAGCGGATCACCTGCAGGTAGCCGGCTTCGTCCAGTTCGGCGTTGTGCATGTTCATCAGCTGCAGTACCTCGCCCTCGGCAATCACATTGGTGGCGTCGGCCAGCACTGCCATGATGCGCATGTCGCCGGCCTCCACCATCATCTGGAAGGCGCGCGAGTACAGAAAATCGCCCACCAGCACGCTGGCCGGGTTGCCAAAGGTCTCGTTGGCGGTGGCATTGCCGCGCCGCAGGGCAGAGTCGTCCACCACGTCGTCGTGCAGCAGCGTGGCCGTGTGGATGAACTCCACCACCGCCGCCAGGCTGAAGCGCTGCCCTTCCCGGCAGCCCAGGGCGCCGGCGCTCAGCAGCAGCAGGGCCGGGCGTAGGCGCTTGCCGCCCGCGCCAATGATGTAGTGCGACACCTGGCTGACCAGCGGCACGCCGGAGCTGAGCCGTTGCGTGATGACGCGATCAACCTCCAGCATGTCCGGCGCGATCACGGCCAGGGAAGGGGCGGGTGGAGGGGTAGGAGTGACTTGCAAGCGTGGTGACCAGGTAGGAATCGCGATTATAGAAAGTCGCGCCGGGGCCTGCGTCGATGGGTTGCCGTCCGATGGCCGGTCGCATCAGCGCCGTGGTATAGTCACGGGCTCTGTGAAAATCCGTTCCCAGAGAAGATCAAAAGAGGTCATCATGTACGCGGTCATAAAAACCGGTGGCAAACAATACAGAGTTGCTGCAGGCGAAAAAATTAAAGTAGAACAGATTGCTGCGGACGTAGGCCAAGAGATCGTATTCGACCAGGTTCTGGCTGTCGGCAACGGCGCTGAGCTGAAGGTGGGTACGCCCTTGGTGTCCGGCGCAACGGTCAGTGTCACGGTATTGGCACATGGCAAGCACGACAAGGTCAGCATCTTCAAGATGCGCCGTCGCAAGCACTACCAAAAACGGCAGGGGCATCGCCAGCAGTTCACCGAACTGCTGATTGGCGCCATTGCTGCATAAGGGGAACAGGTCATGGCACAGAAAAAAGGCGGCGGCTCTACGCGAAACGGGCGCGATTCCAAGCCCAAGATGCTCGGCGTGAAGGCTTTTGGTGGTGAGGCGGTCAGCGCCGGCGCCATCATCGTGCGTCAACGCGGCACCAAGTTCCACCCCGGCGTCAATGTCGGCATCGGCAAGGACCATACCCTGTTTGCCCTGGTCGACGGCCATGTGTCGTTTGCCGTCAAAGGCTCGCTCAACAAGCAAACGGTGAGCATCACTTCGGCCTGAGCTGCGGTAAGTTCACCTGAGAGACCCTGCGCGCTGCGCGGGGTTTTTCGTTTATAAAACCCGAAATCATGAAGTTCGTTGACGAAGCCTACATTGACATCTCCGCGGGAGATGGCGGGGCCGGTTGCGTCTCCTTCCGGCATGAGAAGTACAAGGAATTCGGCGGCCCCAATGGCGGTGACGGCGGTCGCGGCGGTCACGTTTTTGCGGTGGCCGACCCCAACCTGAACACCTTGGTGGACTATCGGTTTTCGCGCCGGCACGACGCCAAGCGCGGCGAGCATGGCATGGGCTCCGACATGTTCGGTGCGGCGGGCGATGACATCACGCTGAAGATGCCGGTCGGCACCATCATTTCTGATGCCGAAACCGGCGAGGTGCTGTTTGAACTGCTGGTGCCGGGCGAGGTGATCACCATCGCCAAGGGCGGCGACGGCGGTTTTGGTAACCTGCGTTTCAAAAGCGCCATCAACCGCGCGCCGCGCCAGAAAACGCCGGGCTGGCCCGGCGAAAAGCGCAACCTCAAGCTCGAACTCAAGGTGCTGGCCGATGTCGGCTTGCTGGGCATGCCCAATGCCGGCAAGTCGACGCTGATCACCGCCATCTCCAATGCGCGCCCCCGCATTGCCGACTACCCGTTCACCACGCTGCACCCCAACCTCGGGGTGGTGCGGGTCGGGCCGGAGCAAAGCTTTGTGGTGGCCGATTTGCCGGGCCTGATCGAGGGCGCCTCGGAGGGCGCTGGTCTGGGGCACCTGTTTCTGCGGCACCTGCAGCGCACCCGGTTGTTGCTGCATGTGGTCGATCTGGCACCCTTTGACGAGGGTGTGGACACGGTGGCGCAGGCCAGGGCCATCGTCAACGAGCTCAAGAAATACGACCCGGCGCTGTACCAAAAGCCGCGCTGGCTGGTGCTGAACAAGCTGGACATGATTCCCCTGGACCGGCGCGCCGAGGTGGTGAAAGACTTCGTCAAGCGCTTCAAGTTCAAGGGGCCTGTGTTTGAGATCTCGGCCCTGACGCGCGAGGGTTGCGAGACCCTGATCAAAACCGTGTACCAGCACATCAAGTCGGAGCAGAAAGCCGAATTGCTGCCGGTGGAGGTCGATCCACGCTTTGCTGTGGATGCCCGTTGAGCGATTGCTCTTGAATTGATAGCTGGAAACTTATGCTGGACGTGGCTTGGAGCCCGAAATGACCACTGACATTGCCTCGCCTCTGCTGCGCGATGCCCGCCGTATCGTGGTCAAGGTGGGCTCCAGCCTGGTCACCAACGATGGCCGTGGCCTGGACGAGGCAGCCATTGGCGAGTGGTGCCGCCAGTTGTCGCTGCTGGTGGGTGATGGACGAGAGATGATCATGGTCTCCAGCGGCGCCATTGCCGAGGGCATGAAGCGCCTGGGCTGGCGCACCCGGCCGCACGAAATCCATGAGCTCCAGGCTGCGGCCGCAGTCGGCCAGATGGGCCTGGCGCAAATGTACGAGACCAAGCTGCGCGAGCATGGCCTGGGCAGCGCCCAGGTGTTGTTGACCCACGCCGACCTGGCCGACCGCGAGCGCTACTTGAACGCCCGCTCCACCCTGCTGACCCTGCTCAAGCTCGGGGTGGTGCCGGTGATCAACGAAAACGACACCGTGGTCACCGACGAGATCAAGTTCGGCGACAACGACACGCTGGGCGCCCTGGTGGCCAACCTGGTGGAGGCCGATGCGCTGGTGATTCTGACCGACCAGGCCGGCTTGTACACGGCTGACCCGCGGCGTCAGCCGGACGCCCGCTTTGTGCATGAGGCCAAAGCCGGCGACCCGGCGCTCGAAGCCATGGCCGGCGGCGCGGGCTCCAGCCTGGGCCGCGGTGGCATGATCACCAAGATTCTGGCGGCCAAGCGCGCTGCCGGCTCGGGCGCCTCGACCGTGATTGCCTGGGGCCGGGAACCGGATGCCCTGCTGCGCTTGGCCCAGGGTGAAGCCATCGGCACCCTGCTGGTGGCACAAACCCAAAAAAACCAGGCGCGCAAGCAGTGGATGGCCGATCATCTGCAGCTGCGCGGTGCCGTCACGGTCGATCCGGGTGCGGTGCACCAGTTGCGCGCCGGAGGCAAGAGCCTGCTACCGATCGGCATGACCGCGGTCGAGGGCGACTTTTCACGCGGCGATGTGATCGCGGTGCGCGACCCACAGGGCCTGGAAATCGCCCGGGGCCTGGCCAATTACGCCAGCACCGAAGCCCGGCTGATTTGCCGTAAACCCTCTTCCGAGTTTGAAAAACTGCTGGGCTACGCGGCCGAGCCGGAGATGGTGCACCGGGACAATCTGGTGTTGACCCGCTAAGCCGCTTGGCCGCTGACCCGGTCCGGCGTGGCCGGGGCGTTCAGCGCTCCAACGAATCCAGCGATGGTCCCTGGGTCAGGTCGAGGTCGTTGTCGATGCGGCCCTGCCGCAGAAAGCGCAGCCGCGGCTCTTGGCGCGGCAGGTAACGCGCCAGTTCGGTCAGGGCCATTTCATAAACACCCCGCTTGAACTCCACCACCGCCTCCAGCGGCACCCAGTAGTCGTTCCAGCGCCAGGCATCGAACTCGGGGTGTTCGGTCGCGCGCAGGTTCAGGTCCCAGTCGTGGCCGACCAGTTGCAGCAGGAACCAGATCTGTTTCTGGCCCTTGTAGTGCCCGCGTGCGTCGCGGCGGATGTAACGGTCTGGCACCTCATAGCGCAACCAGTCGCGGGTGCGGGCCACGATACGAACATGCTCCCGCTGGAGCCCGACTTCCTCATGCAACTCGCGGATCATGGCCTGCTCGGGGGTTTCACCCCGGTCAATGCCACCCTGCGGAAATTGCCAGGAGTGGGTTCGGATTCGCTTGCCCCAGAACACCTGGTTCTTCTGGTTGAGCAGGACGATGCCGACATTGGGCCGAAAGCCGTCCCGGTCAAGCATAATCAAACCTCAAATTTTCAACTGCTTCCATTATGCACAGCATGCGCTGCGCAGCAAGAGGAAGTGCCCTGAGACAATTGCGATTGCCCTGCCATGAAAGCCTCCCAGTTCTTTATCTCCACCCTCAAGGAAGCACCCGCAGACGCCGAGGTGGTCAGCCACAAACTGATGATGCGCGCCGGCATGATCAAGAAGCTGGGCGCCGGCATCTACAGCCTGATGCCGCTGGGGCTGCGCGTGGTGCGCAAGGTGGAAGCGATCGTGCGGGAAGAGATGAACCGCGCCGGCGCCGTGGAGCTGGCGATGCCGGTGGTACAGCCGGCTGAGTTGTGGCAGGAGACCGGCCGCTTTGCCAAGATGGGCCCGGAGCTGCTGCGCATCAAGGACCGGCATGACCGCGACTTTGTGGTGCAGCCCACCAGCGAAGAGGTGGTGACCGACATCGCCCGGCAGGAAATCCGCAGCTACAAGCAGTTGCCGCGCAACTTCTACCAAATCCAGACCAAGTTCCGCGACGAGCGCCGGCCCCGCTTCGGTCTGATGCGCGGCCGCGAGTTCATCATGAAGGACGCCTACAGTTTTGACCGCGACCAGGCCAGTGCCAAAACCAGTTACCAGGTCATGGCCCAGGCCTACCGGCGTATTTTTGACCGTTTCGGCTTGACTTACCGGGCCGTGGCCGCCGACAGTGGCGCCATCGGCGGGGACCTGAGCGAGGAGTTCCAGGTGATTGCCGCTACCGGCGAGGACGCCATCGTGTTTTGCCCGGACAGTGACTATGCGGCCAACATGGAAAAAGCCGAGGCCTTGCCGCCACAAGCGCAACGTCCGGCGCCAGCCCAGACCATGACCAAGACCGCCACGCCGGGCAAGAGCACCTGTGCCGATGTGGCCGAGTACCTGCAGGTGCCCCTGCAGCGCACGGTGAAATCGCTGGTGCTGACGACCGAGGAAAAAAACGAGGCGGGCGACGTGGTCAGGCGCCAGGTCTGGCTGCTGATGCTGCGTGGCGACCACGACATGAACGAGGTCAAGGCCAACAAGGTGCCTGGCATGGAGGGTGGCTTCCGCTTTGCCACGCTCGAAGAAATCGACGAGCACTTTGGCTGCAAACCGGGCTACCTGGGCCTGATCAACCTGAAAAAGCCGGTGCGGGTGGTGGCCGACCGGGAAGTGGCCGTGATGAGCGACTGGATCTGCGGTGCCAATGAGGTGGACTACCACATCACTGGCGTCAACTGGGGTCGTGACCTGCCCGAGCCCGATGTGGTGGCTGATCTGCGCAATGTGGTGGCCGGCGACCCCTCACCTGACGGTAAAGGTGTGCTGGCGATCGAGCGCGGCATCGAGATCGGCCATGTGTTCTATCTGGGCACCAAGTACAGCCAGGCCATGAACGCCACCTTTCTGGACGTCAACGGCAAGCCGCAGTTCATGGAAATGGGCTGCTACGGCATCGGCATCACGCGCCTGCCGGCCGCAGCCATCGAGCAGAACCACGATGCGCGCGGCATCATCTGGCCCGACGCGCTGGCGCCGTTCACCGTGGTGTTGTGCCCGATCAGCCCGGACCGCTTCCCCGAGGTCAAGGCAGCCGCCGAGGCGCTGTATGCCGAGTTGCTGGCGATGGGCGTCGACGTGATCCTCGACGACCGCGGCGAGCGGCCGGGCGCCATGTTCGCCGACTGGGAGCTGATTGGTGTGCCGCACCGCGTCACGCTGGGCGACCGCGGCTTGAAGACGGGCGAGGTGGAGTACCAGCACCGGCGTGACACCGCCGCCACCGCGGTACCCTTGGGCGAGATCGCTGCGCTGCTGCGGGCACGTCTGGCCGTCTGAGCCGCGTTGTGCTCCCAGCTGCTGTTTCACGTCGAATCAGCCTCAAAGCCTTGATGGCAGGGCTTGGACTGCTATCAATCGGTGAGCATGCGTGGGCTGGCGGGCAGTTGGAGGAGCCGCTGGCCGATGCCGTGCGTACCGCCCTGAGTTCAGCCGTGGCCAACGCGGCGCCGCCAGTGCCCGAATTTGCGGACGGCGTGGCCCGCCAGGCCTATCAGCGCTGGCTGGCAGCGTCGAGCGCACGGCTGATCCGGCAAAAG
>JBEGOC010000332.1:0-7731 GCA_041182225.1 Pseudomonadota bacterium | reverse complement strand
AAGTACCGCCCGATTCGAACCACCGAGATTGCCCAGGCCATGGTCGCGGCCGCGCGGTCGGGCCCGGACCGGCATGGGGTCTACAGCTACAGCGAGATGAAAGCGCTGATCGCGCGGGCGGCTTGATCGGGTACCGCAGCTGAGCTTGATCGCCTGGGATCGGCGCCCAGGCTGTCCGATTGCGAGAGGGGGCGTGGGATCGTACAAGCCGGCAAAAAGGATGTTGTAAATTAAAATAAATAGAAAATTTGCTGATATGCTGCATTTTTCTCATTTATTAGAGATTTTAGGTGATTGCCATGCTGGTCGAATTCCGAGCCAAGAACTTCCGTAGCCTGCGTGACGAGCAGGTGCTCAGCTTGGTGGCGTCCACCGACAAGACCTTGCTGGACACCCATGCACAGGCTACCGGGCTGACGGCTGCGCCGCATGTGCTCAAGTGCGCGGTGGTGTACGGGGCCAACGCCAGCGGCAAATCCAACCTCATCAAGGCCCTGCAGTACATGCGGGGCGTGGTGGTGGAATCGGCCGCTTTCCAACCGGGCCAAACCTTTGACCGACTCCAGCCCTTCAAGCTGGACGCCTGCTCGGGCACCCAGCCCACGGCGTTCGAAGTCACCTTCATCCTCGCCGGCGTGCGCTACCAGTACGGTTTTGCCATGAATGCGCAACGTATCGTCAGTGAGCAACTCCTGGTGTACAAAGCGTTCAAGCCGCAACGCTGGTTCGCACGCCACTTCGATGCACAGAGTGGCAGGGACGTTTATGAGTTCGGCCCCAGCTTGAAGGGTGCCAAAAACCTGTGGGAGGGTGCGACCCGACCGAACGCCTTGTTCTTGTCAGTGGCGGTACAACTGAACAGCGAGGCCCTGCGCCCGGTGTTCGATTGGTTCGCCAATCGACTTGTGATCTTTAACGAGCAGTCACCGCTGTCCCCTCATTTTTCAATGCAAATGCTCAAGCATGAGGCTCGGCGCAAAGCCATTTGCGAGTTCCTGCGTGCCGCAGACATCAGCATTGCCGACATTGAGGTCGCGACCAAACAGGCCATGGTTCATACCATCCAATTCGATCGCGCAACCGGCAAACGCGAGGAGGCAATCAGCGAGCAGGCTGTGGACGAAGTGAAGTTTCATCACATCACCGAAAACGGCAAGGCCATTTTCGACCTGAAGGACGAATCCAGCGGCACCCAACAACTATTGTTCCTCACTGGGCCCATGCTGGACATCCTTAACAAGGGTCTGACGCTGGTGGTGGATGAACTCGACACCAGCCTGCACACCCTGCTGGTGCAGGCGCTGGTCCGCTTGTTCCATCGGCCTGAAGTCAACACCGGCGGCGCACAACTGATCTTCACCACGCACGACACGTCGCTGCTCGACGCTTACGGTCTGTTCAGGCGCGATCAAATTTGGTTTGTAGAAAAGCACCTGGATCAAAGCTCATCTCTGTATCCGTTACTCGACTTCAGCCCCCGCAAAAATGAAGCTCTGGAACGAGGTTACCTGCAAGGGCGCTATGGTGCCCTGCCCTTTCTGCGCAACCAGGCCCTGGGAGCGACGCACTGATGGGGCGCGACTTCCAGGCCAAGGACCGGCAGTTGCGACGCAAGGCGACCAAGGAGGCGCGGCGTGCGAGCTATGCCCGCATCCTGATCGTCACAGAAGGCCGCAAAACGGAACCGCTGTACCTGGAAGAAATTTGCGCCGTGCATCAACTGCATTCCGCCAACGTCGCCGTGCAGTCTGGTCAGCTGGGTACAGCGCCCATCCAGGTGGTGCGTTATGCCCAACGCCTGTTTGAGGAAGGCGATTTGCACAAAGGCATTCGCCCCAAGAGCTTTGACCAGGTCTATGCCGTGTTTGACCGCGACGACCACGAGAGCTATTTCGACGCCCTGAGTTTGGCGAAGTCGCTGGATGGCAAGCTGCGCAATGACGACAGGCAGCCCGTCAGCTTCAAGGCTATTGCATCCATCCCCAGCTTCGAGCTGTGGCTGTTGCTGCACTACGACGACATACAGCATCCGGTTCACCGCGACGAGGTGATGACGCGTTTGAAGCGGCACCTCCCCGGCTACGACAAAGGCGCTGGTGGCGCGTTTGCCATCACCCGCGACCGGCTGGATGTGGCAACACGGCGGGCGCAGGCCTTGGCTGCGAAATGCAATGCCTACACCGCCCCAGACCCCTTCACCGCCCTGCACGAACTGGTCACGCTGCTAAGCACGCTGCGCGTCTGAAGGCCATCGATCCGATGCGGGCCTTATTTCAGGGCAGCAACACGGTCGCACCCACCGTTTGGCGCGATTCCAGTGCGCGGTGCGCATCGGCGGCCGCGGCCAGCGGGAAGGTTTGCGAGGGCGCGCTGTGAATCTTGCCACTGAGCACCATGTCAAACACCTCGGCCGCCATGGCCAGCATGTGGGCGCGCGGCATGATGTAGTGCATCATGGCCGGGCGGGTGAGCCACAGCGAGCCTTTGGCAGCCAGGGTCATGGTGTCGATCACCACCGAGCCCGACGAGGTGCCGTTGCTGACCAGCGTGCCGCGCGGCTGCAGGCAGTTGAGCGAGGCCTCCAGCGTGTCCTTGCCCACCGAATCAAACACCACCGGCACGCCGCGGCCGTTGGTGATCTGCTTGACGCGGTCTACGATGTTCTCGCGGCTGGTGACGATGGTGTGGGTGCAGCCGTTGGCCTGCGCCAGGGCGGCTTTGTCGTCGGTGCTGACGGTGCCTATCATGGTGACCCCCAGGGCACGGGCCCACTGGCAGGCAATCAGCCCCACGCCGCCGGCCGCCGCGTGGTACAGGATGGTTTCGCCGCCCTGCAGCGGATAGACCTGCCGGAACAGGTACTGCGCGGTCATGCCCTTCATCATCAGCGTGGCGGCCGTGCTGTCGCTGATGCCGTCCGGCAGGCGAATCAGCACCTCGGCCGGCATCACCCGCACATCCGAGTAAGCGCCCTGTGGCCCAATCAGGTAGCCAACCCGGTCACCCACCTGGATGTCGTCCACACCGGCGCCGACCGCCTCCACCACCCCCACAGCGTCCGAACCCAGCCCGCTGGGCAGGGCGGCCGGATAACGCCCGGTGCGAATGTAGATGTCAATGAAGTTGACGGCAATGCCCGTGTGGCGCACCCGCGCCTGGCCCGGGCCGGGCTCGCCCACAGCCACGGTCTCCAGGCGGAGCACCTCGGGGCCACCCACGGTGTCAAAACGTATTGCTTGTGCCATGGTGTATGTGCTCAGGCGGCTTTGCGCAGGAAGCCTTGGTGGCCGCCCTTGGGGTTGGGCGCAAAGCCGTTCTTGGCCAGGGTTTCCTCCACGCTGTCGTAAAACACGCCGATCTGGTTGATCTGGCGCGCTTGTGCCCCGGTGGCAATCTCACGGCCAAACTCGCGTGACATGCGCACCAGTTGCTCGACCTGCTGCACGGTGCTGATCTTGGACTTGTGGTCCTGCGCCCACAGGTTGTCCTCGATGCCGCAACGCACATGCAAGCCCATGGCAATGCCCATCATGTTGATCGGCAACACATTGCGCATGGAGCTCTCCACGGTCAGCACCGCGCCGTCGGGCGTGGCGCGCACAAAGTTGGCCAGGTTGTACAGGTGCGGCGCGTCCATGCCACCGCTGATGGCCACCCAGTTCATGCACAGCGGGCCTTTGTAGACACCGCGGCGGATCAGGCGCTCCACCGACTCAAAGCTGTTGATGTTGTAGCACTGGAACGCGCTCTGAATGCCTGCGGCACTGAGGCGGCGGATGTGCTCTTCCACCCAGCCGGGCTGGGCCGGCACGGTCATTTCCTTGTAGGCGTTGAACACGGCCGGGTCTTCCATGGAGGTGCCGGCAATGTCCTCGTAGGCCATGTGCTCCAGGATGTTCATCTGCGAGGTGTTGACCGTCACAGTCACCTGGTCCGGTTTGGGGTCCAGCTCGGCCAGCATATGGCGGGTGTCGTCCGACAGCCATTTGGCGGCGGCACCGTCGTTCTCCGGCGCAAATGAAATCGAGCCGCCGACCTGGATCACCATCCGCGGCGCGGCCTGGCGCACGCCGGCAATCAGCTCATTGAACTTGGACAGGCGCTTGCTGCCACGCCCGTCCAGCTCACGCACATGCAGGTGCAGCACCGTGGCGCCGGCGTTGTAGCAGTCCACCGCTTTCTGAATCTGCTCAGCCATGGTGACCGGGATGTCTTCGGGAAAGTCCGAGGGCACCCAGGAGGGCGCATAGGGCGCGGCCGTGATGACCAAGGGGGGCTGGTTTTCGGGGAACAGTGAGCCGTCGAGAAAATTCATGGTGGTTCCTGGTGGGAGCGTGTTGCAGAGGCAGGGGCGCGCACAGCGCCGTCAAAACGGGGTGTCGCCCATGATGCCGGCGCGTTCCATCTTGCGGTGGCAGGGCGGGTAATCCATCACGGCGTAATGCTGGGTGGCCCGGTTGTCCCAGATCGCCACGCTGTTGGCTTGCCAGCGCCAGCGCACCTGGTATTCGGGGATGTAGGCCTGCATGAGCAGATAGCGCAGCAGGTCGGCGCCGCCCGGGCTGAAGTCTTGCCCGACGCGCACGTTGGCCGGGGTGTGGAAGTTGGTGAAATGGGTGGTGAAGCCATTCACAAACAGGGTTTTTTCACCCGTCTCGGGGTGGGTGCGCACCACCGGGTGCTCGGCATCGGGAAACTGCGCCTTCAGCGCCAGCCGCTTCTCGATCGGCATGGCTGCGCCAAAGGTGGCCTCGATGCTGTGGCGGGCCCGCAAGGGCGCAATCTGCAGCTTGATGTGTTCGGGCAAGCGCTCGTAGGCCAGCGCCATGTTGGCCCACATGGTGTCGCCGCCCACCGGCGGGCATTCGACGCAGCGAAGCACGCAGCCCATCGGCGGCTTGGCGCGCCAGGTGGCGTCGGTGTGCCAGGCATTTTCATAGCGGTCGGGCGGCGCCTCGGGCGATTTGTAGATGCGCACCAGCCCCGGGTGCTCCGGGTCACTGCCCGCGACCGGATGGTCTTCCAGCTCGCCAAAACGGCGGGCAAAGGCCACATGCTCGGCCCGGCTGAGTTGCTGCTCGCGCAGAAACAGCACCTTGTGCGTCAGCAGCAGGCGCCGGATGTGCTGGAACAGGCCCTCATCCCGCGCGGCGTCGGCAAGTTGCACGCCGCGCAGTTCAGCCCCAAGGGCACAGGTCAAAGGCTGAACCTGAATGGTGGATGCCATGGTGTCGGTCATGAAGGCGCCCCTGCCGGCTCAAACATTCACTGGTTGAGCTGGATGTTGAAGCTCTTGACGATGACCGCATTGCGCTCGTACTCGATCTTGACCGACTGGGCCAGCTGGGCGGAGGTCAGGCTGGCATTGGGCTCAAAACCAGCGGCGGTGAGCCGGTCGCGCACCTTGGGCGAGGCCGCGGCCTTGAGGGTTGCGGCATTGATCTTTTCGGCCAGGTCGGCGGGCACAGTGGCGGCGACCACGGTGCCGAGCCAGTTGCTGAAGTCAAGCTCCGGGTAGCCCAACTCGGCCAGCGTTGGCACCTGGGGCAGGTGCGCCGAGCGGGTTTTGGCCGCCACGCCATAGGCCTTGAGCTTGCCGCCCTTGATTTGCGGCATGGAGGTGACGATGCCGTCAAACATCAGCGCAATCTGGCCCCCCATCACCTGCACCAGGGCCGGCGGCGAACCGGGGAACGGCACGTGCTGCAGGTCCAGGCCGGCTTTCTGATTCAGGATCATGCCGGCATAGTGCGAGGCCGTGCCGGCACTGTAGGACGCAAAACTGAGTTTGCCGGGGTTGGCCTTGACGTAGGCCAGCAGCTCCTTGAGGTCGTTGGCGGTCAAGGTGGGTGAGCCCACCAGCACCATGCCGGCCCGGGCAATGGTGGCCACCGGCCGCACGTCCTTGATCGGGTCGAAGCCGGTCTTCATCACGTGCGGGATCTCGGTCAGGATGTTGCTGGCCGTGACCATGATGGTCTGGCCATCGGCGGGTGCGGCCATCATGGCCTGCACGGCGATGGCACCGCCGGCGCCGGGTTTGTTGTCCACCACCACCGGCTGGCCAATGTCAGCCGACAACTGGTCAGCCAGGATGCGCGCGACCACGTCCATGGTGCCGCCGGCTGGGGCTGGCACCAGCATCTTGACGGGTTTGTCGGTCCAGGCCAGGGCCAGCGGGCCAACAGCAGCGGCCACCAGGGCCACCAGCAGGCGGCTCAAAAGCCGGGTGTGCAAACGCTTGATCATCTGTGTCTCCTTGTAGGGTATGGCCAGCTCGGCGTGGATTGGGCGCCAGCTGTGGATGGAAGCTTATCGACAGGCCCGGTGATTGAATGTATATTTTGGGACAATCCATATCTGAATTGGGACACACATGCCGCGACCCCTGCCGGTGATTCGCAGCGCCAGCCTCCACGGCTATGTTGAGCTGGCCCAGGCCCTGGGGCTCAACGCGCCGGCCATGATGGCCCAGGCCGGCTTGAGCCTGCGCTGCCTGGACGACCCGGAGACGCCCATCAGCGTGCTCGCCGTGCGGCAATTGCTGGAAACCAGCGCCCAGGCCGCAGGCGCCGAAGATTTCGGCCTGCAACTGGCACGCACTCGGCGGCTGGCTAATCTGGGGCCGATCAGCATCGTGCTGCGCGAAGAGCCCACCGCCCGGCAGGCGCTGGACACCCTGGGGCGCTATCTGCGCCTGCTCAACGCCTCGCTGCTCACGCACATCGAAGACCATGCCGATGTGGTCGTCATTCGGGAAGACGTGCTGATTGACGGTGGCGGCCCGGTGCGGCACTCGATCGAACTGGCCGTGGGCGTGATGCACCGCATCCTGCTGGAGCTGCTGGGGCCTGAATGGCGGCCGCGCCAGGTCTGCTTCACGCACCGGCCACCCGCCAACCTGGACAGCCACCGTCAGCTGTTCGGCCCGATGGTCGAATTCAACAGCGCGTTCAATGGCATCGTTTGTGCCGCCAAAGACCTCGCTGCGCGGCTGCCAAACCACGAGTCGGGCATGTCGCCCTACGCCCGCCGCTTTCTCGACCAAGCCCTGTCCAGCGCACCCGGCACCACCCTGGACTTGGCGCGCCAACTGATCAGCGCCTTGCTGCCCGGCGGCCGCTGCACCGCCGACCAGGTGGCCCAGCTGCTGGGCATGGACCGGCGCACCCTGCACCGCCATCTGCTGGCAGAAAAAACGTCGTTTTCATCGCTGCTGCGGTCGATCCGCGCCGAGTTTGCCACCCGCCAACTGCGCGACAGCGACCGGTCATTGGCGGAAATGGCCGAACTGCTTGGGTTTTCTGCACCCAGTCCATTCGCCTTTTGGTTCCGGCAACATTTTGGTTGCACCGTCTCGCAATGGCGCCGCGCTGCAGCCGCCGCCGCGTAGGGCACGCGGTAAGCCCCCGGCCCAGCCGGCCGGGGCGTTGGCTTGGCCCTTGGATGCACTACCCCTCACACCAGATGCTTGCCGGCCTCCCGCCGCGTCAAGCCCGACAAAACGAGCCCATGCTCCGCCAAAAAAGCCCGTACCGCCTCGGGCTGGGTGCGGGCGTGGTCGCGCAGCGCCCAGCCAATGGCCTTGCGGATGAAGAATTCGGTTTCTGGCGCCAAGGCCAGCGCGTAGCGAAACAGGCGCGCCTGGTCGGTCTGGGCTTTCCAGCCCAGTTGGTGCAGCATGGCCACGCGGCGCACCCACAGGTTCGGGTGGCCCAGCCAGGCATCCAT
>JBEGOC010000331.1:0-11910 GCA_041182225.1 Pseudomonadota bacterium | reverse complement strand
GGCCCGGGCCCTCGAGCCCAGGCGCGGCCAGGCGCCGGCCTAACGCTCTTTGAGGTAAGGCTTACCCAGCGCCTGCGGTGCCACGGCCGACCCAATGAAACCCGCCAGCAGCACCACCGTCATCACATAGGGCAGGGCCTGGATCAGTTGCACTGGCACCTCGCCCACGCCAGGCAGTTGCACCCCTTGCAGACGAATCGCCACCGCATCCATAAAGCCAAACAGCAGGCAGGCCCACAAGGCTTTCACCGGGTGCCAGCGGCCGAAAATCAGGGCGGCCAAGGCCATGAAGCCGCGCCCGGCGGTCATATTCTGCGAAAACGAGGCATTCTGGGCCAGCACCAGGTAGCTGCCGGCCAGGCCGCACAGCACGCCATTCATGGTCAGCGCCGCGTAACGCAGCCGCTGGACCGACACCCCGGCAGCGTCCACCATGTGCGGGTTTTCGCCCACGGCGCGCAGGCGCAGCCCGAACCGGGTGCGAAACAGCAGCCACCAGACCGCTGGCACCAGCGCAAACGCCAGGTAGACCAGCGCGTTATGACCCAGCAAGCCGGGACCGATCACCACGCCAACCAGGCCGAGGCTCTGCACCGATTCGGCCAGTTGAGGCATCACCGGCCCGATGCGCACGGCGGCCGTCACCGGTGGCGTCTGGCCGCCCTGGCCAAACCAGGCCGCGCCCAACACCACGGTCAGGCCAGCCGCGATGATGTTGGTCGCTACCCCCGACACCACCTGGTCACCACGGTGGCTGACGCAGGCCAGGCCATGCAGCCAGGACATGGCGGTGGCCACCGTGACGGCCAGCAGCAGCGCCAGCGCAGTGGAGCCATACAGCGCGCCGCCGGCCCCGGCAGCAAAGGCGGCAAACAGCATCTTGCCTTCCAGCCCCAGGTCAACCACGCCGGAGCGTTCCGCCAACAGGCCCGCCAAGGCACACAGCACCAGGGGCGTGGCCATGCGCAGGGTGGACGCCAGCATCGCTCCCCACAGCGCCTCATCCATGATGGCTCCCCGCTTTTCTTGTCAACAGTGACAGCGCCCAGGCCACGGCAGGCGCAATCACATAAATCATGGCCCCTGAAAACAGCACGATGAAGCCCTGCAGCATCACCACCATGTCGCGGCTGAAGCCGCGGACCTCGAACGCCACCTCGGCCCCGCCCTGAAACAGCGCCCCGAACAACAGGCTGGCGACCACAATCCCCAGCGGGTGGTTGCGGCCCATCAGGGCCACCGCAATACCGGTGAATCCGGCGCCGCTGACAAACTCCAGCAACAGGCGTCCGCTGACGCCCGCAATTTCATTCATGCCGACCAGCCCCGCCAGCGCGCCCGAGATCGCCATCGCCACCATCACCTGGCGCTGCGACCGAATGCCCGCATACTCCGCCGCGGCCGGGCTGGCGCCCACTGCCCGCAGGTGGTAGCCAGCGCGGGTCCGCCACAAAAAGAGGTACACCAGCAGCGCTGCCAGCAGGGCCAGCAGCAGGCTCAGGTTCAGGGGCGAGGCCGGCCAGTCCAGGCCCAGCCAGGCCAGCGCGTCTTTCACGCTGGGCAGCCGCGCCGACGCGGCGAAGGCCCGGCTCTCCACCGCCATGGTGCCGGTCGGCCGCAGGTGATAGACCAGCAGGTACACCAGCAGGCTGCTGGCGATGAAATTGAACATGATGGTGGTGATCACCACATGGCTGCCCCGGTAGGCTTGCAGGTAGGCCGGCACGGCTGCCCACAGCATGCCGAACAGTGCCCCGACCAGTACCATCAGCGGCAGCATCACCCAGGTCGGCAGGCTGGGCGACAGCCACAGCGCCACCAGACCGGTGCCCAGGCCACCCAGAATCGCCTGGCCTTCACCACCGATATTGAACAGACCGCCGTGGTAGGCCACCGACACCGCCAGACCGGTGAAGATGAAGGTCGTGGCGTAATACAGGGTGTAACTGATGCCGCGCGGCGAGCCCAGCGCACCCTGCACCAGCACCGCCAGCACCGCGCGCGGATCCTGGCCCACCAGCGCCACCACGCCGCCGGCCGCCAGCAGCGCCACCGCCAGGCACACCGCCGGCAGCAACAGCCAATCGGCCCAACGGGGCAACGCGTGCACCTGACTCATGCGCCCGCCCCGGTCATGAGCAGGCCCAAAGCGGCCTCGTTGCAGTCGGCGATCGGCAGCTCACCGGTCACCCGCCCCTGGTTCATCACGATCACCCGGTCCGACAGGGCCAGAATTTCATCCAGCTCGCTCGACACCAGCAGCACGGCGCAGCCGGCATCGCGCAGGGCCCGCAGCCGGTCGTAGATGAACTCGATCGCGCCGATGTCCACGCCGCGGGTCGGCTGCCCCACCAGCAGCACGCGCGGCGCCTGCCCGAGCTCGCGCGCCAGCACCAGTTTTTGTTGGTTGCCGCCCGAGAATTTGCTGCTGAGCAGCTCGACATCGGCGGGGCGCACATCAAAGCGGTTCATCATGGCCAGCGTGGCTGCACGCATGCGGCCGTGGGCCATCCAGCCGTGCCGGTTGTAGTCGGCCAGACCGTCGTAGCCCAGCACCGCCGACTCCCAGGCCGCAAACGCCATCACCAGGGCGCGGGCGTGGCGGTCTTCCGGCACATGGGCCACGCCCAGCGCACGGGCGGTGTGCGGCTGCAGCCAGGCGCCCGCGGCAAATTGTTGGTCGCCCACCTGCAGGCTGCCATGGTCAGGCCCAAGCAGGCCCGACAGCACGTCCAGCAATTGGCTCTGGCCGTTGCCTGAGACCCCTGCCACACCAACGATCTCGCCGGCGTGCAGCGACAGGCTCAGGTCGGTCAGGCGCTGCACACCCAGACCGTCCCGCACCGAGATACCGGTGGCGGTCAACAGCGCCGGCCCCACCGCCGGCCTGGCCTGCCCCTCGACCCGGCCCATCTGAACCTTGCGCCCCACCATCGCCAGCGCCAGCGCCTCCACTGACGCCTGAGCGATCGGCAACTCCTGCACCACGCGACCACCCCGCATCACGGTCACGGCATCGCACAGGCGCATCACTTCCTTGAGTTTGTGGGTGATGAGCAAAATGGTGGTGCCCTGGTCGCGCAGCACCCGCAGCACATCGAACAGCTGTTCGGTTTCCTGCGGTGTCAGCACCGCGGTCGGCTCATCCAGAATCAGGATGCGGGCGCCACGGTAGAGGGCTTTGAGAATTTCAAGGCGCTGGCGGTCCCCGACCGACAAGCCCTGCACCAGCGCGTCCAGGTCAACTTTGAGCCCGGTACTCAGCATCAGGGCGTCCAGCTTCACGCGGACCCGGCGCTGCGCCCTGGGCAGCAGCCAATGCGGCTCGGCCCCGAGCATCACGTTGTCAAGCCCGCTCAAGGTGTCCACCAACATGAAATGCTGGTGGACCATGCCAATGCCCAGCGCAATCGCATCATCGGCGTGGCGGATCTGGGCGGGCTGGCCGAACACGGCAATCTGTCCGCTGTCGGCGGCGTAAAAACCGTACAGCACCGACATCAGCGTGCTTTTGCCGGCACCGTTCTCACCCACGATGCCGTGCACGGTGCCCGTTCGCACCAGTAGCTGCACGTCGTCGTTGGCCAGCACGGCGCCGAAGCGCTTGCTGATGCCGGTCATCCGAACCGCGGGTTCCAGCACCATGGCGCGTTCAGGCAGGCGGGCGCCGGTGCTGGCGGTCAGGCCCCGTGCAGGATCAGTACTTGCAGGCGCTGGCCGCCATGTAGTCCACCACCTTGATCTTGCCGCTCAGGATGTCGGCCTTGGCGGCGTCCACCTTTTTCTTCATGTCGGCGGTGACCAGCTTCTCATTGTTCTTGTCCATGGCGTATCCCACGCCATCTTCCTTGAGGCCAAACACCGACAGCCCGGGCTTGTGCCCTTTGGCCACGTTGTACACCGCCACGTCCACGCGCTTGAGCATGGAGGTGAGCATGGTGCCGGGCTGGATGTGGTTCTGGTTGCTGTCCACGCCAATGGCCAGCTTGCCGCCGTCCTTGGCGGCCTGGTAAACGCCGATGCCGGTGCCGCCGGCGGCAGCAAACACCACATCGGCGCCCTTGGCAAACTGCGCCTTGGCCAGCTCACCGCCACGGGCCGGGTCGTTCCAGGCCGCGCCGGTGGTGCCGGTCATGTTGGCAAACACCTCGGCCTTGGGGTTGGCCCACTTGGCGCCCTGCTCGTAGCCGCACTGGAAGCGGCGGATCAACGGGATGTCCATGCCGCCCACAAAACCGACCTTGCCGGTCTTGCTGGCCATGGCCGCCATGGCGCCGACCAGGAAGCTGCCCTCATGCTCCTTGAACACCAGCGACTGCACGTTGGGCAGCTTCACCTCGTCATCAATGATGGCGAAATTCAGCTTCGGGAACTCTTTGGCGACTTTTTCCACACTGGACGCCATGCTGAAAGACATGGCGATGATGGGGCTAGCGCCCTTTTCGGCCATGCGGCGCAGGGCCTGCTCGCGCTGCGATTCGTTGGCAATCTCAAACTCCAGGTACTGTTTGCCGGTTTCCTTTTTCCACTTTTCCATGCCGTTGTAGGCGGCTTCATTGAACGACTTGTCAAACTTGCCGCCCATGTCGTACACGATGGCCGGTTCGGCAGCGGCTGAAAAGCTGGCAGCCAGGGCTGCGGCCAAGAGTCCCAAGCGGGCAGTCATCATCAGTTTCATGGTTGTTCTCTTTCGAGTGAGGGTGGATGTGATGGGGCAAAATCGGCGGCCGGTACGGCAGACCGCCTGCTTGTGTGTCGGTGTCAACGACCGCCGCAGAGCATAACAAATTCAAGGCGCTTGCCAAGAGGCGGCCGGCCCAGCCCACAGCCCGTGGCTCTGGACCGGCAAGCCTCCCTACAATGGGCTTTGCAAGACGTCCGGCGGCGCTCATGCTGCGCGGCAGCAGGCCCGTCAGGCGCTCCAAGGGGTGAATCAATGGTACTGGTCGCAGGCTCTGCCAACCTGGATTTTGTGGTGCGAGCGGCACACATCCCCGGCCCGGGCGAGACCGTGCTGGGCGGCGAATTCAAAACCTACCCTGGTGGCAAGGGCGCCAACCAGGCCGCGGCCTGCGCCCGCGCCGGTGGCGTGACCACCCACATGCTGGCGGCGCTGGGCCGTGATGCCTACGCTGTGCCGATTGAAGCCTCGCTGGCTGCTGCCGGCGTGGTGCTGCATGCGGTGCGGGTGCCCGAGCAGGCCACCGGCACCGCCTTCATTTGCGTATCGGACGACGCCGAAAACGCCATCACCGTCGCACCCGGCGCCAACCAGGGTCTGGCGCCGGCGCACCTCACGTCCTCGGGGTTGCCGCCGCTGGCGGGCTTCAGCCACCTGCTGATGCAGCTCGAAACCCCTTTGGCTACTGTGTCCGCCTTTGCCCATGCAGCCCATGCTCAGGGCGTGACCGTGGTACTGAATGCTGCGCCGGCGCAAGCCCTGCCGGCCGAACTGCTGGCCGACGTCGATATCCTGATCGTGAACGAAGGCGAGTTGACCGCGCTGGCGGGCGCCGCCGGTAGCCTGGATGAGCAACTGGCCCGCATCGCGGTACCGACCGTGGTGGTGACGCTGGGTGGGCGCGGCTGCCTGGCGCGCAGCGGCCAGCAGCGGCTGAGCCAGGCGGCCTTTGCCGTGACGCCGGTGGACACCACCGGCGCCGGCGACACCTTTTGTGGCGCCCTGGTGGCGGCCCTGAGCCGGAGCCTGCCCCTGGCGGAGTCGCTGCGCCGGGCCAGCGCCGCCGCGGCCCTGGCCTGTACCCAAATGGGCGCGCAGTCGTCCATCCCCAACCTGACCGAGGTGGCCGATTTTCTGGCCCAACACAACCCAACCTGATGCAACCCACATGAACGCCGCTCTGCCCCACCAGGTCATTTTTGACACAGACCCCGGTGTGGACGACGCCATGGCGCTGTACTTTGCCCTGGCCCACCCCGACATCGAGGTGGTGGGCATCACCACCACCTTTGGCAATGTGACGGTGCAGCAGGCTGCCAGCAACGCGCTGTACCTGTGCGCCCTGGCCGGCCGGCAGATCCCCGTCACGCAGGGCGTGGCCCGGCCCTGGGTAAAAGCCGGCGAGGCACCCCCTGCCGACATCCACGGCGCCGACGGCCTGGGCAACCTGCCCGAGCGCATGGCGGTCACCGACACAGTGGACCCGCGCTCATCAGCCCAGTTCATTGTGGACATGGCGCGCGCCAAGCCCGGCCAGATCACCCTGGTGGCGGTCGGCCCCCTGGGCAACCTCAGCCTGGCGCTGCGGCTGGAGCCCGAGCTGCCACGCCTGCTCAAGCAGGTGATTCTGATGGGCGGCACCGTGCTGGAGCCGGGCAATGTGTCGCCCGTGGCCGAAGCCAACATCTGGAACGACCCGCACGCGGCTGACCAGGTGTTCACCGCCGGCTGGCCACTGACCATGGTGGGGCTGGATGTGACGCACCGGCTGGTGCTGCCGGTGACGCTGTTCCAGCGGATTGCCGCGCACCAGCGCCACCGCGCCACCGACACGCTGCACCATGCCGTGGACTTTTATGCCCATTTTTACGGCAGCCGCTTTGAGCACGTGGCGGCCGTGCACGGCTGCTTCGGCCATGATGTGCTGGCTTTTATCTACTTGGTGGCGCCGCAGTTGTTCCAGACCCAGACCGGGCCCATCCGCGTGGCGACCGACGGCCTGGCGCAGGGCCAGACAATTCTGAAGCGCCAGGCCGGTATTGACTACCCGCAAGCCGGCTGGGAGGCCGGCTTGCCCGCCAGTACCGCCTGCCTGGGCGTCGATGCCGCCGCCTGCAGCGCCTTGTTTGAAGCAACCATGATGCGGCCCTGGCTGACAGCCTGAACCCGACGCCGCCCACGCGCTGCGCCCTGCCCGAGCCGCACCATCACAAGACCCCGCCATGCACCTGCCCGTGATCGACTTCCAAAGCCCGGACGCTGCGCCGGCGTTCTGCCACAGCCTGCACAGCACCGGCTTCGCCGTGCTGACCCGCCACCCGCTGCAGCAAACCCTGGTGGAAGGCATTTATGCCGAGTGGTTGCGCTTTTTTCAAAGCGAGGCCAAACACGCCTATGCCCATGACCCGGTTCGGCACGACGGTTACTTTTCGCCTGCCGTCTCCGAGACAGCCAAGGGCCACACCCAACGGGACCTGAAGGAGTTTTTTCACATCTACCCCTGGGGCCGTTACCCGGCCGAGGTGTCGGATGCGGCCCGGCGCTACTACGCGCAGGGCAACGCGCTGGCGCAAACCCTGCTGGGCTGGGTAGAGGCGTATTCGCCCCCCACTGTGCGTGCGCGCTATTCAATGCCGCTGCCCGCCATGCTGGACGGCAGCGACCACACCCTGCTGCGTGTGCTGCACTACCCGCCACTGACCGGCGCCGAACCGGCGGGCGCCATGCGCGCCGCCGCGCACGGCGACATCAACCTGCTGACCCTGCTGCCGGCTGCCACCGAGCCCGGTCTGCAAGTGATGGGGCAGGACGGCGCCTGGCACGACGTTCCCTGCGATTTCAATTACCTGATCGTCAACATCGGCGACATGCTGGCCGAGGCCTCGGACCACCACTACCCGTCCACCGTGCACCGGGTGCTCAACCCGGCCGGTGCCGCCCGAACCAAGCCGCGCATCTCGCTGCCGCTGTTCCTGCACCCGCGCCGCGAAGTCGTGTTGTCAGAGCGCTACACCGTGGGCAGCTATTTTGACGAGCGTCTGCTCGAATTGCGCGGCCCAGCCAGCTGAAACGCGCCAATGGCGCCCGCATATAACGCGGTCGCATATTGAAATCAGAAATATGTCGTTTGGTATCTGAGCCGGGCCGCCTACAGTCTCGGCCCATGTACCAGTACACCGACTTCGACCGCCAATTTGTGCGCCAGCGCGCCGCCCAGTACCGTGACCAGTTGCAGCGCAACCTGGCCGGCCAGCTCAGTGACGATGATTTCAAGCCGCTGCGGCTGCAAAACGGCTGGTATGTACAGCGCTATGCGCCCATGCTGCGGGTGGCAGTACCCTACGGCGAGCTGTCCAGCGCCCAGTTACGCGTGCTGGCCACCATCGCACGCGACTGCGACCAACCCCAGCCACAGGTGTACCAGACCGCCAGCCGCGCCCAGGCCAGGCTCGGCACAGCGCACCTGCCCACCGGCTACGCCCACTTCACCACCCGGCAAAACGCCCAGTTCAACTGGATTCCGCTGGCCAAAAGCGCCGACGTGATGGACCTGCTGGCCAGCGTGGACATGCACGGCATCCAGACCAGCGGCAATTGCATCCGCAACATCACCACCGACGAACGCGCCGGCATTGCCGTGGACGAGATCGTCGACCCGCGGCCGTTTTGCGAAATCCTGCGCCAGTGGAGCACGCTACACCCCGAGTTCGCTTTTCTGCCACGCAAGTTCAAGATTGCGGTGTCGGGCGCCCGCGAAGACCGGGCTGCCACCGCCTGGCACGACGTCGGCCTGCACGTGCTGCGCAATGACGAGGGCGAGGTTGGCTTCAAGGTACTGGTGGGCGGCGGCATGGGCCGAACGCCGGTGATTGCCAGCACCCTCCGAGAGTTTTTGCCCTGGCACCAGATCCTGAATTACCTCGAAGCCGTGGTGCGGGTCTACAACCGCTGGGGCCGGCGCGACAACATCTACAAGGCACGCATCAAGATCCTGGTCAAGGCCGAAGGCCAGCGCTTCACTGACGAGGTGGAGGCCGAATACCAGCAAATTCTGACGCAAGACGGCGCACCGCACACCGTGACCCAGGCCGAACTCGCCCGGGTGTCGGCCTCGTTTGTGCCGCCCGCGGTGTCTGCGGGCCGCGCCGATGCGGCGCACAAGATGGCCGACATCCTGCGGGCCGCCGCTGAAGACGACGTTGAATTCGGCCGCTGGCTGCAGCAAAACGTGGTCCCGCACAAAAACCCCGACCTGCGCGCCGTCACCCTGTCGCTCAAGCGCCTGGGCCAGGCGCCCGGTGACGCCACCGCCGACCAGTTGGACCGTGCGGCCGATCTGGCCGACCAGTTCTCGGCCGGTGAAGCCCGAGTCACGCACGACCAAAACCTGCTGCTGCCCTGGGTACGCTGCGACCAATTGCCCGAACTGTGGCGCGCGGCCCGCCAGCACGGCTTTGCCCGTGCCAACATCCGGCTGCTGACCGACATGATCGCCTGCCCCGGCGGTGACTTTTGTGCGCTGGCCAACGCCCGCTCGATCCCGATTGCCGAAGCCATCACCGAGCGCTACCAGGACATGGACGAACTGCACGACTTGGGCGAGATCGACCTGCACATCAGCGGCTGCATCAACTCCTGCGGCCACCACCACAGCGGCCACATCGGCATTTTGGGCGTGGACAAGGACGGGCGCGAGTGGTACCAAGTCTCTCTCGGTGGCTCGGACGGCTCCACCCTCAGTGGTGCGGCCGGCGCCGGCAAAATCGTCGGCCCGTCGTTTGGCGCGGCCGAGGTGCCCGACGTGATCGAAGCCCTGCTCGACACCTACCGCAGCGAGCGGCTCAGCGCCGAGACCTTTATCGCCACGCTGCGCCGGGTTGGGCTGGAGCCCTTCAAACTCGCCGCCAACAGCGCCCGCCACAGCCTGGCGGCTGAACCGGTCTGAGCCCGAATGACTATGAAAATAATAGCTACAAACGACGCTGCGACAAGGGCTAACGGCCAAAATGTCTTGCAACTGGCCAACGATGTGGACCCGGCCACGCTGGCTCTGGACGGGGTGGAGCGCATTGACCTGCAGTTCCCCAAGTTCACCGACGGACGCGCCTACAGCCAGGCCTTTTTGCTGCGGCGCCGGCTCGGCTTCCAGGGTGAATTGCGCGCCACCGGCGATGTGTTGATCGACCAGCTGGTGCAAATGCAGCGCAGCGGTTTTGATACTGCCGTGCTGCGCGTCGATCAGGACGCCAGCGCTGCCGAGCGGCAATTTGCGCGCTTCGCCGGTTTCTACCAAGGCGACGCCCGCACCATCGCCCCGCTGTTCGCCCGTTAAAGCTGTCGCCCGCTCGGTCAGCGAGTAGGGCTGGAGGCAATAAGGCCTCTGAAACCCAATAAAATAGCGGGTTTCCACCCCCGTCGAAAACCAACATGACCCACACCGTCACCGAAGCCTGCATCAAATGCAAATACACCGACTGCGTCGACGTTTGTCCGGTGGATTGCTTTCGTGAAGGCCCCAACTTCCTGACCATCGACCCCGATGAGTGCATCGACTGTGCGGTCTGCATCCCCGAGTGCCCGGTGAACGCCATTTACGCCGAAGAAGACGTGCCGGCCGACCAGCAGCACATGACGGCGCTCAATGCCGAACTGTCGCGTTTGCCGGGCTGGAAAAGCATCACCAAGCGCAAGGCGCCGCTGCCCGACGCTGATGAGTGGAAAGACAAGACCAACAAACTGCCACTGCTGATCCGCTGAGCGGACCACTGCCCCACCATGGATCTCCAATTGAATGCCGGGCTCAGCCCGGCGGCCCTGCCGCTGGACGGCCCGATCGAAACCGATGCCGTCATCGTCGGCGCCGGCCCGGTTGGCCTGTTTCAGGTGTTTGAGCTCGGCCTGCTCGAAATCAAGGCCCACGTGATCGACTCACTGGCCTACCCTGGCGGCCAGTGCGTGGAGCTGTACCCTGACAAGCCCATTTACGACATCCCGGCCGTGCCGGTCTGCACCGGGCAGGAACTGACCGACAACCTGCTCAAGCAAATCGACCCTTTTGGTGCCACCTTTCACTACGGCCAGGAAGTGACCACGGTGCAAAAGCAGGACGACGGGCGCTTTTTTGTCGAAACCTCCAAGGGCACGCGCTTTCTGACCAAGACCATCTTCATCGCCGCAGGGGTGGGCGCCTTCCAGCCGCGCACGCTCAAGGTGGACGGTCTCGACGCTTTTGAGGGCAGCCAGCTGTTCTACCGCGTCAAAAACCCCGACGACTTTGCCGGCAAAAACCTGGTCATCGTCGGCGGCGGCGACTCGGCGCTCGATTGGGCGCTCGATTTCGTCAAGGACGGCCCGCACAAGGCCGAGAGCGTGATCCTGATCCACCGGCGCGACGGCTTCAAGGCCGCACCCGCCAACGTGGCCAAGATGAAAGAGCTGTGTGACGCGTTCGAGATGCAGTTCATCATCGGCCAGGTCACCGGCTACGAGGAGCGCGACGGCAAGCTCACGGGCGCCAAGGTCACTGGCGCCGACGGCGTGACCCGCGTGGTACCGCTCGATGTGCTGCTGGTGTTTTTTGGCCTCAGCCCCAAGCTCGGGCCCATTGCCGAGTGGGGCCTGGACATCGAACGCAAACAGCTCAAGGTGGACACCGAAAAGTTCTCCACCAGCGTGCCCGGCATTTTTGCCGTGGGCGACATCAACATCTACCCCGGGAAAAAGAAGCTCATCCTCAGCGGCTTCCATGAATGCGCCCTGGCCGCCTTCGGCGCCATGCCCATCATCTCGCCGGAAAAGAAAGTGTTTTTGCAGTACACCACCACCAGCCCCAAGCTGCACAAGGTGCTGGGCGTAGAAAGCCCGGTGTTCGATTGACGACATCCAGGGCCATGGGCCGGCAATTCGCAAGGACGAGCCCTGTAGCCTCCTAAAAAAGCCGATCTGCACAGCCAAATATGCCCGTTTCCCTGGCTATAATTGCGGGCTGCATTCCTCGATAGCTCAGTCGGTAGAGCGCCGGACTGTTAATCCGTAGGTCCCTGGTTCGAGCCCAGGTCGAGGAGCCACTGCAAGCCGCATGGCTACTGAATCCCCTGCTATTGAATAGGTAGCAGGGGATTTTCATTTGTGGCTCATGTAGGAAACGTGTAGGAATTTTTCATCAACTTTCGCAAGACAATGATTTGATGAAAGCAGCCAAACGCTTCCCTTCCCTGCTTGACATATCG
>JBEGOC010000330.1:0-2515 GCA_041182225.1 Pseudomonadota bacterium | reverse complement strand
GTCCAGATCTTGCGGCCACAGCGGGGCCGTGGCGGCGAGCACCGGCGCACCGGCGGCCGAGGCGCCTGGCGCTGGGGCGGCGGCCTGTTCGCCTTGCGCCAGGCGGGCATTGCGCGCCAGAGCCGCCAGCTCACGCTCAGGTAAGCCCAGCAAATCAAACAGCCGGGCAAAGGCCAGCAGGCTGGGGGCGTGAACCTTGCCGTCCAGCACCAGGTTGCGCACATTCAGCCGCGACTGCAGGTCGGTGATGCGGCCGGACAAGAACGCTTCACCTGCGGCATCAGCCGCCAGCGCGTCACTGCGGTCGGTAGCCAAAAAGGTGGACAGCCGCGCCTGCTCCAGCGGCACCGCCCAGGGCTCGGCCAGATGGTCGGCCCCGCCCTTGCGGCCGTCTTCACGCAGGATCAGCCGGGCCCAGTCCAGCGCGCCAGTCAGCACCCAGGCCGATTGCACGCGGCTGCGCTGCGCCGCCTCGATTTCCACGCCGCGCCACTGCTGCCACAGCGCGCTGGCCGCCAGTGTTGCCACCAGCACCACGGTCAGCATGGCGGTCAGGATGGCCGCGCCCCGCTGGCGTGCCAGGGTGCCGGTGCGGCCAAGGCACCTCATTTGCCGCCCCCCAGCCCGGGGCGCACCCAGTCGCGGGTGACACTGCCGCTGGTGCTCTGCCCGCTGGGCAGCATCAGCACCAAGCGTACGCCATCGGGCAGCGCTGCCGCCACAGCCTTGTCATCACCGGCACTGTCGGCACTGGAGAGCGGGTTACTCCAGGCGTCGCCGCGGTAAAAAAAGATTTGCCAGTCGGCCAGCGGCACCAGCGTCACCTCACGCTGTTGGTCCGCCGTGCTCGGGTTCTGCGCCCACAGCGCGGCAGCCTGCCAGGCGGTCTGCAGCGCGCCATGGCTGCTGACCGGCGGCGACTGCCAGCGCA
The DNA here is from genome assembly GCA_041182225.1 of Pseudomonadota bacterium. Lineage (GTDB taxonomy): Bacteria > Pseudomonadota > Gammaproteobacteria > Burkholderiales > Burkholderiaceae_C > Rhodoferax. Next base: position 1,584 of record JBEGOC010000330.1, on the reverse strand, counting down.
GCCAGACGCCATCACGGCTGGTGCCGCGGCGCGCCCAAGCCACCACGCGCAGGCCCTCTGCAGCGCCAGTCGGGTCGCGCCGCAGCAAGCGCAGGGCCCGACCATCCCAGTCCAGGCTGCTGGCGCTGGGCTGTACCGCCAAGGCATCCAGATCGGCGGCCCACTGTGCCAGCGCGGCCTGCAACGCCAGCACATCGTCGGCCTGCTGACGCAGTTGGGTCTGGGCTCGCGTCATGCCGTCCAGCCCGCGCCAGGCCAGTAGGGTCATCAAGGCCATCAGGCTGATGGCCACCATCAACTCGATCAGGGTGAAGCCCAGCATGGCCTTGCGGCGTCGCATTAAAAACGCCCCACCACGGTGGACAGGTTAAGGATCGGAGTCTCGCCATCCAGCACTCTGGCATCCACGCGCCGGAAATTGCTGTTGGGCGTGGGCCTTACCGCCAACAGCACGCGGTAGCGGTGGCCGGCCTGCTCACAGTCGATCTGCGTGTCGCCCACGCCCGGCAGTTGCCGGGCCAGCCGGATCTTGACCAGCGCGTTTTCTGCACACATCTGGCCCAGCAGCACGTCGGTCTGGCGCTGCGCGTTGCGCGTTAGCGCTGCGGTGGCCTGCAGGCCAGCACCCAAGGCGATGGCCACGATGCCCAGCGCCACCAGCACCTCCACCAAGGTAAAACCGCGCGGCCGACGCTGGCTCATGGCGTAACCGGTTGCACGGCAAACGGCCGCAGCCCGTCGGTGGCCAAGCGTACGCGCTTGGCAGGCTGGCGCAGTGATTGCAGGGTGAGAACCTGCGGCCCGATGATGGGCTCCGGGCCCAGAACCAAGGCAGCGTCCGTCACGGCACTGGTGTCGGCATCGAGCCACTGGCGGGGCAATTGCGCCGGGTCCAGCCCGTCAAACTGGAACCCGCTCTCGGTGACGCGCCACTGCACGGGCACGCCGCTGACCTGGGAGCGTGCGCGCGCTGACTCCAGCAGGGCCACCAGGCGCTCGGCCTCGCGCTCCAGTTGCACCTGCGTGCCGTCGCGCAGGGCCACTGCAACACCGGCCGAGGCCAGCGCCACAATCGCCACCACGATCAGCAACTCGAGCAGGGTAAAGCCGGCGCTGCGGCGCGTGCGTGGCTCAGGGCTGCCAGCTGCCGACATCTGCGTTCTTGCCCTCGCCGCCCGACTGCCCGTCAGCACCGAAAGACATCACATCCACCTCGCCTTTGACACCAGGGTTCAAGTAGACATAGGCGCGGCCCCAGGGGTCCTTGGGTAACTGTTCCAGGTAGGGCCGCCAGTTGGGCGGCACCGGGTCTACCGTGGGCTTGCTCATCAGCGCCTGCAAACCCTGCTCGGCACTGGGGTAGCGCTGGTTGTCCAGCTTGTAGAGTTTGAGCGCCTGCATCAGGTTGCTGACGTCGGTTTTGGCGGCGGTGACTCTGGCATCGTCGGCACGGTCCAGCACGTTGGGCACAACCAGTGCAGCCAGCACGCCGATGATCAGCAGCACCACCATCAGCTCGATCAGGGTGAAACCGCGCTGGATCAGGCGGCGCAGGGTGACAGGTGGTGGTGGCATGACTGGGCT
>JBEGOC010000329.1:0-11304 GCA_041182225.1 Pseudomonadota bacterium | reverse complement strand
GCTGGTGCGGCGCCAGGGTAACGGCTGGCGGCCCAACAGCGTGGCGGCCTTTGACCTGACCCTGCGCTGCGGCGAGCAGACGCAAGCGCTGCGGGTGCACAGCCTGGCCACCGGTGAACTGCACCTGTCGCTGGGCGGCAAGCTGCACGTGCTGCGCAGCCTCAACCTTGTTGAGGATGCCGTTTACTATGAAATAGATAGCGTAAAACGTAGAGCTGACGTGGCTTGGGACGGTTTTGAGCTGCACATGGCGATGGCCGCAGGCAGCTTTGTGTTCAGTGAGGTGTCGCCGTTTCCGCAGGCTGATGTTGGGCTGGACGCCAGCCTGGCGCGTGCGCCGGTGGCCGGACGGGTGAGCCGGCTGATGGTGGCGGTTGGCGATGTGGTTTTGGCCGGCCAGCCGATGGTCTGCGTGGAAGCCATGAAGATGGACATGTGGCTGACCGCCGGCGCTGGGGGCCGGGTGCGGGCGCTGCATACCGCGCTGGGCGAACAGGTGGTGCTGTCCGCAGTGCTGGTGGAACTCGATCTTGACGACAGCCAGGAACCCTGATGGACAAAGCCATACTGACCTGCGCCCTGACCGGCGTGCTGACCGACCCGCGGCAACACCCGGTGCCGGTGACCCCGGCCGAGATGGCGCAGCAGGCCCGGGAGGCCTTTGACGCCGGCGCCGTGATCATGCACGTGCATGTGCGCCAGCAGGCGCCGGGGCTGGGCCATTTGCCCTCCTGGGAGCCCGAGGTGATGGCCAGCGTGGTTGATGCGATCCGCGCCGCCTGCCCCGGCGTCATCATCAACCTGACCACCGGCGTGGTCGGGCCGGATGTGGCCGGCCCGCTGGCTTGCATCGAGCGGGTGCGACCCGAAATCGCCGCCTGCAACGCCGGCAGCCTGAACTACCTCAAGTTGCGCGACGACGGCCAGTGGGCCTGGCCCCCCATGGTGTTTGACAACCCGGTCGCCAAGGTGCAACAGTTTCTGACCGCGATGGCAGCCTGCGGCACCCACCCCGAATTTGAATGCTTTGATGTGGGGATCGTGCGCTCGGTCGGCATGTACCTCAAGGCCGGCATGCTCACGGGCACGCCGGGTCGGGCCGAGTACAACCTGGTGATGGGCGTGGCCTCGGGCATGCCCTGCGATGCCGACTTGCTGGCGCTGCTGCCGCGCTGGATGGCACCGGACAGCGTTTGGCAGGCCACGTTGATCGGCCGCGCCGAGATTTGGCCGGTGCACCAGCGCGCCGCCGAGCTCGGTGGCATGTTGCGCACCGGGCTGGAGGATACCTTTTACCTGCCCGATGGCAGCCGCGCCCGTGGCAATGGTGATCTGGTGACTGCCCTGGCCGCCTGCGCCCAGCGTGCCGGCCGCGCTATCGCCAGCCCGGCCGAGGCCCGGGATCTGCTCGGTTTGCACTGAATGCCATGCTACAATTCACGCCTTCGCGGCTGTAGCTCAGTTGGATAGAGTACTTGGCTACGAACCAAGGGGTCGTGGGTTCAATTCCTGCCAGCCGCACCAGTAATGACAAGGGTTAGTACGTTCACGCGTGCTAACCCTTTTGTCTTGGTGCCAAGGACGATACGGCGACCCGAGGGTTCTCCAAGCAGGTACGGCACAGCGGCCAGGTCAACGCCACGGCAACGAGGCCGCTCACCGAACAGGTCAGCGCAGCCACCGGAGCGCCCAGGCGCTCGGCCAGCCAGCCAATCGCCAGAAACCCCAGCGGCGCCACGCCGATGCACATGGTCATGAGGCCCATGGCATCCGAGCGTCGATCCGCCGTTGCACTCGTGTACACCAGCGTCGGCTGCATCACCGCGAAACCGGCCTGCGCCACACCAATTGCGAACAGAATGGCGCCGGTCAGCAGCACGTGATGGCTCCATGCAAAAGCGACCTGCAACACCAGAAACAGCAGCACCGCCCCCACATACACCGGCCCGTGGCGCAGGTGCCGTGCGATGGAGGTCAGCGCCAGCGCGCCCAGCAGCGAGCCGATGCCGTCCAGACTGGCCAGCAGGCCGACACCTTGTGCGTCCAGGTGAAGCTGGTCACGGCCGATCACCGGGATCATGCTCAGCACCGGCCAGCCAAACAGGTTGAACAGCACGGTGATCCAGAGGGTTGCCTGAAGCGGGCGGGATTCGCGCGCCGCGTTCAGGCCGCGCAGCAACAGTTCGCGGATCGTGGGCCTTTTGTCGGCGTCCTGCGCCGGCGACGGGTCGGCCAGGCCGAACAGGGCCAAGAGCACCGGCAGGTAGAGCAGCGTCGCGCACAGCAGCACAGCCTGCAGACCACCCTGCGCCAGCAGCAGGCCGCCCAGCCCAGGACCGATCAGGCGGCAGGCGTTCGAGAACACGGCGTCCAGGGACATGGCCTGCGCCATGCGCCCGTGGCCGGCAAGATCACCCATCAGGGCACGACGCAGGGGCATGTCGCCCGCCCAGGTGATGCCGTTGACAAAGCTGGCCACCGCCAGGTGCCAGACCTCGATAGCGCCGAAGGCGGACACGATCAGCAGCAGCAGGCAGGTGGCGAACAGCCCGGCATGCGTCACGATCAGCAGCCTGCGTCGTGACATGTGCGAGGCGAGTGCACCGAGCGCCAGGCCGAACAGGGACAGAGGCAGCAGGCGAAGCATCATCAGGCTTGCCACCCACAGCGCGGATTTGGTTTGATCGTAGGTGAATACTGCGAACGCCAGGATCTCGATCCAGCGGATCATTGACATCAGCATGCCGACGGCCCACAGGCGCTGCAGCTGTGGGTCATGGTGGATCGGCGGCGGCATGGGTGGGTCGAGGCGCGTCGGGTGGGTCAAGGGGCGATGCATGGGACCGGCGCGTGGGAGTGCCGTGGGTCTGGCGGGCGTGGAGAAGCTGGGCGCACTGGGGGATTTTGCCCTGTTTGGCGACGGCTGCTCGGCATCGGCCCTCAGCCTGCCGGAAGGGCGTCCCACAGGGCATTGAAAACCGCGCTAAAAATCACATTTTTACGAAGTGTTTTGAGAATTTATTCAATATAAAACTAGTCTGACTCGATAAACTTAGCCCACTCAAGTGCGCGGTGTCTTCATAGGTCGCACCGACAAGGTCACCCGCCAGGGTGGCTGTTTTCCCAGTTGAAAGGTATTTATGCAAACAATTGCTCCCCTGTGGCTCTGGCTGACCTTTGGCGGTATCGTGCTGGTGTCGCTGTTCGTTGACTTTGTGGTGCTGAAAAAGCAGGGCGCCCAGGACATCGGCGTCAAAGCCGCATTGAACTGGTCGCTGGTCTGGATCGCGCTCAGCTTTTTGTTCAATGCGCTGTTTTGGTGGGCGGTCAAGGACGCCACTGGCGACACCGACATGGCCAACACCAAATCGCTGGAATTTCTGACCGGCTATCTGATTGAAAAATCGCTGGCGGTCGACAATATCTTTGTCTTCCTGATGATCTTTACCTACTTCGCGGTGCCCACGCAGTACCAGAAGCGGGTGCTGATGATCGGCATCATCGGCGCCATTGTGCTGCGCACGGTCATGATTCTGGTCGGCGGCTGGTTGCTCGCTGAATTTCACTGGGTCCTGTATGTGTTTGGCGCTTTCCTCATTTTGACGGGGGTCAAGATGTGGTGGGCCGCAGGCAAAGAACCCAATCTGGACGACAACCCTGCGCTCAAGCTGCTGCGCAAGGTGTTGCCCGTCAGTAAAAACTACGATGGCGAGAACTTCTGGACCTTCGAAAACGGCCAGAAAATTGCCACGCCACTGCTGATGGTGATTTGTCTGATCGCACTCACCGATGTGATATTCGCGGTGGACTCGATCCCTGCGATCTTCGCCATCACCAACGACCCCTTCATCGTGCTGACCAGCAATGTCTTTGCCATTCTGGGCTTGCGGGCCATGTACTTTTTGCTGGCGGCGGTGGCCAACAAGTTCCATTTGCTCAATTACGGGCTGGCGGTGATCCTGGTGTTCATCGGCACCAAGATGTGCCTGATCGACGTCTACAAAATCCCGGTCGTGTTTTCGCTGGGGGTTGTGGTCGGTATCCTGGCGCTGACCATGCTGCTGAGCGTGCGCACAGCCACCGCTGATCCCAGATAATGAAGTCTGGTGCTGGCGGGTTGCGCGCGGTGTGCACCGCCGGCCATTACTTGGGCTGCCACGCACTGCGGCAGCCCGGCCCTTGATTCAACAGGCGCCCATGAACAAGGCCTTCACCAAAGAAACTGACGACGCAGACGATGACGATCTGCAACTGCCCGCCTTGCCGGCCAGCGGCAAGAACTACATCACGCCGGCTGGGCACGCGCGGATCCGCGCCGAGCTGCTGGACCTGATCGACAACGAGCGACCCAAGGTGGTGGACATCGTGCATTGGGCGGCCGGCAACGGTGACCGGTCGGAAAACGGCGACTACCTTTACGGCAAGAAACGCCTGCGCGAGATTGACCGGCGCATCCGTTTCCTGACCAAGCGCCTGGAGATCATGGAGATCACCGACCCGGCTGTGCACCACGGCAGCGACCAGGTGTTCTTTGGCGCTACCGTCAGCTATGCCGACGAGGCCGGCGCCGAGCGCACGGTGACCATTCTGGGCATCGACGAGGCTGACAGCGCCCAGGGCCAGGTCAGCTGGGTGTCGCCGATTGCGCGCACCCTGCTCAAGGCCCATGTAGGCGATGTGTTGCAGCTGCTGACGCCGGCGGGCAAGGTGGAGATCGAGGTGCTCAGCGTTCGCTATCCCGCGCCCGTTCCGGGCTGACCTGCTTGCTCACCCGGGCGCGATCGGCTTTCAGCACCGACGGGGTGCGGCGCAGGTTGCGCAGTGCAGTGTCGAGGTGGGTGCGGTCACGCACCGCGATCACAAAATGGATGTCGGCCGCGTCGCGGCCGGCCTCGTCGCCCATGCCGATGTGGGTGATGTCCACCTCGGCCCGCGCCAGTGCCCCGGCCACCTGCGCGAGCACGCCCTTGCCATTGGCGGCGGTCACGAGCAGGCCGGTCTCGAAGGTGCGCACTGGCTCGTCCGACCACTCGACGCGGATGAAGCGCTCGCTGTCGCGATGGCCGAGCTTGCGCGCCACGGTGCAGTCCTCGGCATGCACGATCAGGCCCTCGCCCCGGCCCAGGTAGCCCACGATATCGTCGCCCGGGATCGGCCGGCAGCAGTCGGCGAAGCGCACCGAGGCGTTTTCGCTGCCGTCGAGCAGCACGCTGCCCTGCGACACCGACTCCGACGAGCCAAATCGTTCCCGGGTGAGCAGCACCGCGTCAGGTTTTTCGCCGGTGGCGGCCAGCAGGGTGAGCAGGCGCTTGGCCACAATGCCGGCGATGCGCTTGCCCAGCCCGATGTCGGTCAGCAACTCGGCGCGAGAGCGGTTGCCGCTGAAGCGCAGCAGTTTGTCCCAGATCTGGTGGTGGGCCTCGCTGTCGTCGGGCAGCTTGTCGATGCCCTCGGCCCGCAGTGCCTGCGCCAGCATTTTTTCGCCCAGGTTTTCCGACTCGGTCTGGGCCAGTGATTTGAGGTGGTGCCGGATTTTGGAGCGCGCGCGCGCGGTGCGCACAAAGCTCAGCCAGGCCGGGTTGGGCGTCGAGACCGGCGCGGTTTCGACCTCGATCATGTCGCCGTTCTTCAGTTCGGTGCGCAACGGCACCTGCTCGCCATTGACACGGGCCGCCACGGTGCGGTCCCCCACATTGCTATGGATGGCATAGGCGAAATCCACCACAGTGGCGCCGCGCGGCAGCGCCATGATCTGGCTCTTGGGGGTGAACACATAGACCGCGTCCGGAAACAGGTCGACCTTGACGTGGTCCCAGAACTCGGCGGCATCCAGGGTTTCGTCCTGGATGTCCAGCAGCGACTGCAGCCACTGCGAGCCCAGCCGGTCGGCCTCTTGCGGCTGGTCCACCTTGTACAGCCAGTGTGCCGCCACGCCGGACTCGGCCACCAGGTGCATGGCCTCGGTGCGCACCTGAAACTCGACGCTGATGCCCGACGGCCCGACCAGCGTGGTGTGCAGCGACTGGTAGCCGTTGAGCTTGCGAATGGCAATATGGTCCTTGAAGCGGCCGGGTAGCGGCTTGTAGAGCTGGTGCAGGATGCCCAGCGCGGTATAGCAGTCGATCACACCGGGCAACACCACCCGAAAGCCGTAGATGTCGTTCACCTGGGCAAAGCTCAGGTGCTTGTTGTGCATCTTCTTGTAGATCGAGTAGAGCGACTTTTCCCGCCCTGCGATTTTGGTCCTCATGCCGCTGCTGGCAAAGGCCGCTTCCACCTCGCGCTGCACTTTTTGCAGCAGGTCGCGGCGCCGGCTGCGCGCCTTGCTCACCGCCTTGTCCAGCACCGAGTAGCGCCAGGGCCACAGGTGGCGAAAGGCCAGGTTTTGCAGTTCGCGGTAGGTTTGGTTCAGGCCGAGCCGGTGCGCGATCGGGGCATAGACGTCCAGCGTTTCCGAGGCAATGCGCGCCCATTTTTCGCGCGGCGAATCGGACAGCGTGCGCATATTGTGGGTGCGGTCAGCCAGTTTGATCAGGATCACCCTCACGTCGCGCGCCATCGCCAGCAGCATCTTGCGAAACGATTCGGCCTGGTTTTCCTCGCGGGTGTTGAACTGCAGCTTGTCGAGCTTGGTCAGGCCGTCCACCAGCTCGGCCACCGGCGAGCCAAAACGCTCAATCAGTTCAATTTTGGTGATGCCGCAGTCTTCGAGCGCATCGTGCAGCAGCGCTGCCATCAGAGCCTGGGCGTCGAGCTTCCATTCGGCGCATTGCAGCGCCACCGCGATCGGGTGCGTGATGTAGGGCTCGCCACTGTTGCGCAGCTGGCCCAGGTGGGCTTCGTCGGCAAAGCGGTAGGCCATCCGCACCTGCTCCAGGTCCAGCGGGGCCAGGTAGTCAAGCTTGTCAGTTAGGCTGGCGAAGCTGGCCGCCGCCGCATTGGCTGCCGCCGGGCTGGCTTTGGCCGGCGTGCGCGCAAGGGCGTTCCGGGCTCTGGCGGGGGGGCGGGTGGCGGTACTCACCCCATGAATATAGCGCGCGGCCGGTGAATTACCAGACGCCAACAAAAAAGCACCGCAAGCGGTGCTTTTGAGACGAGGCGCAGACGACTCAGATGGGCACTTTTTTCAGCATTTCGATGCCGATCTTGCCAGCGGCGATCTCACGCAGGGCCGTCACACCGGGCTTATTCTTGCTCTCCACCTTGGGCGCGTGGCCCTGGCTCAGCATGCGGGCCCGGTAGGTGGCTGCCAGCACCAGCTGGAAGCGATTCGGGATCTGCTCAAGGCAGTCTTCAACAGTGATGCGGGCCATGGAAATCTCCGAAAAAAACCGATGAGGCGCTAGACGATGTGCAAGGCCTGGAATGTCTCAAGCCGGGCGCGAAGCTGAGCCGCGAACTTGAGCCGCTGGGCGTGCACGATGGCTTTCAGGTCAAACAGCGCACGCTCAAAAAGCTCATTAATTATAACGAAGTCGAACTGCTGCACCTGCGCCACCTCGATGGCGGCGTTGCGCAGCCGCAGGTCGATCACCTCGGGCGAGTCTTCGCCGCGCCGCTCCAGCCGGGCGCGCAACTCCTCCCAACTCGGCGGCAGGATGAAAATACTGATGGCATTGGCGTAGATTTTCTTGATCTGCAAGGCGCCCTGGTAGTCGATTTCCAGCACCACGTCGGCACCCTGCGCCATGCGCTCTTCGATGGCTTTCTTGGAGGTGCCGTAGCGGTGCCGGTGCACATGCGCCCACTCCACAAAGGCGTCGGCCCGGACCATGGCGTCAAAGTCGGGCTCGGACACAAAGAAATACTCGCGGCCATGTTTCTCCTGGCCCCGGGGGGCGCGCGTGGTGTGCGACACCGACGGGCGCACATGCGAGTCGAGTTCCAACAGTGCCTTGACCAGGCTGGATTTGCCGGCCCCGCTCGGGGCTGCAACGACAAACAGGTTACCGGGGTAGTCCATGGGGCAGGGCTCGGGGAGCAGGTGTCGGGGAAGCCCCTTATTCTATGTTCTGCACCTGCTCGCGCATCTGCTCGATCAGCACCTTCATGTCGACCGAGATGTGGGTCAACTCCAGCGCGGCCGACTTGGCGCCCAGGGTGTTGGCCTCGCGGTGCAGCTCCTGGATCAGAAAGTCGAGCCGCTTGCCAATCTCGCCGCCCTTGGTGATCAGCCGCTGCAGTTCGTCCAGGTGCGAGTTGAGGCGTGTGATCTCCTCGGCCACGTCAATGCGGATGGCAAAGGCAGTGGCCTCGGTCAGGGCACGGTCCTGTGCGACCTCGGGCAGCACGGCGGTCTCGCCGAGCGCCATGGCCTCCTGCCAGCGCTCCATAAAGCGCTGACGCTGCTGGGCCACCAGCTGCGGCACCAGCGGTTCGGCCTGGGCCGCCAATTGGCGCAGTTGCTCGATGCGCTCCAGCAGCATGGCGGCCAGGCGCTTGCCTTCGCGTTGGCGTGCCGTCAGCAGGGCCGCCAGCGCCTGCTCGGCCAGCGGCATGACCTGCTCCGGTCCCAGGCTGGTGAGCGCGCCCTGCTCGCTGGCCGCGAGCCGGATTACGTCGGCCACGCTCAGGGCGCCGGCTTGCGGCAGCCAGGACTTGACGTTGTCTTGCAGGTTGTTGAGGCGTTGCATCAGGCGGGCACTCGGCTCCGGCACCAGTTGGCGCAGCCCCTGGTCGAGCGCAATCCGCACCTCCACCTTGCCGCGTTTGAGGCGGCCGACCAGCAAGTCGCGCAGGCCGGGTTCGAACTGGCGCAGCTCGTCGGGCAGCTTGAAGCTCAGGTCCAGGAAGCGGCTGTTGACGGCCCGGATCTCCAGGCCCATGCGGCCGGTCGGGCCGGTCTTGGGGTCGGTGCCGGGGGTGCCGGGGGCGCTGCCGGATTGGACGCTGGCATAGCCGGTCATGCTGTAAACTGGCATTTCGCTTCTTTGATCCGTGGAACTTGCTTGAGAATAACCGGGTTCGGCTGGGCCAGTCCCGCGTGTCCTCAAATTTATGGCCAAGGTCAGCCCCGCCCCCTTACCCCCAGACGCATCGATTGGCGCCTACCGCATCGTGCGCAAGCTGGCCGCCGGTGGTTTTGGCGTGGTGTACCTGGCGGTTGACGGCCAGGGCCAGCAGGTGGCCATTAAGGAATACCTGCCGTCCTCGCTGGCCAGCCGCGCGCCCGGCGAGCGCCAGCCGCAGGTGCCGCCCGACATGCTCAACGTCTACCGGCTCGGCCTGAAAAGCTTTTTTGAAGAAGGGCGGGCGCTGGCGCAGATTGCCCACCCCAGTGTGGTGCGGGTGATGGACTTCTTCCCCGAAAACGACACGGTCTACATGGTGATGAATTACCTGGAGGGCGCCTCGCTGCAGGATTTTGTGATTGCCGCGCGCGACCTGAAGCAGCCCAAGGTGTTCCGCGAATCCACCATCCGCTCGCTGTTTGAGGAAGTGCTACGCGGGCTGCGCATCGTGCACCAGCACCGCATGCTGCACCTAGACATCAAGCCGGCCAACATCCTGGTCACCGACGACAACCGGGCGGTGCTGATCGACTTTGGCGCCGCCCGCGAGGTGCTGACCAAAGAGGGCAACTTCACCCGGCCGATGTACACCCCCGGTTTTGCCGCGCCCGAGATGTACCGCCGCGACGGTGTCATGGGGCCGTGGACCGACCTCTATGCCATTGGCGCCTGCATGTACTCCTGCATGAAAGGCTACCCACCGGCTGAAGCCACCCAGCGGCCCGAGCACGACCGGGTGGTCGCTACCCTGGCCCGGCTGCGTGGCGTGTACTCGGACAACCTGCTGGAGGTGGTGCGCTGGTGCATGGCGCCCGACCCGCTGGCGCGGCCGCAATCGGTGTTCGATTTGCAAAAAGCCCTGAGCCGCGAGGGCGAGCGCCGGTACACGCCGCTGGGGTTGGTTGAGAAAATACGGCTGCGGTGGGACGCCATGCTGGCCGACCACCGGAAAAAAAGTCACAAGGCCGCCGCCGGCAAGCGGGCCTGAGTGGCCTCACCCTGATCAGAATGGACCCCCATGAGCGAATTTGAACGAAGCGGCGCACGCGCGGCTGACCAGCTGCGGCCGGTGCGCATCACGCGCGGTTACACCATCCACGCCGAGGGCTCGGTGCTGATCGAGTTCGGCGACACCAAGGTGCTGTGCACCGCCTCGGTCGAAGAAAAAGTACCAGGCCACAAAAAGGGCAGCGGCGAGGGCTGGGTCACGGCCGAGTACGGCATGCTGCCGCGCGCCACCCACACCCGTAGCGACCGCGAGGCGTCGCGTGGCAAGCAAAGCGGGCGCACCCAGGAAATCCAGCGCCTGATCGGGCGCTCGATGCGCGCCGTGTTTGACCTGACGCTATTGGGTGAGCGGACCATCCACCTCGATTGCGATGTGCTGCAGGCCGATGGCGGCACCCGCACCGCGGCCATCACCGGCGCCTTTGTGGCGGCGCAGGACGCCGTCAACCATTTGCTGGCCCAGGGCAAGCTCACCCAGTCGCCGATCCGCGACCATGTGGTGGCGATCTCGGTCGGCATCGTGCAGGGCCGCCCCCTGCTGGACCTGGCGTACACCGAGGATTCGGCCTGCGACACCGACATGAACGTGGTGATGACCGGTGCCGGCCATTTTGTAGAGGTGCAGGGCACGGCCGAGGGCGCCGCCTTCAGCCGCCGCGAGATGGATGCGCTGCTGGCCCTGGCCGAACAGGGCTGCCGCAGCCTGGTTGCCCTGCAAAAGCATTCGCTATTAAAAAAATAGCAATAAACCTATATGGGACAAGGCCTGGAGCCGTATTTCATGAAAATTGTCCTGGCCTCCAACAACCCTGGCAAGCTCGCCGAGCTGTACGCCATGCTGGCCCCGCTGGGCGTTGAGCTGCTGGCGCAGGGGGTACTGGGCATGCCGGAGGCCGAGGAGCCGTTTCATACCTTTGTCGAGAACGCGCTGGCCAAGGCGCGCCATGCCGCGCAGCACAGCGGCCTGCCGGCGCTGGCTGATGATGCCGGTTTGTGCGTCGATGCCTTCGGCGGGCTTCCCGGGGTGCAGACCGCCCATTACGCCACCCAGTTCGGCTATGCCAAGGGCGACGACAACAATGTGCTGGCGCTGCTGGCGCAGATGCGTGACACCGACAACCGGCGTGCCGCGCTGGTCAGCACGCTGGTGGCGGTGCGCTCACCCGACGACCCGGAACCCTTGATCGCGGTGGGCCGGGTGGTGGGCGAGATCAGCCGCGCGCCGCGCGGGCCCAACGGGGTTGGCTTTGACCCGGTGAGGTGCATCCCCGAGTTGGGCACGACC
>JBEGOC010000328.1:0-3873 GCA_041182225.1 Pseudomonadota bacterium | reverse complement strand
GCCCGGTCGGGCACAGCGTCGCCGCCCGACAGGACCAGCCGCAAGACCTGCAGCATCTCCTGGCTGCTGCAGCCCTTGCTCAGGTAGCCGGCTGCGCCGCGCGCACGCAGGCGCTGCTCCAATTGGGGGTCGAGTGAACCCGACAGCATCACCACGGGCAGCTCGGGGTGTTGGCGGGCCAGCATTTCCAGCCCGGTCAGGCCGTTGAGGTCAGGCAGCTGGTAGTCCAGCAGCACCAGGTCGATGTCTGGGTGCAGGTCGGCCAGTTCAAAGGCGCGGCCGCAGGTGGCGGCTTCCAGCACCGTCACCTGGTGATCGAGCCCCTTGAGCGCCTGGCGCAGGCCTTCCCGAACCAGTGGATGGTCGTCCACCACAAGAATTTTCATTATTTACCCCCGCAAACATTGTAGGCAGCTGCCGAGCCCAGTCCAGCCATGACGGGGTGGTTTGAAGGGGTATTGGCCGGGCACAATACGGGCCATGTTTGTACATTTGCGTTTGCATACCGAGTTTTCCGTGGTGGACGGCACCTGCCGCATTGACGAGGTGGTCCAGGCCGCCGCCCGCGACCGCCAGCCGGCTTTGGCTATGACCGATCTGGGCAATTTGTTTGGCGCCATCAAGTTTTACAAAGAGGCACGCAAACGTGGCGTGAAGCCGCTCATCGGCGCCGAGGTCTGGCTGGAGGGCCAGGATTCTGCGGCGCTGTCGCGCCTGCTGCTGCTGGTGCAGAACACCCAGGGCTACCTCAATTTGTCCGAATTGCTGGCCCGCGCCTGGACCCAAAGCAGCGGCAAGGCCCAGGCGGTGGTGCGGCTCGATTGGCTGCGCGAGCGGCACGAGGGTTTGATCGTGCTGTCGGGGGCGCAGGCCGGCCCGGTGGGCCAGGCCCTCGTGCAGGGTGATGAAGCCCGGGCTTTTGAGCTGGCGCTGCGACTGGCCGAACTGTTTCCGCATCGGTTTTACCTGGAGTTGCAGCGGGCTGGGCGGGCGGATGACGAGGCCCACGTCGCGGCTGCCGTCATGCTGGCGGCGCGCATGGGCCTGCCGGTGGTGGCCACGCACCCGGTTCAGTTCACCGGGCCCGACGATTTTGAGGCACATGAGGCCCGGGTGTGCATCGCCGAGGGTGAAATTCTGGCCAACCCGCGCCGCCTGCGCCGCTTCACGCGCGAGCAGTATTTCAAATCGGCCGAGCAGATGCAGGCGCTGTTTGCCGATGTGCCGTCGGCCCTGGCCAACACGGTGGAGATTGCCCGCCGCTGCAACCTGAGCCTGGTGCTGGGCAAGCCGCAGTTGCCCGAGTTCCCGACGCCCGAGGTCAATGGCGAGCGCATGTCGCCTGAGGCCTACTTCCGCTACGCCTCGCACGAGGGCCTGAAAGCGCGTTTGCTGCACCTCTACCCCGATGCCGCGCGGCGCGAGGCCGAGCGGCCGCGCTATGAGGAACGGCTGGAGTTCGAGATTACCACCATTGTCAAGATGGGCTTCCCGGGCTACTTCCTGATCGTGGGTGATTTCATCAACTGGGCCAAGACCCATGGCTGCCCGGTTGGGCCGGGCCGTGGCTCGGGGGCTGGCTCGCTGGTGGCCTACGCGCTCAAAATCACCGACCTGGACCCGCTGCAGTACAAACTGCTGTTTGAGCGCTTCCTGAACCCCGAGCGGGTGTCCATGCCCGACTTCGACATCGACTTCTGCCAGGGCAATCGCGACCGGGTGATCGACTACGTTAAGCTCAAGTACGGCCGGGAGGCGGTCAGCCAGATCGTCACCTTTGGCACCATGGCCGCGCGCGCGGCTGTGCGCGACGTGGGCCGGGTGCTGGACATGAGCTACACCTTTTGCGACGGCATCAGCAAGCTGATTCCCAACAAACCGGGTGTGACTGTGAGCCTGCAGTTGCCGCCGCCCGACCGCAAGAAGGACGACAAGACGGTCTACGCCACCGAGGCCGAGCCGCTGCTGGCCGAGCGCGAAGGCCGTGAGGAGGATGTGCGCACCCTGCTGGAACTGGCGCGCAAGCTCGAGGGGCTGACGCGCAATGTCGGCATGCACGCCGGCGGGGTGCTGATTGCACCGGGCAAGCTCACCGATTTTTGCCCGCTCTACCAGCAGCCCGGCAGCGATTCGGCGGTGAGCCAGTACGACAAGAACGACGTGGAGGCCATCGGCCTGGTCAAGTTCGACTTTTTGGGCCTGGCCACGCTGACCATCCTGGAGATGGCACGCACGCTGATCCGCCAGCGCCATGCAGGCCAGGAAAACTTCGCCTTCGAGGACCTGCCGCTCGATGACGCCCGGGTCTACAAGCTGTTTGCCGACGGCAAGACCGAGGCCGTGTTCCAGTTTGAAAGCCGCGGCATGCAGGGCATGCTCAAGGATGCCAAGCCGACCCGGCTGGAAGACCTGATTGCGCTCAATGCCCTGTACCGGCCCGGCCCGATGGACCTGATTCCCAGCTTTGTGGCCCGCAAGCATGGGCGCGAAGAGGTGCTGTACCCGCACCCGCTGGTGGCCGACATGCTGTCCGAGACCTACGGCATCATGGTCTACCAGGAGCAGGTGATGCAAACCGCGCAGATCCTGGGCGGCTATTCGCTCGGCGGCGCTGACATGCTGCGCCGCGCCATGGGCAAGAAAGACGCCGACGAGATGGCGCGGCACCGCCAGATCTTCCGCGACGGCGCTGCCAAGAACAGCATCAACGAGGCCAAGGCCGACGAGATCTTCGACCTGATGGAGAAGTTCGCCGGTTATGGGTTCAACAAGTCGCACGCTGCCGCCTACTCGCTGCTGGCCTACCACACCGGCTGGCTCAAGGTGCATTACACGGCCGAGTTCTTCTGCGCCAACATGACGGTGGAAATGGACGACACCGACAAGCTCAAGGTGCTATTCGAAGACGCGCTGCGCATGGGCCTGAGCTTTGAGCCACCCAATGTCAACCGTGGCACCCACGCCTTCGAGCCCGTTTCCAACCAGGTCATTCGGTACGGGCTGAGTGCCATCAAGGGCACCGGCCAGCAGGCCATCGAGGCGATTGTGGCCGCGCGTGAGGGCCGCGGCGTCGGGCCGATGGCGGCTGAGGCCCGGCCGTTTACCAGCCTGTTTGACTTTTGCGCCCGGGTGGACCGCAGCCGCATCAACAAGCGCACGGTGGAGGCGCTGATCAAGGCCGGCGCCTTTGACACCTTGCAACGGCACCGCGCCAGCCTGCTGGCCTCGGTCGACCTGGCCTTCGACTTTGGCGCCGCCATGCTGGCCAACGCCAACCAGACCAGCCTGTTTGACCTGGCCGACGACGACGCCCATGGCGCCAGCACCCAGGAGCCCGAACTGCTGCCGGCCACGCCCTGGGGCGTGCGCGAGCAGCTGACCATGGAAAAGGCGGCGGTTGGGTTCTACCTGTCCGGCCATTTGTTCGACGAGTCGGTGGCCGAGGTACGCCGCTTTGCCAAACGCCAGATCGCGGACCTGATCGACACCCGCGAGCCGCAGCTGCTGGCCGGCATCGTCACCGATTTCCGCGTCATCAACGGCCAACGCGGCAAGCTGGCGCTGTTCAAGCTCGACGACAAGTCCGGCACGGTCGATGCCCGCGCCGACGAGGCGCTGATCACGGCCCATCGCCAACTGCTCAAGGACGATGAGCTGGTGGTGGTCATGGGCAAACTGCAGCCCGACCGGTTTTCGGGTGGGGTACAACTGACGGTGACTCAGATCTGGAGTCTGGAGCAGGCGCGCTGCCGTTTTGGCAAGTACCTGCGCGTGGCCGTGAACAGCCGCGCCCCCGATGTGGCCCGCCTGCTGGCCGCCCACCCGCCGCAGCGCGAGATGAGCGAGCAGGGCGAACTGCTGCGCGGCCTGGGC
>JBEGOC010000327.1:0-12429 GCA_041182225.1 Pseudomonadota bacterium | reverse complement strand
GCCGCGCACCCCCAGTCCGACAGTGAAATTCACCATGTGCTGCCAGAACGCCGGGTTATCGGCCGAGGGCACCACGTTGTTGACGAGGTCCGGGCGCAGGTCTTTTTTCCAGTACTCCATCGCATAGTCGGCCAGCATGTTGCTGTTGGCGTCCTTGTAGGGCCGGGTCGCCAGGTACTGGTAGGTGCGGCCTGGCCCGGTGATCACCGGGCCGTTGCTGTTGTCAGAATTACCGACCGAGGTGGTGGTGGCATTCCAGTAGCCGTCGGTAACCATGATGTGGTACGCCCGCCGGCAGGACTTGTCGGCGGTGCTGTTCACCACACCGGGGTTGTCGCTCCACGGCCCCTTGTTGTCAGCGCGCGAGTAATACTGACCGACCGCACGCATGGCATTGGGCAGCGGCGTGCCGCCGTTGGCAGGCAAGGCGTAGAGCCAGTTGAACAGGCTGGCCTTGGTGGCGGCGGTGAAGTCGCGCACGCCAGACTGGATCACCGTGGTGCTGACGCCGTCGATGCTGGTGCTGGCCGACTGGTTGATGCGGCCCCAGCCGACGCGGAAGGTATCGGTCGACTCGGCAAAGGCCTCTGCCAGCGCACCACGCGCGAGCAGGTTGCGGGTGCGGTAATAGCTGAACCAGTTGGCAAAGTTCTGCCGCTCCTCGGCCTGCGAGCAGCCCGTGGCGCCCACCGGGCCCGCGCAATCGGTGCGGGCCGCCACCTTGGCAAAACTCAACTCGCGGTTGATGGAGTATTCGGTGTAACTGGCGGCACTGGCCGGATCCCGGTAGGCGCCTGCGGCATCTTTGTTCAGACGGAAATACAGGCCTGGGTCATAAGACTCGGTGGCACTGGTGCAATCGCTGCGGCTGTCCCGGTAGCACCAAGTGGCGGACAGGGAGCGGAAGTTGGTGAGGTTGATCGTGCCGCCGCTGACCGGGTTCATCGGGTCGCGGTAGGCCGCCGCCACCGGGGCGTTGGCCATGCGGCCGGCCGGATTGCTGGCTGTTGCCGCCGGCAGCGGGTAAGTGGCCAGCGCCCAGGGCTGGTAGCGCACCTCGGGGTTGTAGTACACGGTGTTGGTGTCGGCCGAGCGCAGGACCTTTTGCCGCCAGTTGCTGGTGCCGCGCTGAGCCGCGATGCTGCCAATGAAAAAGCTGGCCAGCGTGGCGTTGTCACCCGGGTCCATGCTGACCGATTTGGTGCCCACCGGGCTGGCCACCGCATAGGCACCGGCGTAAATGGTGTCTTCGGGCATGTGCTGGAACATCATGGACCCGGAATCGTCCATGGTCAGCATGATGTTGGGCTTGGCGCCCCCGCCATCGCGGCTGAGCAGGGGCTTTTGCGAGGGGGTTTGCGCCAGCGCCACTGCCGCAACCAGCATGATTGATACGCCCTGCGCCATGACGATTGCCAGATCAGGTCGACGGGGCCTTTGGCGCAGCGGCACCAAGGAGGAGCACGCAGGGCGGGGGACAGCCGCGGAGCTGAAGGCCGCGCCGGCCTGATCCCGCGACCAAGACCGTGACACCAACAGCAAAGGCGTGAAATGATCGACCATGGTGGTGGAGAGATTCCCTAGTTCAGCAACACGATGGACTGCAGCCACACTACCGACCCCGCGGTGGTGGCACCCGTGGCCGCGTCGGCGACATAGCCCGGGCTGAACCCGCGCGCGGTGACCACATAGGCCCGGTTGCCGTCGGCCAGCACCTGCCGCTCGACCACACATTCAGGCAGGCGGGCCGGCCGGAACGCGCTGTCCTGGCTCTTGACGCGCGCCTCGGGCACAACCGTGCGCGAGGACGCAATGCCGCCGGCACCGGTCCAGCTCGCGGCCTGACCCCAGCCGGTGGCTGCGTCGGCGGTGCCGGCCGGGGTGTCGCTGATGTTGGCCTCGTTCAGACTGGCCACCCGGTCCACATCCGGCTTGGCCAGTTCGGCCTCGCAGTAGCGCAAAGCGGCATCGGCGTACTGTTGCGCCAGGTTTTGCAGGCGGATGTTGTTGGTGGCCTGCTCACCCGTGCTGGCGTTGCGGATGGCGGCGGCCGAAGTCAGGCCGATGATCACCACCATGATCAGCACGATGATCAGCGAGATACCAGCCTGGCGCACCCGCTTGCGGCCACCACAGACTGGGACGGAACGCCCATGTGTCAACTGGTTCAACTGGTTCACCATCAAAAGGCCATCTTGTTGCGCAGCGTCGTGGTGCTGAAAAAAGCACGACGCGCCAAACCGTCGGCCGATACCTGCTGCGCCGAATCGCAATCCAGGTAGGTCATGGTGTCCTCGCCAGCATCGAGCACCGCCTCGCTGCTGCGCATGAGCAGACACAGCCGCACGCTCAGCACCAGCCCCCAGTCACTGACCTGGCCGGCACGCACATAGCGCACCACCGCCGCGGGGTTGACTGCGTTGGCCTCGCCGTACCAGACCGTCATGGCCTGGACGTTCTCCACCAGCGGCTGGCCGGCGGCGCCCTGTCGGCTGGCGCAATGCAGTTCCGGGCGGCCGCTGGCGCTGTCCGCCAGGTAATAACGGTTGTAGGCCAGGTAATAGCCGCCGGCATCGGCCAAACCGTTCCCCAGGCAATCGGTCGGCAGATCGGCCGCCGTCGGCACCGGGTTGGCCGTGGCGGCTGCATAGACCACCTCGATGGCGTCAGCGCCATCGGCAGCGCAGGCCACGGCGCCGACGGTGTTGGGTGTGACAAAACCGGTTTGACAGCCAAAGACCGGCCGCTCGGCATGGGCGCGGGTGAAGCTGGCGCCACCCACAGCCAGCCCGGTCGGCGCGGCGAAGCCGGCCAGCAGCAGATCGCGTGACATCAGCGTCAGCGCCAGCTGCGCGTTTTCGGTCATCTCGGCATACGCGGCCTGCTGGCGTCCGGTCTTGCCTGAGCCGATGTAACTCACCAGCACCGCCCCCGCCACCACCACACCGATGACGAGCGACACCATGACCTCGACCAGGGACAGGCCCTGCAGGTGTTGGCGGCGGGTGACAGCGCTCACAGGTTGATCCTGAAGTAGCTGCACCGCACGCTGGTATCGCCGCCCCGGTTCAGGCCGTCCGGGCATTCCAGCGCCAGCGCCGGCGCCTCATCGCTGGCCGCCACGGCCGGGTCGCGCCAGGCCAGCCATAGGTCCATCGCCGACTGGTCGGCCTGCCGCAGCAGGAACACCGAGCCTTCCGGCAGTTGATCACGCACCAAGCGTCGCCACTGGGCCAGGTCCAGCGCCGCGATCTCGGCCGGCGTGCAATTGCTCGCGGCGGTATCGCATTGCTGCAGCGGCAGGCTGGCACGCTGGGCCTGGCCGGCAAGATCCGTGGTGAAGTCATAGTCGCCCGCCAGAAAGCCGGTCGCGGCGACCGCCCCCAGCGCCGCGCCGCCTTTGTTGGCGCGCAGGCGCTCGCCCATGTCGTTGGCCAACTGGGTGGCCGTGGCCCGGTACTGGGACATCTTGGTGTAGCGCAATGCCGCTGCGTTGACGCCGGCCAGCGCCAGCAAGGCTATCGCCGAAATCACGATGGCCACCAGCACCTCGACCATCGACACGCCGTGCCACTGGCGCCGCCGACAGCGCTGGCGCCCACCGTGCGCCGGCATCAGCCACATGACACGCTCCCGCTGACCCGCAATGCCGCGCGTCCCTGGCTCGACACGCACACCAGACGCGTGAGGTCTGCCGCGGCTTGTCCGGTCGGCGTAATGATGAAGGTCTGGGTGGCCGCGCGGGCCAGGCCGGTGGCCTGAAAAACGAAATACGGCCGGTCGTTCCCAGGGTTGGCGCTGGCGATGGAGGCCACTGCACGCCAGGCGTCCTGGACCCGCAGGATCGTGTCATCCGCATCGAGGCTGCCATCGCCGTCAGCATCCACAAACACGATCCACCCGCCTTGCCACGCTGCGCCATTGCCGCAACTGGCCCCGTCGACAGAACTGCACACGCTGACCGTGGTCGAGCGCTTGACCGCCTCGGAGCGCGCCAGGCGCAAGTCGCCGACCAAGGCATCGGCTGCCGCCTGCACCGCGCGTTTGAGCAGGAGGGTACGGAACGTGGGGGCCGCCAGTGCCATCAGCAGCGCGGTCACCGTCAAGGTCACCAGCAACTCGACCAGGGTAAAACCACCATGCCCACGTTGGCGTGCGTTCATGCGACACAGCTTAATCGCAAGTCGCGCGCCACAGGCCCCTAGCCGACAGCCGGCGCCTGCCAGCCGCCAAACGGTAGACTTGCCGCTTTGCCCCCAGACCCGACCATGATGGACCGCGCCCTTGACCTGGCCCGCCGCGCGCGCCTGCTGGCACCACCCAACCCGGCGGTGGGCTGCGTATTGGTGGCGGCCGACGGCCGCGTGCTGGGCGAGGGCCAGACCCAGCGTACGGGCGCAGCCCATGCCGAGATCATGGCCTTGCAGGCCGCGGCGGCACTGGGCCACTCGGTGGTCGGAGCCACGGCGTTCGTCACGCTGGAGCCCTGCGCCCATCACGGCCGCACCGGCCCCTGCTGCGACGCGCTGATCACCGCCGGCATCGGACGGGTGGTGGCGGCGCTGCAGGACCCCAACCCGCGGGTCTCAGGCCAAGGGTTCGCCCGCTTGCGCGCCGCCGGCATCACGGTCGAGGTCGGGCCGGGGGCGGCCGAGGCGCGCGAGCTCAATCTGGGGTTTTTCAGCCGCATGGTACGCCAGACGCCCTGGGTGCGTCTGAAGATTGCCGCCTCGCTGGACGGCCAGACCGCGCTGGAGAACGGCAGCAGCCAATGGATCACCTCGGCCGCAGCGCGCGCCGATGGCCACGCCTGGCGTGCCCGCGCCTGCGCCGTGCTGACCGGCATCGGCACCGTACTGGAGGACGACCCGCAGCTGAATGTTCGGTTGGTCGACACGCCGCGCCAACCCAAACTGGTGCTGGTGGACAGCCGGCTGGAGGTACCGCTCAGGGCCCGGCTGTGGCAGGCCGAACGCACGGTGCTGATTTACACCGCGTCGGCCGATCCAGCCAAAACGCAAGCCCTGCAAGCGCTGGGAGCCACCGTGGTCTGCCTGCCCGAGCCGGCGTCACCCCCGACGGCGGCCAAGGTCGATCTGGGCGCGATGCTGCGCGACCTGGCGGCGCGCGAAGTCAACGAACTGCATGTGGAAGCCGGCTTCAAGCTCAACGGCTCGCTGGTGCGGGCGGGTCTGGTCGATGAATTCCTGGTGTATCTGGCGCCTACATTGCTAGGTCAGGGGCGCGGCATGGCGCAGTTCGGGCCGCTGACCGCCTTGACGCAAGCGACACCACTCGCCTTCCAGGCGACTGACATGCTCGGGCCCGACCTGCGTATCCTGGCCCGCGTGCCAGGCCGCGACCTGTTCTGAACGGCAGAATTCCGGCCCCAGGCGCGGATCGGCCTCAATCCCTGCGAAAATAGCGGGATGTTCACTGGCATCATCACTGGCGTGGGGCGCATCGCCGCCGTTCACGCGCTCGGGGCGACCCCGGGCCACGGCAAGCGGCTCAGCATCGAGACCCCGGCGCACTACCTGGACGATGTCGGACTGGGCGACAGCATCGCGCTCAATGGCGCCTGCATGACCGTCACCAGCCTGGACCCGCAACAGCAACGCTTCACGGTGGATGTATCCGCCGAATCGCTGGACAAAACGGCCGGCCTGACAGAAGCCGGTCCGATCAACCTCGAAAAGGCATTGCGCGCCAACGACCGCCTGGGCGGCCACCTGGTCTCGGGCCATGTCGATGGCATCGGCCAGGTCACACAGTTTGAACAGGTCGGCGAATCGTGGACGCTGCGCGTGCTGGCGCCGGCTGCGCTGGGCCGCTATCTGGCCTACAAGGGCTCCATCACCATCAACGGCGTGAGCCTGACCGTCAACCGCATCGATGACCAGCCACAGGGCTGCGAAATGAGCATGAACCTGATCCCCCACACCGTCGAGCAGACCGCCCTGGGCAGCCTGCGCCCGGGTGCCCGGGTCAACCTGGAAATCGACCTGATCGCGCGCTACGTCGAACGCATGCTGAGCGACCCGGCCCGCGGGGCCGGCGCGGTGACCTGACCCTCGCCCTGCCCCACCCGCACTGTTGAAGGACGACCCAATGCCCTCCCCCAGGGCTGTGCCTATTTCCCCGATTGAGGACATCGTCGCCGACCTGCGCGCCGGACGCATGGTGATCATGGTCGATGACGAAGACCGCGAGAACGAAGGCGACCTGCTGATCGCGGCCGAACACGTGACCGCCGAGGCCATCAACTTCATGGCCCGTTTCGGCCGCGGCCTGATCTGCCTGACCCTGACCCGCGAGCGCTGCGAGCGCCTGCAACTGCCGCCCATGGCGCTGCGCAACGGCGACAAGAAGGGTACCGCCTTCACCGTCTCGATCGAGGCAGCCGAGGGCGTGAGCACCGGCATCTCGGCGGCCGACCGGGCCTGCACCGTGCTGGCCGCCGTGGCGCCCCAGGCGCGTCCGGACGACCTGGTGCAGCCTGGCCACATCTTCCCGCTGCAGGCCGTGGACGGCGGCGTGCTGATGCGCGCCGGCCACACCGAAGCCGGCTGCGACCTGGCCGCCATGGCGGGCTGTACCCCGGCGTCGGTGATCTGCGAGATCATGAAGGACGACGGCACCATGGCCCGCCTGCCCGACCTGCAGCTGTTTGCCGCTGAGCACGGCCTCAGGATCGGCACCATCGCCGACCTGATTGAACACCGAAGCCGGGTCGAGTCCCTGGTCGAGCGGGTGGGCTCGCGCAACCTGAAGACCGCGTTTGGCGACTTCACCGTCCATGCCTTCCGCGACAAGCCCGGGCAAGGCGTGCACCTGGCGCTGGTGCGCGGCAGTTGGGCGCCCGAAGACACGGTGCTGGCCCGGGTGCATGAACCCATGTCGCTGCTTGACGCGCTGGAGGTGGGCCGGGCCATGCACTCGTGGAGCCTGGACGCCAGCCTGTCGCGCATCGCCGCCGAGGGCCGCGGCGTGGCGGTACTGCTCAACTGCGGCGAAAGTGCTGAGCAGCTGCTGCAACAGTTCGACGGCACGGCGCGCGCCAGCTACGGGCCGGAGCGCGGCCGCCTGGACCTGCGCAACTACGGCATTGGCGCCCAGATCCTGCGCGAGTGCGGGGTGCGTCGCATGAACCTGCTCGGCAGCCCGCGGCGCATGCCCAGCATGGCCGGCTACGGCCTGGAAATCACCGGCTACCTCAGCCAATAAGAACCAAGGACAACACCCATGTTTGGCAACGACAGCGCAACGCTGGACTCCACCGACCGTCGCATGAACGGTAAAAAGCTGACCATCGGCATCGTGCAGGCGCGCTTCAACACGGAAGTCACCGACGCCCTGGCGCAGGCCTGCAAGGCCGAACTGCTGGCGCTGGGCGTGCAGGAGCGCAACATCGATCTGGTGCAGGTGCCGGGCGCGCTGGAGGTGCCGGTGGCGCTGATGGCCATGGCCGAGAAGCTCAAGTACGACGCCCTGGTGGCGCTGGGCTGCATCATCCGGGGTGAGACCTACCACTTTGAGCTGGTGGCCAATGAATCGGGCGCTGGCGTCAGCCGCGTCGCCCTCGACTACCAGCTGCCCATTGCCAATGCCATCCTGACCACCGAAGACCTGGCGCAAGCCCAGGCCCGCCAGACCGACAAGGGCCGCGACGCAGCCCGCGTGGCGGTGGAGATGGCCAACCTGCTGGAAGCCCTGTGATGGACCACCCGGAGACCCGTGCCGCCGGCGCCCGGCCCCCGCGCCAGAGCCGCACCGGCCTGACCAGCACCGGCGCGCGCAAGGCCGGCAGCAAGTCGGGCCGCACACGGGCCCGCGAGTTTGCCCTGCAAGGGCTCTACCAGCGGCTGGTCGGACGCGGTGAACTGGCCGACATCGACGCCTTCACGCGCGACCTGGCCGGCTTTGCCAAATCCGACACGCTCCACTTTGACACCCTGCTGCAGGGCTGTGTGGCGCAAGAGGCGGCCTTGGACGCGCTGATCTTGCCGCTGCTCGACCGCAAGCTGGCCGAAATTTCGCCGATCGAACACGCGGTGATGTGGATCGGCGCCTACGAGTTCCAGCACTGCCTGGACGTGCCCTGGCGCGTGGTACTCAATGAGTGCATCGAGCTGGCCAAGGAGTTCGGCGGCACCGACGGCCACAAGTATGTGAATGCCGTGCTCAACGGGCTGGCGCCCGGGCTGCGCGCTGACGAGGTCAACGCCGAACGGCGCACCAGCGGCCGATGAGGATTTCCGGGCGGGCGCAACGCATCGAGCCCTTCTTCGTGATGGAGATGGCCAAGGCGGCGTCGGCCCTGGCCCGCCAGGTGGCCGACAGCAGCCAGCCCATGGTTTTCCTCAACATCGGCGAGCCAGACTTCACCGCGCCACCTCTGGTGCAAGAGGCCGCCGAGCGCGCCTTGCGGGCAGGTGCCACCCAATACACCCAGGCCACCGGCCTGCCTGCGCTGCGCGAACGCATCAGCCACTGGTACCAGACCCGCTTTGGCCTGCAGGTGCCGGCCAGCCGCATCGTGGTTACCGCTGGCGCGTCGGCGGCGCTGCAACTGGCCTGCCTGGCGCTGATCGAGGCCGGTGATGAGGTGCTGATGCCCGATCCCAGCTACCCCTGCAACCGGCACTTTGTGAGTGCAGCGGACGGGCGTGCCGTGCTGCTGCCCACCACCGCCACCGAGCGCTTCCAGCTCAGCGCTGACAAGGTCCAGGCCGCCTGGGGCCCGCAGACCCGCGGCGTGCTGCTGGCCTCGCCCTCCAACCCCACTGGGACCTCGATCGATCCGGCCGAGTTGCGACGCATCCATGGCGTCGTGCGACAACACGGCGGCATCACGCTGGTCGACGAAATCTACCTGGGCCTGAGCTTTGAGGCGCGCTTCGGCCAAAGCGCGCTGGCCATCGACGACGACATCATCAGCATCAACAGCTTCAGCAAGTACTTCTGCATGACCGGCTGGCGCCTGGGCTGGCTGGTGGTGCCACCGCCACTGGCGGACGTGGTTGAGCGCCTGGCGCAACACCTGTTCATCTGCCCCAGCACCCTGGCCCAGCACGCGGCGCTGGCCTGCTTCGAGCCCGACAGCCTGACCGAGTACGAGCGCCGGCGCGCTGAATTCAAGGCCCGGCGCGACTACTTCATTCCGACGCTGAACGCCCTGGGCCTGACGGTACCGGTGCTGCCGGACGGCGGCTTTTACGCCTGGGCCGACTGCACGGCCTTGTGCCGGCAGCTCGGCGTGGCCGACAGCTGGGACGCCTCGTTCGAGATCATGCGCCGGGCCCATCTGGCGGTCACGCCGGGGCGGGATTTCGGCGTGGCCGAAACCGGGCGCTTCATCCGGTTTTCCACGGCGAGTTCCATGGCGGCCCTGCAGACGGCGGCGGCCCGGCTCGGTACCCTGGCGTCATGAACCAGCCAGGCCCCCTGCCTGCCGAGTTTGTCTGGCCCGTGCGGGTTTACTGGGAAGACACGGACGCTGGCGGCATCGTGTTCTACGCCAACTACCTCAAGTTCTTTGAGCGCGCCCGCACCGAGTGGCTGCGCTCGCGCGGCGTCGGGCAGGCCAGTTTGCGCGAGGCCACCGGCGGCATGTTTGTCGTGAGCGACGCGCAGCTGCGTTACCTCAACCCGGCGCGGCTCGATGACGAGCTGCTGGTGACGGCCCAGCCCTTTGACATCGGTCGCGCCTCGCTCACAATACGGCAACGCGCCTGGCGCCACGGCCCCGACGGCCCGGTGCTGCTGTGTGAGGGCAGCATCCGCATCGGCTGGGTCGATGCCGCGCGGCACCGGCCCCTGAGAATTCCGTCCACTGTTCTGGAAGCCCTGACATGAACCAAGACCTCTCGATCCTGCACCTGGTGCTCAACGCCAGCCTGGTGGTGCAACTGGTGATGCTGCTGCTGGTGCTGATCTCGATCTCCAGCTGGGCCGCCATCTTCCGCAAACTGTTTTCGCTCAAGCGGGTGGCCACGCTCAACGACGCGTTCGAGCGCGAGTTCTGGTCGGGCACCAGCCTGAACGACCTGTTTGCGGCGGCCGCGAAAAATGCGCGCGATGCCGGGCCGATGGAGCGTATTTTTGCCGGCGGCATGCGCGAATACCAAAAGCTGCGGGAAAAGCGCATCACCGATGCCTCCACCCTGCTCGACGGCGCGCGCCGCGCCATGCGCGCCAGCTTCCAGCGCGAGATGGATGTGGTCGAGAGCAATTTGTCGTTTCTGGCCTCGGTCGGGTCGGTGTCGCCCTATGTCGGCCTGTTCGGCACGGTCTGGGGCATCATGCACGCCTTCACCGGGCTGGCCTCGCTGCAGCAAGTGACGCTGGCCACCGTGGCGCCAGGCATTGCCGAGGCGCTGGTGGCCACCGCCATCGGGCTGTTCGCCGCGATTCCCGCGGTGGTGGCCTACAACCGCTTTGCCCGCGACATCGACCGGGTGGCGATCAAGCTGGAAACCTTCATTGAGGAGTTTTCCAACATCCTGCAGCGCAACGTCGGGGCCCAGTCGGCCTCCGGCCGCTGAGGGGGAGCGCATCATGCCTGCCGTCTCCAGCCGCGGCCGTGGTCGCCGCACCATCAACGAGATCAACATGGTGCCCTTCATCGACGTGATGCTGGTGCTGCTGATCATCTTCATGGTCACCGCACCCCTGATCACGCCCAGCGTGATCGACTTGCCCAGCGTCGGCAAGGCGGCCAAGCAACCCGACCAGATCGTCGAAATCGTGATCGGCAAAGACGAGGCGCTGGAACTCAAGCTCAAGGACGCCAGCCGCCCCGTGACCCTGCCCGACGTGGCCAACGCCGTGCGCCAGGCGCAGGGCGGCCAGCCCAACTCGGCGGTGGTCATCAGCGCAGACCGCAGCGTGAAATACGAGGTGGTGGTGAAGGTGATGGACACGCTGCAGCGCGCCGGTGTGCAGCGTGTCGGCCTGTCGGTGCAACTGGCGAACTAGGGACCCACGCCGTGCCTGCCGCGACGGACCGCCTGGAATTCACGCCACCGCCCGGGCCTGGGCTATGGCGCTCAGTGGCGCTCGCGCTGCTGGCGCACGGCCTGCTGCTGGTGGCGCTGACGCTGGGCGTGCAGTGGAGGCGGCAAGCCCCGACCACGGTCAGCGCACAGGCCGAACTGTGGGCGCAAGTGCCACAGGAAGCCGCGCCCAAGCCGGTGGAAGCGCCACCCGCGCCGCCGCAGGCTGCCGCAGCGCCGCCCCCACCCACCGAAGTCGAGCCGCCCAAGGTCGACATTGCGCGCGAGCAGGAGAAGCAGCGCAAGCAACTGCAAAAGGAGAAAGACCTGGCGCGTCAGCGCGAGGACCGGCAAAAGCAGGAAAAGTTGAAGCAAGAACAGCTCAAACAGGAGCAAGTCAAACGCGACAAGCTGGCCCAGGACAAAAAGCGCGCCGAGGAGCGTCAGCAAGCCGAAGCCCGCCGCAAAGCGGCTGAAGAGGAAAAGCGCAGCGAAGCGCTGCGCCAGGAAAACATGAAGCGCATCGCCGGGATGGCGGGCGCCACCGGGCCAGCGGGCGCGACCGGCACGGCACAGCAATCAGCCGGGCCGTCGGCCAGCTACGGCGGACGCATTCGTGCCAAGATCCGGCCCAACATCGTCTTCACCGAGGAGATCGGCAGCAACGCCAGTGCCGAGGTGGAGGTGCGGAGCTCGCCCGACGGCACCATCCTGAGCCGTAAACTTGTGAAGTCCAGCGGCGTGAAGGCCTGGGACGATGCCGTGCTCAAGGCCATCGACAAAACCGAAACCCTGCCGCGCGACGTGGACGGCCGGGTGCCCTCGCCCCTGGTGATCAGCTTCCGGCCGAAAGACTAACTTCTGTCGAATCCGGGAGGTGCTTGCGTCGCGAGGCTCAGCACAAAGGGCTTGGCTGGCCCGCCGGGCGTCCGTGGCGCCAGGCCTGCGTGCTCGCGGTGGACCGTTGCGGGGGTGTCAACGGACGAGCGTGAATGCGGCCTGGGCGTGCCAAGTCTGTGGCAACCGCGAATGGGCTCCGGTCTGTCGCCACAGCCACCCGCCGTGCTGGCGAGTGTTGTTTCGGTCAAACGAAAGACACCGGGAGAAACCCGCTGCTGCGTGAAATGGACGTCTCTCGTGCAAGTCATCACCAGAACCAGAAACGACGCAGAGACTTACTACAAATTAAATAGCAATAAACCCAATAAACACGTGGCCTAAGGCCCGATGGCACGCATAAACCACCACCACCCGCACTTCGTCAGGTTGGGCGCGCCGATTGCTCTGCGCCCTCATTGGCGGGGCGACAACGGCGCCTCAACCAACCCAACCGACAGATGCTGGAAATGGGCATCGGCCGTGAGGATGGGCACCCCATTCCGCCGTGCCACCGCAGCGATGAGTGCGTCCGAGAGCGGGAGTGTCACGCCGC
>JBEGOC010000326.1:0-4903 GCA_041182225.1 Pseudomonadota bacterium | reverse complement strand
CCTCGTCGGGCAGACCATCGGGAGGCGGCTCGGGCGGGCCGGGACGCGGCCGGGGCGGACGGCCCTGCAATTCATCGAGCACCGCACGCTGCGCCTCCCGGTTGCCGCGCAGCCAGGCCATGCTCGGATCGGTGGCGGCGCGGCGTTCCAGCAGCGTCACAAAGCGGGTTAATTGTTCTTCGTCGCGCAGTTGCAGGTAGTCGGCAAAGCCATTGCGCAGGTTCCACAGGCTCACCCCGCCGACCGCCAGAACCGCCAGCACCACGGCGCCAGCCAATAACAGCGAGAGTTGGTGGGCGATCCGCAGGCGCATGGGCGCGATCTTAGTGGGCGGCCCCGGCGCCGCAGCTCACCACAGTTTCCAGAACGGCTTTTTGGGGTCTGGGGTGGCGGTGTCGTCGGTGGCCAGCCCCATGGTGGCCAGCGATTCGGTGTGCTTGAGACCCTTGCAGCGCAGGTAGGCATAGTAGTACTCGGGCGGCATGCGCGGCTTGGGGTTGAACCCGTCGCGCAGGTGGTCGGTCACCAGCTTCTGGTAGCGGCCCCAGGCCGGTACCGCACCCTCACTGCTGCTCTGTTGGCGCACAAAGGCCATCGCTCGCTCAATCAGTTTGAAATCCATCGCCGCCCTTCGCTTTGTCCTGCGCGCTGCCGACAGGTGGCAGCCGACGCAAGCCTGGCGAAGGTAAGCGTTGGGCGCCCAAAGCAATTGACTCACATCAAAAAAGACGAGCGCCGACCGGGCGCAGGGTTGCCACCGCACCGTCAGGGGGCTTGGTAGCCATCGCTCAGGGTATGCAAGAAGGCCACGATGTCGGCGATCTCGGCTTCGGTCAGTGCCGGCCCGGCGCTTGCCGCACGGTTGAACGGCGCCTTCACCTTTTCGATGTTGCCCAGGTACTGGGCCGGCAGGTCATTGCTGACCGCCTGGCCGTACCAGCGCTGCGGATCGCTGTTGCGCGTCGAATAAAAGCGCAGCACCTCGGGCAGGGTCTTGAAGACGCCGTTGTGCATGAAGGCCGGGCGTTCGGCCACATTGCGCAGCGTGGGCATGCGGAACTTGCCGCAGAAGTTGTCGATGGTCACGCCCGGCGCTACGGTACCCGGCAGGGTGGGCGGGATACGGTCAGGGCCGCACAGGCCCAGGTCAAAAAAGGTCGGGTCGGCATTTTTCGGAATCGCGGGGTTGCGCGGGATGCCGCTGGCGTA
Source organism: Pseudomonadota bacterium (assembly GCA_041182225.1). GTDB lineage: Bacteria > Pseudomonadota > Gammaproteobacteria > Burkholderiales > Burkholderiaceae_C > Rhodoferax. The sequence goes on along the minus strand of JBEGOC010000326.1, from coordinate 3,694 downwards.
GTAGGTAAATTCCGAGAAGGCCGAGTCTTCGGGCTTGCCGCTGGTCGGGTTCATCAGGTGGCAGCCGGCACAGTTGGCTTTGGCTGGGTCCATGAACAGGGCCATGCCTCGCGCCTCGGCTGGGCTGAACACGGCCTGGCCGCGCACCATGGCGTCATACTTGGCGCTGAAGGGCTGCAGCCGGGCCCGCTCAAAGGCGGCGATGGCCACCCCGATCGAGGTGAAGGCGGCATCGGTATCCGCGAAGATGTTGGCGCCAAAGGCCTGCTGGAACTGGGCCGCGTAGCGTGACGCCGCGATTTTGTTGACCACGCTCTGGCGGTCCGGGTTGTTCATCTCCAGCGGGTTGAGCAGCGGGCCCAGCGCCTGCAGCTCGGCCGAGTCGGCCCGGCCGTCCCAGAACAGGCCGCCCACCGCTTCGGTCTCACCGTTGGTGGTGACGAAGCTCAGCGGTGCCGGGATCAGGCCCAGGTAGCTGTTGGTCATGGCGTTGCGCGAGCCGATCGAACCCGGCATGCTGCCCACCGCCACACCGTCGCGGCCGCCGTGGTTGCCGGCAAAACCCATGTTGGCCTGGTGGCAGGCGGCGCAGGCGGTGCCGCGCGGCTCCGACAGGTTGCAGTCGGTGAAGATCTGCTGGCCCAGCGCAATGCGGTCGCTGGCGGCGGCCAGCGCGACTGCGGGCGGGTCCGGCAGCGCTGTGGCAGTGCCGCCGCCGCAGGCGCTCAGGCACAGGGTCAGAATCAGCAGGACGCCGGTGCCGGCGCGCTGTATCAGGGTCATGGTTTTTGGCATGAAGGTCTCCAGTACATCCACGGCTCGGGGCGCCATGGTCTGGTGACTGTGCCGCCCAAGTGTGGAGCAAATATGGAGAGTCGTAACGCCGCCGCGCGGCGCGGTGTGTGGCGCTCAGCCGGCCTGGGTCAGCGCCGGTGGCGCCCAGTCAGAAAACCCGGTGGCAGTCTCGTAAGCCTGGCCGATGCGGTACAGCGTGGCCTCGGCAAACGGCCGGCCGATCAGCTGCAGGCCGCAGGGCAGCCCGTTGGCGGTGGCGCCGCCGGGCACCGTCAGCGCCGGCAAGCCCAGCACATTGACCGGGCGCATCAGGCGTGTGATCTCATTGAGGATGCGCTGCGTGTTGGCGCCGCCCGACACGTCCACCTCGGACAGGCGCGGCACCTCAAACGGCAGTACCGGCGCCAGCACCGCATCGCACTGGCTGAACACGCGGGCGCAGAAGTCATGCAGCAGCGGCCCGCGCAGCCGCTGGGCATTGGCAAAGCCCTGGGCCGTGACGGCCAGCGTGCCCAAGATGCGGCCGCGGGTCTGCGCGGTGTAATGCTCCGGGCAGTCGCGCATCCAGGGGCCGTGAATGGCCAGCACATCGCCCCAGGTCAGCAGCAGGCCGACCGCATTGACCGCGTCCAGGTCGGGCATCTCCACCTCGACCAGGCTCAGCCCCAGCCGGGCCAGCACTGCGCTGGCCCGGGCCAGGCAGGCCGCCACTTCCGCTTCGACACCGCGGTCGAAATAGCCTTTCGGGATGCCGATGCGCAGCCCCTGCACCGGGCCGTGCAGCTGTTGGCTGTAATCCGGCGCGGTACCGGTGGCGGCGGTGCAGGGGTCGCGTGGGTCGTGCCCGGCCAGCAGCGACAGCAGCAGGGCGTTGTCGGCCACTGTGCGCGTCAGCGGGCCCACGGTGTCGAGCGATTGCGACAGCGGCATGGCACCGGCGCGCGACACCAGGCCGAAGGTGGTTTTCATGCCGACCAGGCCGCAGATGGCCGCCGGCAGGCGCACCGAACCTGCCGTGTCCGAGCCCAGCGCGCCGTACACCACGCGGGCCGCCACCGCCGCGCCAGAGCCGCTGGACGAGCCGCCAGTGATGTAGTTAGTATTCCAGGGGTTGCGGGCATCGCCCAGAAAAGCGTTTTGCCCGGTTGGGCCGTAGGCGAACTCGGTCATGTTCAGGGTGCCGATCTGCACCGCGCCGGCCGCGTCCAGGCGCTCCAGCACGCTGGCGGTGGTGGGTGCGACCCAGTGCTGGCGGATTTTGCTGCCGCAGCTCGACACGAGGCCCTGCCGGTAAAACATGTCCTTGTGCGCCAGCGGCACCCCGTGCAGCGGGCCGCGCAGCCGGCCCTGCGCCAGGTCGGCGTCGCATTGGCGGGCGGCGGCCAGGGCCGAGGCTTCGTCTAACCGGACAAAAGCGTTGAGCTTCGGTTGCGCAGCCTGGGCGGCGGCCAGGGCCGCTTCGGTCAGGGCCACCGATGTGACCCGGCCCTCGCGCAGGGCGCGGGCCGCGGCCACCCGGCTGGACTGACGGGTCACGGTCGGCGGTGCTTCGGGCGCCGCCGAGGACGGGTCACCCGGTGTGGGTGCGGCCGCCCGCGTCTGCGTCAGCGCGGCTGCCAGCGACTGGGTGTCAACATCAACATCGAGCCGGGCGGCAGCCCGCCCCAAGGCCGCGTAGGTGGCGGTAGCGGCTTCGGCGATTTCGGCGGCCCGGGTTTCGGGCACCGTCCAACCGACCCGTTCGGCCTGACGCAGGATGTCGGCGGCAGTCACTGTGTGCTGGCTCATGGCGTGGCGGCTGCCTGTGCGGACAGCGTTGCTGAGTGGGGATGGCCTCTCTTATACCATCGCGCCAGGCTGGGAAAAAGCCCGCCCCGCCTTGGGGGCGCAGCGCCATAATGGCCGGCCATGGACAAGCTCAAGCAGCTCGAATCGTTCGTCTCGGTGGCCACCCGGGGCAGCCTGACCGCTGCTGCGCTGGCCGAGGGCGTGGCGCCGGCCATCATGGGGCGTCGGCTCGACGCGCTCGAAGAACGGCTGGGCGTCAAGCTGCTGGTGCGCACCACCCGGCGCATCACGCTCACGCACGAGGGCAGCGCCTTTCTGGAAGACTGCCAGCGCCTGCTGGCCGACCTGGCCAATGCCGAGGCCAGTGTCTCGGCCGGCGGCGTCAAGGCCAGCGGCCACCTGCGCATCACGGCACCGGCCGGCTTTGGCCGCCGGCATGTGGCGCCGCTGGTGCCGCGCTTTCGCGAGCTGCATCCCGAGGTCACGATCTCGCTGAACCTGAGCGACCGGGTGGTGGACCTGACCGGCGAGGCGGTGGACTGCGCGGTGCGCGTCGGCGATCTGCCTGACTCGTCCTTGGTCAGCGTGCGGCTGGCCGACAACCGCCGGCTGTGTGTGGCCACGCCGGCTTACCTGCGGCGCCACGGCCGGCCGCAGCAGCCGCAGGACCTGAGCCGGTTTGACTGCCTCACGTTGTCCAGCGACGCCTCGCAAACCCGGGGTTGGGCTTTTTCCGTCCCCAGGGGCGAGGGCACCGAGCTGCTTTACCTCAAGCCACAGGGGCCGCTCGACTGCTCGGACGGCCAGGTGCTGCACGAATGGTGTCTGCGCGGCCTGGGCATTGCCTGGCGCAGCACCTGGGAGGTCGAGTCGGAGGTGGCGGCCGGTACCCTGGCCTCGGTGCTGGACGACTTTGCCGCGCCACCCAATGGCATTTACGCCGTGTTTGCCCATGCCAAGCACCTGCCGCTGCGGGTGCGGCTGTGGATCGACTTTCTCAAGCACCATTACGGCCAGCCCGGCTACTGGCAGGCCGCGTGACTGCCGAGGCTGTGCCAGTGCGCACCGAACGCCCGCTGATCGTCTGCGCCGATGACTTTGCCCTGCACGC
>JBEGOC010000325.1:0-4958 GCA_041182225.1 Pseudomonadota bacterium | reverse complement strand
GCGGCGTGGATGGGGTCTACCCGGCCGGACTGCCGGTAGCACGGGTGGACAAGGTGGAGCGCCGGGTGGACTCGGGCTTTGCCCGCATCAGCTGCCAGGCGCTGGCCCAGGTCAATGGGGTCGAGCACGTGCTGGTGCTGGCGCCGCTGCAGCCGGTGGTGCCGGCGCCCGTGGAACCGGCGACCGGCCCGACGCCGGCGCGCCAAGGCGGTCGCAACTGATCATGCGGCCCGGCCAGCAACTGCTGCTGCCCGCGCGGCCGCTGTTCATCTGGGGCACGCTGCTCGCCGCGCTGAGCCTGAACATGCTGTTGAACATGGGGGTCTGGGGGCGGGCCGCCTGGGTGCCCGATGGCCTGGCGCTGGTGCTGGTGTTCTGGACCATCCACCAGCCTCAGCGCGTGGGCATGACCTCGGCCTTCGTGTTCGGCCTGCTGGTGGACGTGCACCAGGGCTCGGTGCTGGGCCAGCACGCCCTGGCCTACACCTGCCTGAGCTACCTGGCCACGGCGCTGCACCGGCGCCTGCTCTGGTTCAGCGTGCCCTCGCAAGCCATGCAGATCATGCCGCTGTTCGTGGTGGCACATGGCGTGGAGCTGGGCGTGCGCATGGCAGCTGGCGGCACCTTTCCCGGGCTGTCTATCCTGCTGGCCCCGGTGTTGGAGGCGCTGCTCTGGCCGGTGGTGAGCGTGCTGCTGTTGCTGCCACAGCGCCGCGCGCCCGACCCCGATGCACACCGGCCGCTGTAGCCGCGGCACGACGACCCCGCCCGGACCATGACCGAACTGCGCAACGTCGAAGCCGACCTGAGCCGTTTTCGTGCGCGGGTGCTGGCCGCCACCCTTTTCGTGCTGGCCTGCCTGCTGCTGCTCGCGGGGCGGCTGGTCTACCTGCAGGTGGTGCGTCATTCGGAATTGCTGGAACAGGCCGAAAACAACCGCACCGCCATCGTGCCCGTGGTGCCAAACCGCGGCCTGATCCTGGACCGTGACGGCGTGGTACTGGCCACCAACTACTCGGCCTACACGCTGGAGGTCACGCCGTCCAAGGTGCTGAACCTGGAACAGACCATCGACCAGCTGGCGCAGGTGGTGGACATCAGCGCGCGCGACCGCCGGCGCTTTCGCAAGCTGATGGAGGAGTCCAAGAGCTTTGAATCGTTGCCGCTGCGCACCCGTCTGAGCGATGCAGAGGTGGCGCGCTTTGCCGCGCAGCGGTTCCGTTTTCCCGGCGTGGACATCAAGGCCCGGCTGTTCCGCAGCTACCCCTATGGCGAGCTGGCCAGCCACGTGATCGGCTACATCGGCCGCATCAATGCCGCCGAAAAGGAAAAGCTCGAAGAGTCGGAAGACCCGGCCAACTACCGCGGCACCGAGTACATCGGCAAGCTGGGGGTGGAGCAGAGCTTCGAGGCCGAGCTGCATGGCATCACCGGCGTCGATTCGGTCGAAACCTCGGCCGGCGGCCGGGCCACACGCAAGCTGGCCAGCCAGCCCGCTACCCCGGGCAACACCGTGCAACTGTCGATCGACATCAAGCTGCAACAACTGGTGGAGGATCTCTATGGCCAACGCCGGGGCGCTCTGGTGGCGCTGGACCCCAAAACCGGGGAGATCCTTGCCTTTGTCAGCAAACCCACCTTTGACCCCAACCTGTTTGTCGAAGGCATCGACAGCGAAAGCTGGCAGGCCCTGAACGAATCACCCGACAAGCCGCTGCTCAACCGTGCGCTGCGCGGCACCTACCCGCCGGGCTCCACCTACAAGCCGTTCATGGCGCTGGCCGCGCTCGAGACCGGCGCCCGGCGGCCCGAACAGTCGATCGCTGACCCCGGTTTCTTCATGTTCGGCAACCATCGCTTCCGCGACGACAAGGAAGGCGGTCACGGCATGGTCAACATGTACCGCTCGATCGTGCAGTCCTGCGACACCTACTACTACATCCTGGCCAACGACATGGGCGTGGACGCCATCCACGACCAGATGCAGCGCTTTGGCTTTGGCGAACTCACCGGCATTGACATCTACGGCGAGGTGCGCGGCCTGCTGCCGTCAACCGACTGGAAGCGCCGGGCCTTCAAGCGGGCCGACCAGCAAAAATGGTACGCCGGTGAAACCATCTCGATCGGGATCGGCCAGGGCTACAACAACTTCACCATGTTGCAACTGGCCTCGGCCACCGCCACCCTGGCCAACCAGGGCGTACGCATGAAGCCGCACCTGCTGCGCCAGGTGGTGGACATGATGACGCGCGAGCCGCGCCAGACCAGCCCGCAGACGCTCAGCCAGCCTGTGGCCCGGCCGGAAAACATCGCCGTCATCCGGGACGCCTTGATCGGGGTCAACCTCGAGGGCACCTCGGCGGCCAGCTTCATCGGCGCGCCATTTACCAGTGCCGGCAAAACCGGCACTGCGCAGGTGATACAAATCAAACAGGGCGAAAAATACGTCGCCTCCAAGATCGACGAACGCCTGCGCGACCACGCCCTCTACATGGCCTATGCGCCAGCCGAAGATCCGAAAATAGCGCTGGCCCTGGTGGTCGAGAATGCCGGCTTTGGCGCCCAGAACGCCGCCCCGATCGCCCGCCGGGTGTTCGATTACTGGCTGCAGGGCCTGTACCCCAGCGAGGAAGACATCCTGGCTGTGCAAAAGGCGCAGGCCACGACGCCGATTGGCAAGCCGCGCCGGGTGAGCGACCTGGCCTGGCCGGCAGCCGCACCAACGGCCAGCGGCCCGCTCAGTAACCGCTGATGCGGTCGCGGCCCGCCACCTTGGCCTGGTACAGCGCGCGATCGGCGCGATGGATGAAGCTCTTCACATCATCGCCGGCGCGCAGGGCCGCCACCCCCCCGGAGATGGTGATGGAAATACCCAGATTGTTGGCTCGGCGGTCGCGGATCTTGATGCCCTTGGTGCGCTGCCGCACAGTTTCTGCCACCTGGGCGGCGATGGTGATCGATGCGTTGGGCAGCAGAATGGCAAACTCCTCGCCGCCGTAGCGAGCCACCGAATGGGTGGCCACCTGGGTGAGACCGGTGGTCAACATCTCGCCCACGGCCTGGATGACCCGGTCGCCCATCACATGGCCGTACGTGTCGTTGACCCGCTTGAACAGGTCGATGTCCAGCAGCACCAGGCAATGGGCTTCCCCCGGACGGGCAGGCGTCTTGAACATGTCGGCCAGCTTCTGGTCGAAACCCTTGCGGTTCAAAATGCCCGTCAGCGGGTCGATCAGGGCCTCGTCCAGGGCACGGACCAGCTCGGTCGAGAGCCGGTCGATTTCCAAGCGGCATATGGCGACTTCGCTGGAGAGTTCACGCGCGCTATCGCTCATTTGCGTGGTGTCTTTGACGATGCGGTTCAGCAGTGACTGTGCCGCCAGCGGCGAGCCGTTGCGGATGTTGCGTACCAGCAGGTTGAGCTGGCCCTCGTAAACACCCGCCTGCTCCCCGGTGCGCTCGGCCTGCCCTTTGACGCCGCTGATGGCCCGCTGCAACTGTTGGCTGACCTGCTGCATGGCCAGCGCGTCGGGCTCGACCATGAACTCCTGGTGCAGACGAAACAGCGTGGCGTCTGACAAACGCGGCTCGGTCTTGAGCGCTTCCTGCAAGGCCACCGACAGGCGGTTGTTGAGACCGGCGGCATGCTCGTACCAGAGCGCGTAGTTGACCGGGTTGAAGGCCGCGTCGTGCTGTGCCATCAGGCCGAGCACCTGGCGCATGATTTCAGCGCTCTGCTCTCTAGATTGCTGGTATTTGGTCGGACCGCTTGTCATCCCGCTGATTCTCCCACGGCGTTTTGACAGGCCGGCTGCATGACGAAGCCCCTACTGTAACGAAAAAAACACCGGGGTTGCCGGTGTTTTTCTGTGCACGCTCGCTGTGCAACCGCCCATGTGCCGGGTTGGCGCATGGCGGGCTGTCTCCTGGGCCTCTCGCCTTTGTCTGGCCTCGCGGCCACCGGTGAGTTGCAGCACTGTAAGACAAGGGCGCAGCGCCGGCATCCGGACTTACCCTCTTCGGATTTACCCTGCCGGGTGCCGGGCTGCGTCCTCGAAGATCCATTGCGCCGCCTTCTCAGCCACCATCAGCGTGGGCGAATTGGTGTTGCCGCTGGTGATGACCGGCATCACGCCGGCATCCACCACGCGCAGGCCGGCCACCAGGCCGCCCGGCCCACGTACGCGCAGCCGCGCATCCACCACCGCCAGCGGGTCGTCATCCCGCCCCATCTTGGTGGTGCCGACCGGGTGAAAGATGGTGGTGGCGATGTCGCCGGCCAGGCGAGTCAGGTCGGCGTCGGTCTGGAACTGCACGCCGGGTTTGAACTCCTGCGGCGCATAGCGCGCCAGCGCCGGCTGGGCCACGATGTGCCGCGTCACCCGCAGCGAGTCGGCCGCCACCTGGCGGTCGGCGTCGGTGCTCAGGTAGTTGGGCGAGATCAGCGGCGCCTGGTCAAAGCGCGGGCTCTGGATCTGCACCGTGCCACGGCTGGTGGGGTTGAGGTTGCAGACGCTGGCGGTGAAGGCATTGAAGCGGTGCAGCGGCTCGCCAAAGGCGTCCAGGCTGAGCGGCTGCACGTGGTACTGGATGTTGGGCCAGGGCTGGGCCGGGTCGCTGCGGGTGAAGGCGCCGAGCTGCGACGGCGCCATGCTCATCGGCCCGGTGCGCTTGAGCGCGTATTCCAGCCCGATCATGGCCTTACCCCAGAGCGAATTGGCCTGGACATTGCGGGTCTTGACGCCGCTGACCTTGACCACGGTGCGGATTTGCAGGTGGTCTTGCAGAATGGCACCCACGCCCGGCGCGTCGTGCCGCACCGCAATGCCGTGCTGCTGCAGCAAGGCGCCCGGGCCGATGCCCGCCAGCTGCAGCAGCTGCGGCGAACCGATGCTGCCGGCGCTGAGGATCACCTCGGCGCGCGCGGTGGCCGTGACCATCTGGTCGCCGCCGTGCAC
>JBEGOC010000324.1:0-7090 GCA_041182225.1 Pseudomonadota bacterium | reverse complement strand
ACCACGCCCACTGTGTTGCCGTCGTACAGGCCAAAGGCCGTGGCCCGCGTCAGCAGCCGCACCCGGCCGCTGGCGTTGAGTTCAGCCAGCGTGTTGCTCAGCCAGTGCGCCTGCGCGCTGTCGGTGGGCTGGTTCAGCAGCGAGCCGCCAGCTTCAAAGTCTTGCTCCACCAGGGTCACGTCCACGCCGGCCTGCGCCGCCCGCAGCGCCGCGCTCAGGCCGGCTGGCCCCGAGCCGATCACCAGCAGGTCAGTGAAGCCATGGTGCCAGTCATAGCGGTCGGGGTCGGGCGCCTCGGAGGTGGCGCCCAGCCCGGCCGCGCGGCGGATGAAATGTTCGTAGAACATCCAGGCCCGGCGCGTCGGGCCCATGAAGGTCTTGTAATAAAAACCTGCCACAAACAGTGGCGACAGCAGTGAGTTGACCGCCATCAGGTCAAAGCCGACCGACGGCCAGGCGTTTTGCGTGCGCGTCACCAGGCCATCGTGCAACTCCAGCACAGTGGCGGCGATGTTGGGCTCCTGCCCGGCGCCACGCCCTACCGTGAGCAGGGCATTGGGCTCTTCAATGCCGGCGGCCAGGATGCCGCGTGGCCGGTGGTACTTGAACGAGCGCCCCACCAGGTGAATGCCATGGGCCAATAGCGTGGCGGCCACCGTCTCGCCGGCATAGCCCTGCAGGCTGCGGCCGTCAAAGCTGAAACTGTGGGTGCTGTCGCGTGAGGTCCGGCCCGGCAAGGCAGTGCGAAAGGGGCCGGTGGCGGCGCTGGGCTGGCTCATGGCAGGGCCCTTTCGCGTGCCGGCACCACCGACAGGATGTCGTGCGTCACGGTGTCGCGTCGCACCACCAGCCAGCGACGGCAGGCCAGGGTATGCTGCCAGAACTCGGCATGGACGCCCTTGGGGTTGTCGCGCATATAGACCGCCTCCACCCAGCCGTCGTGGTGTTCGGCGTCCAGGGGTGGGTAGACCTTGGTGGCATCGCCAAAATAGGAGAACTCCTCATGGTCGCGCACACCGCAGTAGGGGCATTGGATTCTGAGCATGGGGCGGGCCTTACTGCAGATGGTTGTAGGGGCCGTAGCCCGCTTCGTCGATGTAGCGGCCCTTGGCAAACCGGTCCATGGTGAAGCCGGCATTAAAGGCATGCGGCGCGTCATTGGCGATGGTGTGCGCAAAACACCAGCCTGAGGCCGGGGTGGCCTTGAAGCCACCATAGCACCAGCCGCCGTTCAGGTACAGGCCGGGCACGGGCGTGGTGGTGATGATCGGGCTGCCGTCAGGCGTCATGTCCATGATGCCGCCCCAGTGCCGCAGCAGGCGCAGCCGCGCCGCAAAGGGCACCAGGCTGACCAGCCCCTGCGCCGTTTCGGCAATGCTGGGCAGGTTGCCGCGCTGGGCGTAGCTGTTGTAGCGGTCGATGTGGCCGCCAAACACCAAGCCACCCTTGTCCGACTGCGAGACATAAAAATAGGTGGCCGACCACACCACCACGTGGTGGATCACCGGCTTGATCGATTCGGTCACAAACGCCTGCAGCACATGGCTCTCAATCGGTAGCCGCAGCCCGGCCTTCTGCGCCAGCACCGAGGTGTGGCCGGCCACCGCCACCGCCACCTTGCCGGCGGCGATGTTGCCCCGGCTGGTCTTGACGCCGACGATGCGCTCACCCGCCCAGAGGTAGTCCTGCACCTCGCAGTTCTGGATGATGTCCACGCCCAGCTGGTCGGCCGCGCGGGCGTAGCCCCAGGCCACGGCGTCATGGCGTGCGGTACCGGCATCCGGCTGCAGCATGCCGCCATAGATTGGAAAGCGGGCCTGCTCGGTGTAGTCGAGGTAGGGTGCCTCTTTCATCACCTCCTCGCGCGTCAGGATCTCGGCGCGAATGCCGTTCAGGCGCATGGTATTGGCACGCCGCACCAGGGCGTCGAGCGAGCCCTGCGAGCAGGCGGCAAACAGGTAGCCGCGGGGCGAGAACATCACGTTGTAGTTCAGGTCGTCCGACAGGCCGCGCCAGAGTTCCATCGAGTGCTCGTAGAACGGCGTGTTCTCTTGCATCATGTAGTTGGAGCGCACGATGGTGGTGTTGCGCCCCACATTGCCCGAGCCGATGTAGCCCTTCTCCAGGATCGCGATGTTGCGGATGCCGTGGTTCTTGGCCAGGTAATAGGCGGTGGCCAGGCCGTGGCCGCCGCCGCCGATGATCACCACGTCGTAAGACTTCTTGGGCTCGGGGTCACGCCAGGCGCGCTCCCAGCCCTTGTGCCCGCCCATGGCGTGCTTGAGCAGCGACCAGATGGAATAGCGCTGCGACATGCTCACATCCTCATGCGTTTGGCTTCGGGGTCAAAGGGCGGGTCCATCTGCAGCCGGGCCGGCCGGCGCTCACCCAGGATCTCGATCTCCAGCTGCATGCCGGGCTTGATCAGTTCAGTGGGCAGATAACCTTGCGCCAGCGACTGGTTCACATAATGGCCGAAGCCGCCCGAGGTGACCCAGCCCGCCACCTTGCCGTCCACCCAGATCGGCTCATCGCCCATCACATCCGCGTCCAGCGCATCGACCACCATGAAGACCCGCTGGCGTTTGGGGCCGTCCTGCTTCTCCTTGAGCGCCGCTGCCTTGCCAATGAAGTCGGGCTTGTCGAGCTTGATGAAGCGGTCCAGCCCGGCCTCGAACGGGCCGTAAATCGGGCGGAACTCGCGGTACCAGGTGCCGAAGTTTTTCTCCAGCCGAAGGCACAGCAGGGCGCGCATGCCAAAGTTTTTCAGGCCCAGGTCGGCACCCGCAGCCTGAATGCTTTCATACAGACGGCGCTGGTACTCTGGCGCCACCCAGATCTCATAGCCCAGGTCGCCGGTGTAGGTCACACGGTTCACCTGCGCCTTGACCGTGGCCACTTCCATTTCGCGGTAGTCCATGAACTTGAAAGCGTCATTGGACACATCGTCGTCGGTCAGGCGCTGCAGCAGGGCACGGGCTTGGGGGCCGGCGATCGACAGGCCGATCAGCTTCATGCCCAGCGCCTCGATCTTGACCGAGCCGTCCTTGGGCAGGGTCTGCTCGAACCAGCGCATGTGGTAGACCTGCGCCTGGCTGGAACCCCACATCATGTAGCGGTGCTCGGCGGCCTTGGCCACGGTGAAGTCGCCGATGATCTTGCCCTGGTGGTTGAGCATGGGCGTGAGCATCAGCCGGCCCTGCTTGGGCATGGTGTTGGTCATGACCTTCAGCAGCCAGGCCTCGGCCCCGGCACCGGTGATCTCATACTTGGCAAAGTTGGCGATCTCGGTCACACCCACGGCCTCGCGCACCGCCCGGCATTCGGCCTTGATCGGTTCGAAGTCGTTGGAGCGGTGGAAGGACACGATGTCTTCTGCCTTCTCGCCGGGTGGCGCAAACCACAGCGGTGTCTCCATGCCCCAAGAGTCGCCCATCACCGCCCCTTGGGCCAGGAAGGTGTCGTACAGCGGGGTGGTCTGCAGCGGCCGGCCGGCCGGCAATTCCTCATTGGGGAAGCGGATGCTGAAGCGGCGCGAGTAGTTCTCGCGCACTTTGGCGTTGGTGTAGGTGCGGGTGGCCCAGTCGCCGTAGCGCGCCACATCCATGCCCCAGATGTCAAAGCCGGGGTCGCCATCCACCATCCAGTTGGACAGCGCCAGCCCCACGCCACCACCCTGGCTGAAGCCGGCCATCACGCCGCAGGCCGACCAGAAATTGGTGCGGCCGCGCACCGGGCCGACCAGGGGGTTGCCGTCCGGGGCAAAGGTAAAGGGGCCGTTGATGACGCGCTTGATGCCGGCATTCTCCAGCCGCGGGAAGTGCCGGAACGCGACCTCCAACGAGGGCGCGATGCGGTCCAGGTCAGGTTGCAGCAGCTCCTGGCCAAAGCTCCACGGCGTGGTCTTGGGCGACCAGGGTACGCAGGCCTTCTCATAAGCGCCCAGCACGATGCCCTTGCCTTCTTGGCGCAGGTAGCACTCGGCGCCGAAGTCGATCACGTGGGCAATGTCCTTGCCGGTGCTGCGGTTGTACTCGCCGATCTCGGGGATCTCATCGGTCACCAGGTACATGTGCTCCATGGCCAGCACCGGCAGCTCGATGCCCACCATGCGGCCGACCTCGCGGGCCCACAGGCCGCCGGCATTGACCACGTGCTCGCACTCCACCACCCCCTGGTTGGTGATGACACGCCAGGTGCCGTCGGGTTTTTGTTCCAGGCTCTCTACCTTGGTCTGCACCTCGATGGTGGCGCCGCCGAGCTTGGCGGCCTTGGCATAGGCGTAGGTGGTGCCCGAGGGGTCGAGGTGGCCCTCATTCGGGTCCAGCAGTGCGCCGATGAAATGCTGGTCTTCAATGAACGGGAAATAGCGCTTGGCCTCCGAAACCGAGACGATTTCGGTGGCCATGCCCAGGTAGCGGCCTTTGGCCACGGTGGTTTTCAAAAACTCCAGCCGCTCCGGCGTGTCGGCCAGCATGATGCCCGCGGACAGGTGCAGGCCGCAGGACTGGCCGGAGATTTCTTCGAGCTCCTTGTAAAGCCCCACGGTGTAGCTTTGCAGCATGGCCACATTGGGGTCGCCATTGAGCGTATGAAAGCCGCCGGCCGCGTGCCAGGTGGAGCCCGAGGTGAGCTGGTCGCGCTCCAGCAGCATCACGTCTGTCCAGCCCTTTTTGGTCAGGTGGTAGAGCACCGAGCACCCCACCACACCACCGCCAATCACCACCACTTGTGCTGTCGTCTTCACGCTTGTTCCTTCATCAGGGGCTTGTTGCAGTTTGCTTTTGAATTTAGCAGATCAAAAATCGGTGGGCGAACCACCCTCGGCCTTGCGCCGCGCCACGAAGGCATCCAGTTCTTCTTCGATGGCCGCGTCCATCGGCGGGCGCTCGTAGGCCGCCAGCTCTTTTTGCCAGATGGCGTTGGCTTTTTGGTAAGCGGTGGGACTGCCGGCTTCCTGCCAGGTTTCAAAGTTGCGCCAGTCGGAGATGATGGGTGAGTAGAACGCGGTCTCAAAGCGCTCCAGCGTGTGTGCTGTGCCAAAGTAGTGGCCGCCGGGCCCCACCTCGCGCACCGCATCCAGCCCCAGGCCGGCCGGGCTGACGTCCAGCGGCGTCAGGAACTCGGCCACCATCTGCAGCAGGTCGCAGTCCAGAATGAACTTCTCAAAGGAGCAGGTCAGGCCGCCCTCCATCCAGCCTGCGGCGTGCATGATGAAGTTGCCACCGGCCTGCGTCAGCGCCCAGAGCGAAAACACCGATTCGTAAGCGGCCTGGGCGTCCACCGTGTTGGCGGCGCAGACATTGGAGGTGCGGTAGGGAATACCGTATTTGCGGCACAACTGGCCGCCAGCCAGCACGGCCTTCATGTACTCGGGCGTGCCGAAGGCGGGGGCACCGGTCTTCATGTCCACGTTCGAGGTGAAGCCGCCGTACACCACCGGGGCGCCGGGCCGCACCAGCTGGGTGAAGGCAATGCCGGCCAGGGCTTCGGCATTCTGCTGCGCCAGTGCGCCGGCAATGGTGACCGGCGCCATGGCGCCGGCCAGTGTGAATGGCGTCAGCATGATGATCTGGTTGCGCGCCGACATCTCGATGATGCCCTGCAGCATCGGCGTGTCCAGCCGCAGCGGCGACGAGCTGTTGATCACCGAGAACAGTGAGGGCTCGCGGTCCATCTGCTCGGCGCTGATACCCCGCGCAATGCGGGCGATTTCCAGGCCGTCGCGGTTGCGTTCCTTCCCCAGTGAGTAGGCATGGAAGGCCTTGTCAGTCAGCTTGGCGATGTCCGACAGGCAGTCCAGGTGCCGCACCGAGGCGTGCAGGTCCACCGGCTCGACGGGGTAGCCGCCGGTGCAGTGCACCACGTCGTAGCGCTGCGCCAGCTTGATCATGTTGCGGAAATCCCGCTGGTTGCCGGCGCGCCGGCCGCCCTGCATGTCCGAGCAATTCGGCGGGCTGGCCACCTGGGCAAAGGCCAGGTTTTTGCCGCCGATGCGGATGTTGCGCTCGGGGTTGCGCGCATGCAGGGTGAACTCGGACGGGCAGGTCTTGATGGCCTGCAGGATCAGGTTGCGGTCAAAGCGCACCCGCTCCGAACCCGGTCGCACATCGGCGCCGGCTTTTTTCAGGATTTCGCGCGCCTCCACGTGCATGAAATCCATGCCCATCTCTTCCAGAATGGTCAGCGAGGCGTCATGGATGGCCTCCAGTTCGTCCTCCGACACCACCGGCATGACCGGAAAGCGGTGCTTGAGGTTGCGGTACTTGACGGTGGATGGCGCAACGCGTACGGTGCCGCTGCCGCGCCCCGCACGTCGTCGCGGCGCTGCGGCGGAGGGAGGCGCTTCGTCAGTCATGCGGTGGAACTCCTGGGGTTGATGCGATAGAACTGCGCAGTATCAGGGAAAAGCCTCAGCCCAAAACCCCATATTTTCTGGGGGAGTGCATGAGTAAATGTCATGCGCGCAGCGTGCGCCGCAGCAGAAACACCGCAATGGTCAGATTCAGCAGGTTCCAGGCCACGCCATTCAAAAAGGCCGCGTGGTAGGAGCCCGTCAGGTCAAACACCTTGCCCGACATCCAGCCGCCCAGGGCCATGCCGACCATGGTGAACATGATCACCGTGCCTACCCGCACGCCGGTTTGCGCCGCCGGAAAATACTCGCGCACGATGATGGCGTAGGCCGGCACAATGCCGCCCTGAAACAAGCCAAACAGGGCGGCAATGATGTAGAGCGAGGTCAGCCCGTCAAAGGGCAGGAACAGCAGCAGGGCCACCCCTTGCAACACCGAGCCTAGCAGCAGCGTGCGCAGGCCGCCGATGCGGTCACAAATGGCGCCCGACACCAGCCGGCTCACAATGCCGCAGGCCAGCATCACCGACAGCATTTCAGCGCCGCGCGCCGCGCCGTAGCCCAGGTCGTTGCAATCGGCCACGATGTGCACCTGCGGCATGGCCATGGCCACGCAGCAGGCCACGCCGGCCAGGCACAGCGCCAGGGTGGCGGTATTGGGGCTCAGGCCGAACGGCCGGTCGGCCCTGAGGCCGCTGCCGGGGGTGACCATGGCCGGCGGCTGCTCCGGTGGCC
>JBEGOC010000323.1:0-16554 GCA_041182225.1 Pseudomonadota bacterium | reverse complement strand
GCTGAGCACACCCCAGGGCAGTCCCTTGGCACTGGTCACCCTGCGGGGCCGTCCGCTGCTGGTCAACTTCTGGGCCACCTGGTGCCCGCCCTGCATCGAAGAACTGCCCCTTTTAAGTAGCTTTTTTCAGCAAAATAGGGCTAAAGGCTGGCAAGTTCTGGGTATTGCCGTCGATCAGCCGGATGCGGTCAACCGCTTTCTGGCGCGCAGCCCGGTGTCGTTTGCCGTCGCCATGGCCGGCATGGCCGGGCTGGAGCTGAGCAAGAGCCTTGGCAACCTGAGTGGTGGCCTGCCGTTCACGGTGGTGCTGACGGCCGACGGCGAGGTGGCTCACCGTAAAATAGGCCGTGTGACGGAAGCCGATTTGAGTGCCTGGTCTGGCTTGTCCTGAGCTCTGCGGGCCTGGGGCATCAGGTCGGCAAGAAAATAAATATCGGCGAAATTAAATCGAATTTGCCACTTTTAAGGTAAATTTGACGCTTGTCATCAAAAAATCGTTGGAGATTCGATGGATCTGAGAAAACTGAAGACCCTCATTGACTTGGTATCCGAGTCCAATGTGTCCGAGCTGGAGATCACAGAAGCCGAGGGCAAGGTTCGCATCGTCAAAGGCGGCGTGCCCATGGTTCAGCACTATGCGCCGCTGCCGGCCAATCCTGTCATGGCACAAATGCCGGCATCTGCTGCAGTGACTGCTGGCGCCCCGGCTGCTGCCGGGCCCGCCCCAGCTCCCGAGGCGGTCGGCCATACCGTCAAGTCACCCATGGTTGGCACCTTTTACCGCTCGGCCTCACCGGGTGCCAAGTCTTTTGTTGAGGTCGGCGACGCCATCAAGGCCGGCGAGACCCTGTGCATCATCGAGGCCATGAAGATTCTCAACGAGATCGAGGCCGATGTGTCTGGCACCGTGGCGAAGATCCTGTGTGACAACGGGCAGGCCGTCGAGTACGGCCAGCCGCTGTTTGTGATTGTGTGAGATCGGCGACCCCTTCCCATGTTCAAAAAAATACTGGTTGCCAACCGGGGTGAGATTGCCCTGCGGATCCAACGCGCCTGCCGGGAGCTCGACATCAAGGCCGTGATGGTCTATTCCGAGGCTGATCGGGAGGCCAAGTACGTCAAGTTGGCCGAAGAGGCGGTTTGTATCGGTCCGGCGCCGTCGGCGCTGAGCTACCTCAACATGCCGGCCATCATTTCTGCGGCCGAGGTCACCGATGCCGAGGCCATCCACCCGGGCTACGGCTTTCTCAGCGAAAACGCTGACTTTGCCGAGCGGGTCGAGAAAAGCGGCTTCCAGTTCATCGGCCCGACACCCGAGTCGATTCGCATCATGGGCGACAAGGTGTCGGCCAAGCAGGCCATGGTCAAGGCCGGTGTGCCCTGTGTGCCGGGCTCGGAGGGTGAACTGCCGGATGACCCGGTGCAAATCCGCCGCATCGCGCGTACCGTGGGCTACCCGGTCATTATCAAGGCGGCTGGCGGCGGCGGTGGGCGCGGCATGCGGGTGGTGCACACCGAGGCGGCGCTGATCAACGCTGTGGCCATGACCAAGGCTGAGGCTCAGGCCGCCTTCGGTAACGCGGCGGTCTATATGGAGAAATTCCTGCAAAACCCGCGGCACATTGAAATCCAGATCCTGGCCGACAAGCATAAAAATGCGGTGTATCTGGGTGAGCGCGACTGCTCCATGCAGCGCCGGCACCAGAAAATCATCGAAGAAGCGCCGGCACCGGGTATCCCGCGCAAAGCCATCGAACGGGTGGGCGAGCGTTGTGTCGCGGCCTGCAAGAAGATCGGCTACCGGGGTGCCGGCACTTTTGAATTTCTTTACGAAGACGGCGAGTTTTACTTCATCGAGATGAACACGCGGGTGCAGGTCGAGCATCCGGTGACCGAGATGACCACCGGGATTGACATTGTCCGGACCCAGATCATGGTGGCTGCCGGTGAACGTCTGCCTTTCACCCAGCGCCAGATCGAAGTGCGTGGCCACGCCATTGAATGCCGCCTGAACGCTGAAGACCCCTACAAATTCACCCCTTCACCCGGCCGCGTCACCATGTGGCATGCACCGGGCGGACCGGGCGTACGGGTCGATTCGCATATTTACACCAACTATTTCGTGCCACCCAACTATGACTCCATGGTGGGCAAAGTGATCGTGCACGGCGACACCCGGGAACAGGCGCTGGCACGTATGCGCACCGCGCTGGGCGAAACCGTGGTCGAAGGCATCAACACCAACATTCCGCTGCATCGCGAGTTGATGGTGGACGCCAAGTTCATGAGCGGCGGTACCAACATCCACTATCTGGAAGAGTGGCTGGGCCACCGTACCCGCTGAGCACCATGGTTGAACTGAGTCTGATCTGCCCAGAACATGCGGTGGAGCAGTTGGGTGATGCATTGGATGCGCTGGATGCCCTGAGCGTCAGCGTCGAAGATGCTGACGCCCAGACCGATGCCGAACGGGCCTTGTTTGGCGAGCCCGGCATGGTGCCGCCCGCAGGTGGCTGGCAACGTTCGCGCGTTGGCGCGCTGTTTGAGACTCGCGCTCTGGCCGATGATGCCTTGGCCATTCTGTCGGCTCAGGATTTTCTTGCTGGGTGTCGGTGGCTGGGCATATCCGACCTGCCAGACCAGGATTGGGTCCGGCTGACGCAATCCCAGTTCGCGCCGGTCGAGATCACCACCGATTTCTGGATCGTGCCGACCTGGCACCAGACGCCTGAACAGGCGCGCACGGCGATCCGGCTGGACCCGGGCATGGCCTTTGGCACCGGCACTCACCCCACTACCCGAATGTGCCTGCGCTGGATCGCCGGGGCAGGGTACGCGCGCGCGACTGGCTTTGGCCGCGTGCTGGATTATGGGTGCGGTTCCGGCATTCTTGCCATCGGTGCAGCCAAGTTTGGTGCGCAGGATGTTGACGCGGTCGATATCGACATCGCCGCCATTGAGGCCACTCGCTTGAATGCGCTGGCAAACCAGGTCAGCGTCAATACCGGCCTGCCCGATGCAGCCACCGACTGCTACGGCACGGTGTTGGCCAATATCCTGGCAACACCGCTCAAGGTGCTGGCCCCATTGCTCTGGTCGCGTGTGGCGCCGGGCGGCGCCCTTGTGCTGGCTGGCATCCTGGACCGGCAGGCCGCGGAATTGGCCCAGGCCTATGCGCCTTTTTGTCAGCTGACCGTGGCTGATCAGGAGGATGGATGGATCCTGATGACGGCAAGCCGCTAGCGCCTGAGGGCGTCGCTGCGGCACAGGGGCCGCTGCCTGAGGTGGAGCCCTCGCCGCCGGTTGGTGAGCTGTCTTTTGTGCGACCGGTGCGCACAGAGGCCGTGGAGGAGCAGCCGGTGTTGCTGGCCGCCCTGGCATCGTTGGCGTTCACGCTGCTGTTGGTGTTGCTGTTGCAAATAGTGCTCCATGAACGCAACACACTTGCTGCGGCACAACCCGGATTGACTACTTTGTTGAGCCGTTTGTGCCAGCCGCTCAACTGCACTGTGAGTCCGGTGCAAAAGATCGAGGCGGTGGTGATCGACAGCTCGTCTTTTTCGCGGGTGCAGGACGTCAATTTTCGGTTGGCGGTGGTCTTGAAGAACACCGCGCCCGTGGCCGTGGCGGCGCCAGCGATTGAGTTGACCCTGACCGATGCGCAGGACCAGACGCTGCTGCGGCGGGTGATTTTGCCGGATGAATTGCAAGGCACTGCGGACGCGCTGGCACCTGAGGTGGAGTGGTCAGCTGCCGTCAATGCGGTGCTGTCGCCTGAGATCGCCACAGCGGTGGCTGGCTATCGTATGGTTGCCTTCTATCCTTGACACCGTTCGGACATAAAAAAGCCCGACGCCGTGAAGCGTCGGGCTTTGAGCCGAGCAAATGTCGGTATCAGGGCTTGCTGGCTGTCGGAAACGGCCAGGCCGCCTGAGGATTCAGCGTGGTCTGGGCTGCCGGAGCAGCAGGGGCAGGCGATGCCTTCGCAGGGGGTGCTTTCGCGGCTTTCTTGGCGGCCGGCTTCTTGGCTGCTTTCTTGGCGGCTGGCTTCTTGGCTACGGCCGCTTTTTTGGCTGCAGCTTTTTTCGCGGGGGCCGCTTTTTTAGCGGGCGCTGCCTTTTTTGCCGCTGCGGCTTTTTTCGCCGGAGCCGCCTTCTTTGCCGCAGCCGCTTTTTTGGCGGGCGCTGCCTTCTTGGCCGGGGCTGCCTTCTTTGCTGCTACCGCTTTTTTAGCCGGAGCGGCTTTTTTGGCTGGCGCAGCTTTCTTTGCTGCTACTTTTTTGGCTGGCGCAGCCTTTTTTGCGGGAGCGGTTTTTTTCGCAGCCGGTGTTTTTGCAGTTGCCATCATTTTCTCCTTGATCAATTTACAAAGAGCACTTCATGCAAGTTGGAGTGCATGAAAAGATCCATGGTGTTGGGCTTGAACCCAGCACCATGAACACGGGACCACGATCGGCGGTGTGCTGCATCCAAGCACACCCCCAACCGTGAAATTCTTGTTGTCATCGTTTACGCTCAATCCCAGGACAGTGCGCCGCCCGACTGGTATTCGATCACACGGGTCTCAAAGAAATTACGTTCTTTTTTCAGGTCGATCATTTCGCTCATCCAGGGGAATGGATTTTCCTCATTCGGGAACAAGGGCTCCAGACCGATTTGCGTGGCGCGGCGGTTGGCGATGTAGCGCAGGTAGCCTTTGAACATGGACGCATTCAGGCCCAGTACGCCACGCGGCATGGTGTCCTCGGCATAGCGGTACTCCAGTTCCACGGCCTTTTCAAACAACCCACGAATCTCGGCCTTGAATTCTGCAGTCCACAGCTGCGGATTTTCGAGCTTGAGCTGGTTGATGAGGTCGATACCGAAGTTGCAGTGCATCGACTCATCACGCAGGATGTACTGGTACTGCTCAGCTGCCCCGGTCATTTTGTTTTGCCGGCCCAGCGCCAAGATTTGGGTAAAGCCTACATAGAAAAACAGGCCCTCCATCAGACAGGCGAACACGATCAAGGACTTCAGCAGGGTCTGGTCGGTTTGTGGCGTACCCGTTTTGAATTCCGGGTTCATGATGGCCTGGATGAACGGTATCAGAAACTCATCCTTGTCACGGATCGATTTGACCTCGTTGTAGGCGTTGAAGATCTCACTCTCATCCAGCCCAAGGGACTCGACGATGTACTGGTAGGCGTGGGTGTGAATGGCCTCCTCGAAGGCCTGGCGCAGCAAAAACTGGCGGCACTCCGGCGCCGTGATATGGCGGTAGGTGCCGAGCACAATGTTGTTTGCAGCCAGCGAGTCCGCCGTGACGAAGAACCCCAGGTTGCGTTTGATGATGCGCCGCTCATCCTCGGTCAAACCATTGGGGTCTTTCCACAAGGCGATGTCGCGCGTCATGTTGACTTCCTGCGGCATCCAGTGGTTGGCGCAGCTGGAGAGGTACTTTTCCCAGGCCCACTTGTATTTGAACGGGACCAACTGGTTGACGTCGGTCTGCCCATTGATGATGCGTTTGTCAGCTGCATTCACACGGCGTGGTGGGACGCCTGGTACCTCTGCTGCTTTGGACGCCGTCGCGGGTACGCGGGCCCCGTCGTCGAGCACCTGCACGGGTTCCTGGCTCGGCGCAGGCGCCAGCGAAGGTGGTGCGCCCACAGGATGAAGCATCCGGGGCATGGGTTTTACTTCTTCGTCCCAGGTCAACATATAAATTCCGATCCACGAATTATCAAATGAGCCACTCGAATTGAAAAGCAATGCCTGACCGAGGCATGCATGGGTTCATGCATGTGTGGTGCAGCAACATCGTCTTTAACCACTTTGCTCGGCGGGCTGGTATTACTGGCAGGACTCGCAGGTCGGGTCATCGACACCACAGAACTTGATGTCGGTCGCAGGACCCGAGGCCAGCTGGGCCCGCGCAGCCGCCGCAGCGGCGTCCAGCGCGCTCATGGCCGCACCACCACCCATGTCCTGGCCCGAGGAGACGGCATTCATGCGTCCAGCGGTCACAGTCGATTTTTCGGCATGGGTGGCAGATATGGTGCGCAGGTAATAGGTGGTCTTCAAGCCGCGGATCCAGGCCAGCTTGTAGGTGTCATCCAGCTTCTTGCCCGATGCCCCGGCCATGTAAATGTTGAGCGACTGCGCTTGGTCAATCCATTTCTGCCTACGCGCTGCGGCCTCGACCAGCCAGGTGGTTTCGACTTCAAAAGCAGTAGCGTACAGCGCCTTGATGTCGGAGGGCACCCGGTCGATTGGCGCGAGTGAACCGTCAAAGTGCTTGAGGTCCATGACCATCACGTCGTCCCACAGGCCGAGTCGTTTCAAGTCTTTGACCAGATAGCCATTGATGATGGTGAACTCACCGGACAGGTTGGACTTGACCGACAAGTTGCCAAAGCAGGGTTCGATGGAGGCGTCTACCCCGATGATGTTCGAGATAGTGGCCGTGGGTGCGATGGCAACGCAATTGGAATTGCGCATGCCGTCCCGGGCGATTTTCCGGCGCAGCGCATCCCAGTCCAGTTTGCTGGAGCGGTCGACCTCGACGTAGCCGCCCCGCTGATCCGCCAGCATATCCAGCGTGTCGATCGGCAGAATGCCCTGGTCCCAGAGTGAACCTTTATAGCTGGAGTAGCGGCCCCGCTCGCTGGCCAGGTCGGTGGACGCCCAGTAGGCGTAGTAGCAGATGGCTTCCATCGACTCGTCGGCAAAGGCCACAGCGGCATCGCTGGCGTAGGGGATGCGCAACTCGTACAGGCTGTCCTGGAACGCCATGAGGCCCAGGCCGACGGGCCGGTGGCGCAAGTTGGAGTCACGCGCTTTCTTGACGGCGTAGTAATTGATATCGATGACGTTGTCGAGCATGCGCATGGCCGTCTTGACGGTCTTTTGCAGCTTGGCATGATCGATGGCGCCATCTTTCAGGTGCTGCAGCAGGTTGACGGAGCCCAGGTTGCAAACCGCGGTTTCGGTGTCGCTGGTGTTGAGCGTGATCTCGGTGCACAGGTTGCTGGAGTGAACGACACCCGCATGCTGCTGCGGCGAGCGCACGTTGCAGGCGTCCTTGAAGGTGATCCATGGGTGGCCGGTTTCAAACAGCATGGTCAGCATCTTGCGCCACAGGTCAGCCGCCGGCAGGGTGCGGGAGGGTTTGATCTCGCCCCGAGCCGCTTGCGCTTCGTAAGCGACATAGGCCTTCTCGAACGCCAGCCCGAATTTGTCGTGCAGGTCGGGTACATTGCTCGGGGAGAACAGGGTCCAGGAGCCTTTTTCCATGACGCGGCGCATGAACAGGTCGGGAATCCAGTTGGCCGTGTTCATGTCATGGGTGCGGCGCCGGTCATCGCCGGTGTTTTTCCGCAATTCCAGGAACTCTTCGATGTCGAGGTGCCAGGCCTCCAGGTAGGTGCAGACCGCACCCTTGCGCTTGCCACCTTGGTTGACTGCCACTGCGGTGTCGTTGACCACCTTCAGGAACGGCACCACGCCTTGGGATTCGCCATTGGTCCCCTTGATGTGCGAGCCCAGCGCGCGTACCCGGGTCCAGTCGTTACCCAGACCGCCGGCAAACTTGGACAGCAGAGCGTTCTCCTTGATCGACTCATAGATGCCATCCAGGTCATCGGGCACCGTGGTCAGGTAGCAGCTGGACAACTGCGAGCGCAGGGTGCCGCTGTTGAACAGGGTCGGCGTGCTGGACATGAAGTCAAACGAGGACAGCACCTCGTAAAACTCGATCGCCCGGGCTTCCCGGTCGATTTCGTTAAGGGTCAAGCCCATGGCCACGCGCATGAAGAACGCCTGCGGCAGTTCGATGCGGTTTTTCCCGATGTGCAGGAAGTACCGGTCATACAGGGTTTGCAGGCCCAGGTAGTCAAACTTGAGGTCGCGTTCGGCCTTCAGGGCTGCTCCGAGGCGGACCAGATCGAACTGCAGCAGCTTCTCGTCCAGCAACTCGTTGGCAACACCTTTTTTGATAAAGCCGGGGAAGTAGTCAATGTAGGCTTGCCCCATGCCCGCTGGCTCGACATCCTCGCCCAGAACTTCCTTGGCGATGGTGTGAAACAGCAGCCGGGCTGTCGCGTAGGTGTAGTCGGGGTCCTTTTCGATCAAGGTCCGGGCCGCCAGCACCGAGGCTTTGTACACCTCGTCCATGGGCACACCGTCGTACAGGTTGCGTAGCGTTTCTGAAAAAATGGGGTCGGGCCGCACATCAGCGCCGAGGCCGGCGCAGGCGGCGGTGATCAGGCTTTTCAGCCGACCCAGATCGAGGACCACCCGCTCGCCGTTGTCAATGGCGTGCAACTGGGGCAATTGAGGCGCTGCCGCCGCCGCGCTTTTAGCACGTTCCTGGGCCCGCTTTTCACGGTAGAGGACGTAGGCGCGCGCTACTTCGTGGTGACCTCCGCGCATCAGGCCGAGTTCGACGTGGTCCTGCACGTCTTCGATGTGAAAGGTGCCACCGCCTGGCCGAGAGCGCATCAGGGCGCGGATGACCGATTGCGTCAGCACATCGACCATTTCGCGAACACTGGACGACGCTGCGCCCTGGGTGCCGTGGACGGCCAGAAAGGCTTTCATCATGGCCACGGCGATTTTGTTCGGCTCAAAGGGCACCACGGCGCCGTTACGGCGGATGATCTGGTACTGACTCAACAGATTGGGCGCGAGGGCAGCAAGCTCTTGGGCACCCTGGGGTGCGTGGGCGCCGGTGCGCTGGGTGTGCGGTATGTCAAATGCGGTTTGCATTGTGTCCTCGTGTGGTGCTGGGTGGCGTTCGAATAGCTGGCGCCTGTGTCGGGGCAAATGGGTGGGTGTGCGGGGTGTTCGTCGCAAGCAGTACACACTATATATGGTGTCTGGGGTCAAAACAAGCCACTAGGGGTAGTGTTTTACCTAGTTCTGGCTCGGATGCGACATTTCCCAACTTGGGCCTGCAAAAATACCCGGGCCAAGGTGCGGTGGCGCGTGGCCGCTAGAACCACGCCCGTGGCGGCAATGTCCGGCGATGGCAGCCTAATCGCTTTTGCAGCTCGAACCAGTCAAAACCTGGCCCCGGATCAAATTTTCTACCTGCCGCCACATCTTCATGACCAGCAATGTGGGCGATTGGGTAACGCTGCATCAGGGCCGCGCCCAGGCTGGCCAGTGTTTCGTACTGAGGTGGTGCAAAGGTGTCGCCCTCCAGCCCTTCGAGCTCGATGCCGATGCTGTCGTCATTGCAGTTGTCGCGGCCTCGATAGTGGGACACCCCAGCGTGCCAGGCGCGCTGGTCACAGTCGACAAACTGCCACAGTTCGCCATCGCGGCGGATGAAAAAATGGCTCGAGACCCGCAGTCCCTCGATGGCCTTGAAATAGGGGTGTTCGTTCCAGTCGAGCTGATTCATGAACAAGCGCTGCACCGCATCGCCCGCGAAGCTGCCCGGTGGCAGGCTGATTGAATGGAGCACGATCAGGTCGGGCCGTGTGTTGGTTGGCCGCGGCCCCTGGTTCGGCGACACCATGCGCCGTGCGAAGCGGTACCAGCCCGCTTGCCAAAGCGCCGTGTCGTGCGGCTCATTCGTCGTCAGTGTCATCGGGCTGGTCCGGACTCTGTGGCGCCTGGATGTTCAGGCGCGCAATGCGGTAGCGAATTTGGCGCAAGCTGAGGCCCAGGCGCTGGGCGGCGGCCGTGCGGTTGAAGCCGGTTTCCTGCAGGGCCTGAATCAGAATCGCCCGTTCCGCCCGATCGAGATGCCCCTGGAGGTCGTCAGGGAGCAACGTCGTGGCACTGGTCGGCCCCGGGCCGCGCGGCGCGGCACTCGGCCCGGATCGGTCCGCGATGTCGGCGGACACCGGCGGATCCAGTTGCAAGCCCTGGTGATCGCGCAAGGCGACCGCGCGATGGAGCAGGTTTTCCAGCTCGCGGACGTTGCCGGTCAGCGGCTCGGCCTGCAAACGCACCAGCAGCTGCGCTGACAGTGGCGGTACCGCGATGCCGGACTCGGCCGCGATACGGCGCAGCAGGGTCTGGCACAAGGCCGGGAGGTCTTCGCGCCGCTCCCGCAGGGCCGGCATGTGGATGTCAATCACGTTGAGGCGGTAAAACAGGTCTTGCCGGAAACGGCCGGCCTGCACCTCCGCTGCCAGATTCTTGTGCGTGGCGCTGACGATACGGACGTCCACCGCTTCTTCCTGTACTGATCCGACCGGTCGCACAACGCGTTCCTGGATGGCCCGCAACAGCTTGGACTGCATCGCCAGGGGCAAGTCGCCGATTTCATCGAGAAACAGCGTGCCGCCGTGGGCCGCCTGAAAAAAACCCTCGCGGGTTTGGGTCGAGCCGGTGTAAGCCCCTTTTTTGGCGCCGAAAAATTCGGCTTCCAGCAGGCCCTCGGGGATAGCGCCACAGTTGACGGCCACGAAGGGCTTGTCGCTGCGGTGGCTGCTGCCGTGCAGCGCCCGGGCGGCCAATTCCTTGCCGGTGCCTGACTCACCGGTGACCAGCACAGGGGCCATGCTACGCGCCACTTTGAGGATGCGCTCGCGCACACGTTGCATGCTGGTCGAGGACCCTACCAGATGGTGCAGCGCACGGGCTGGTTCGCCTCCGGCCGGCGCCCCACCTTGGTTAGGTGAATTAGGTGGCGTCGGGTCGTGCGGTACAGACGCTGCCGCCGGCAGGCTGCGCAGGGCGGCGGCGATGACGGCGCGAAACTGCTGCAGTTCAACCGGTTTGGTCAGGTAATCAAAGGCACCGGCCTTGAGCGATTCGACCGCGTTTTCGGCCGATCCATGTGCGGTGATCACGACACTGCGTTCACTGCGGTGCCGGGCCTTGAGGTGACGCAGGATGTCAATGCCCAGCCCATCGGGCAGGCGCATGTCGGTAATGACCACATCAAAGCGATGGTGCTCCAGGCAATCCAGCGCGCTCGCCAGGTCCTCGGCTGTGTCCACCATGAAGCCCTGGCGCAGCAGCGTCAGTTCGTACAGGGTGCGCAGGTCGGGCTCGTCATCGACGACCAGGATTCGCGTTGCGGTCATGGGCTGGCTGATTGCGGCGCGGCGGGTAAGCCGGCCGCGCTTTGGAACAGCACACGAAACTCATTGCCCTCAACCAGGTGCGCGACCACCGGACGGCGACTGCGCTGGTAGGACAGCAGCGCGCCATGGCCTTCGCACAATTCCCGGCAAATATAAAGGCCGAGACCGCTGGAGCGGCTTTCCGAGGAAAAGAAGGGTTCGAACAAATGGCGTTCCACGGTTTGATCCATGGGTGGGCCGTGGCTCCAGACGCTCAAGCTCACCTGGCCGGCGGACGTGGTCGCGGTGACCAGTTGAACCCCTTCGACATGGGGCTGCGCATGACGAACGGCGTTATCCAGCAAGTTGACCAGGATGCGCCGCAAATGGCCGTGGTCAAACAAAACAGCCAAGGGGCTGTCGGCGAGGTCCAGGACCAGCGGGCGCTGCGGGTTGTGGTTGCCAGCCCAGTCCTGACAGCTTTGCCGAACCTCATCATTCAAGTCCAGGCGATCCGATTCACCATGCCGGCGATGTTTGGCGCGCGACACATTGAGGATGTCTTCGGCGATTTTCTCCAGCCGTTTGGCGTTCTGTCGCACCAGCTGCGACAACTGCTTGTGCCTCGGGTCCTGCAGATCTTCGTCGAGCAGGGCGTTGGCTTGGGCAATGGCGGCCAGCGGGTTGCGGATCTCATGGGCCACCGCTGCCGACATGCGTCCCATGCTGGCGAGTTTCTCGCTGCGCAGCCGGGCCTCAATCTCACGCTGATCCTGCATGAACATGACGCACAGGCTTTCGGCGTCGTGTCCCCGGGTGGCGGTCAGCTGGGTGCGCACCCGAATCCTTTGCGGCCCTTTCCCCTCGTGATGCACCACCACGTCGGCCTGTTGCGGGGTCTGTTGGGCAAAGCTCAGGGTCATCAAATCGACCAGTCCGGCCGGCGTCGCGAGCGCGGCCAGCTCGAAGATGCTTTGGCGCAGGGTCAAGTCGACGGCAAGCAGCTGCCTCGCAGCCGGATTGGCCGCCCGGACCCGCCCTTGGCCGTCCAGCACCAGAATGCCATCGGCCATGGCTTCGATCACCAACTCGTTGACGCGCCGCTGCACCCGCACCGCCGACTGGCTGCGCTGTGCCCGGCGCTGCTCGGCGACCAGCCGCAGGGCCACCAGGTGGGCCAGGATCGCGATCACAAAGCAGCCGGCCCCAGTCAGCGCCGCCTGCAAAAAGTGGGCAATCGTTTCGCTGCGCGTCTGCATCGACAAGCCAGTGGCGACGACAAACAGCAGCAACGTGACGCCCGCGGCCGCACCCAGGGCCCAGCGCAGTGAACCCAGAACGGCACTGATCAGGATCGGCAGGACCAGCAGCGGCGCGTAGTTGATGCTGCTGCCCTGGAGGAATTGCAGAGCCGCAAACGCCAAAATGTCCGGCCCGGTGGCGCTGACCCAGGGGAAGCGTCTGACCTGCCTGAGTTGCGGTGGTTCTGGCCGCAGCCGCAGTGCCACTGCCACCATCCCGTAGCACAGGCAGACCAGCATCGCCCCCGTCTCTTTGGTGTTGCCGGTGAGGTAGATGGCACTTTGCAGCAGCAACAGCAGCGTCGCCAGCAGCGTCCGTGCGGTCATGAAGGCGTGCCACAGCTGTCCGGGGTTGCGTGGTTCCTCAGGCGCTTCCGCGCCAGGACCAAACAAGGTGGGGCCGAACAGGGACGGCGTTGCCGACGGCGCGCTCATTCAGGGCTCCGCGAGCTGCCGGTGTTCCACGTTGCAGTAGGGCCCCAGACGGCCCTGGACCGCCTCAGCCATCGGCAGGTGCACCGAACAATGCAGGCAGCGCACCATCTCGACCTGCCGCACCTCTGGCGTCGGTGGCGTTTGGCGCGGCACGTTCTTGGCGCCAGAGGATCGGCCCAGGCGCCACAGCCACACCCCCAACAGCAGCGCGCCCACGAGCACCAACAATTTCATCCGCCACGGCCCAGGATGATTTCCATGACAAAGCGCGAGCCGGCATAAGCCAGCAGCAACAGGCCAGAGCCGATGTACAGGATACGCACCGCACGCTTGCCGCGCCATCCGAACCGGACCCGGCCGATCAGCAGCAGTGCAAAAGTCAGCCAGGACAGCACGGAAAACGCGGTTTTGTGGTCCCACCGGAATGCTGCTTTGGCCCCGTAAAGCTGCCCACCGAACACCAGCCCCAGTACCAGCGTGGCCGACAGCAAGAAAAACCCGGCGCCAATGAAGCGGAACGTCAGCCGCTCCAGCGTCAGCAGTGGCACGCCGCTGTGCGAGTCGACGCCGCGGCGGATGCGGGCCTCGGTCCGGGTCATGAACCAGGCATGTACGACCGCCGTACCGAACAGGCCATAGGAGGCGATGCCCAGAGCCCAGTGCAAAGGCAGCCAGGGTGAGGCCCCGGCATGCAAGGGCGTACCGGGAAACAGCAGGGCCAGCAGGACCGCAGCGCTGCCCAGCGCCGACAGCGGCCAGTGCATTTGCAACATCGGAAACAAATAGGTTTCCACAGCGTACACGGCGGCAATCAGCCAGATCGTGACCGACAGCGCCGGTGCGAAGCCGAAGCGCGGTTGCTCGCTCAGCAGGTTGGCGGCCAGCATGGCGCCGTGCAGCGACCAGGCCAGCCAGGTGAGCAGCCGCGCGGTGGAGGACCACCAGCGGGCCGCACCGGCCGCCGCTGCCAGGTAGGCCGCGATGGCACCCAGCGCCAGGAACAGGCTGAGTGGAGTGGCACTGGCTAAAATCATGGCGACAGTTTAACGTTTTGTCCCTTGCCAATCCCCGTTGGCGCCCAACCCTGGTGCCGCTCCCCCGGCAATCCCCTATGGCCTCTGCCCTCTCCGACAAACTCTCCCGCCTCGTCAAGGAAATGCGAGGGCAGGCCCGCATCACCGAGTCCAATGTGACCGACATGTTGCGCGAGGTGCGCATGGCGCTGCTGGAGGCCGATGTGGCCTTGCCGGTGGTGCGGGATTTCATTGCCCGCGTCAAGGACAAGGCGCTGGGGCAGGAAGTGCTGGGCTCCCTGTCGCCCGGGCAGGCACTGGTCGGCATCGTCAACCAGGAGCTGGCGGCCACCATGGGCGATGGCGTCAGCGACATCAACCTGGCGGCGCAGCCGCCAGCGGTGATCCTGATGGCCGGTCTGCAGGGCGCGGGCAAGACCACCACCACAGCCAAGTTGGCCAAGCACCTGATCGAAAAGCGGCGCAAGAAGGTGCTGACGGTGTCGGGTGACGTGTACCGGCCGGCGGCCATTGAGCAGCTCAAAACCGTGACAGCGCAGGCCGGGGCCGAATGGTTTCCCAGCACGCCGGACCAGAAGCCGGTGGCCATCGGCCTGGCGGCGCTGGATTACGCTCGCAAACACTTCTTTGATGTGCTGCTGGTGGATACGGCCGGCCGCCTGGCCATCGACGAGGCCTTGATGCAGGAAATCAAGGCCCTGCATGCCGCGTTGAACCCGGTGGAGACCCTGTTTGTGGTTGATGCCATGCAGGGCCAGGACGCGGTCAACACGGCGCGCGCCTTCAAAGAGGCGCTGCCCTTGACCGGCATCATCCTGACCAAGACGGACGGGGATTCACGTGGCGGTGCGGCCCTGTCGGTGCGCCAGGTCACCGGCGCGCCGATCAAGTTTGCCGGTACCAGCGAGAAGATTGACGGGCTGGAGGTGTTTGACGCCCAACGCCATGCCGGGCGCATTCTGGGCATGGGCGACATCCTGGCGCTGGTGGAGCAGGTCACCGCTGGCGTGGACATGGCCGCGGCACAAAAGCTGGCGGCCAAGGTCAAAAGTGGTGCGGGCTTTGACCTGAACGATTTTCTCGGCCAGATCCAGCAGATGAAACAGATGGGCGGCCTGTCGAGCCTGATGGACAAGTTGCCAGCCGCGATGGCCGCCAAGGCCGGTCAGGTGGACATGGCGCGGGCGGAAAAAGACATCAAGCGCAAGGAGGGCATCATCCACAGCATGACGCCGCTGGAGCGCAGCAAGCCGGAGCTGATCAAGGCCACGCGAAAACGCCGCATCGCCGCCGGCGCCGGGGTGCAGGTGCAGGAGGTCAACCGCATGCTCAAGGAGTTCGAGCAGATGCAGGACATGATGAAAAAAATGAAAGGCGGCGGCATGATGAAAATGATGAAGCGCCTGGGTGGCATGAAAGGCATGCCCCGGATGCCGTTCTAGCCCTCGCTGGTCACGACCTCGCCGCGCAGCGTGAACGGGCGCGTTTCGGTGATCCGCACATCGACCAGCTGTCCGACCAGCCGGGGCTGGCCGCCAAAATTCACCACCCGGTTGCACTCGGTGCGGCCCATCAGCTCGGTGCCGTCGCGCTTGGACGCGCCTTCCACCAGGATGCGCTGCACCGTGCCCAACCGGCTCTCGCTGATGCGCTTGATGTTGGCGTTGATCACGCCCTGCAGCTGCTGCAGGCGACGCAGCTTGACCTCGTGCGGCGTGTCGTCCGGCAGATTGGCCGCGGGCGTGCCGGGGCGTGGGCTGAAGATGAAGCTGAAGGAGTTGTCAAAGCCGACCTCATCAATCAGCTTCATCATCCGGTCGAAGTCGTCCTCGGTCTCACCGGGGAAGCCGACGATGAAGTCACTGCTCATGGCCATGTCAGGCCGGATGGCGCGTAGTTTGCGCACCGTGCTTTTGTACTGCATGGCGGTGTAGCCGCGCTTCATCGCCATCAGGATCCGGTCCGAGCCGTGCTGCACCGGCAGGTGCAAGTGGCTGACCAGTTTGGGTACCCGGTCATAAGCCGCAATCAGCGCCGGGGTGAATTCGTTCGGGTGGCTGGTGGTGTAGCGGATGCGCTCGATGCCGGGGATGTCGGCCACGTACTCGAGCAGGGTGGCGAAGTCGGCGGTTTCGCCGCCTGCGCCCAGGGGCGCGCGCCAGGCGTTGACGTTCTGGCCCAGCAGCGTCACCTCCTTCACGCCCTGGTCGGCCAGCCCGGCCACCTCCACCAGCACGTCCTCGAACGGGCGCGACACCTCCTCGCCGCGGGTGTAGGGCACCACGCAATAGCTGCAGTACTTGGAGCAGCCCTCCATGATGCTGACGAAGGCGCTGGCGCCTTCCACCCGGGCTGGCGGCAGATGGTCAAATTTTTCAATTTCGGGGAAGCTGATATCCACCTGCGACTGGTTCAGCCGCTGCCGTTGGGCCAGCAGCTGCGGCAGTCGGTGCAAGGTTTGCGGGCCGAACACCACGTCGACATAGGGCGCGCGCGCAATGATGGCCGCCCCCTCCTGGCTGGCAACACAGCCGCCGACCCCGATCAGCACGCCCTTTTTCTTCAGGTGCTTGACCCGGCCGAGATCGGAAAACACCTTCTCCTGCGCCTTTTCCCGCACCGAGCAGGTGTTGAACAGAATCAGATCGGCATCGTTGACGTCGTCGGTCGGTTCATAGCCTTGCGCTGCACCGAGCACATCGGCCATCTTGTCCGAGTCATACTCGTTCATCTGGCAGCCGAAGGTTTTGATGAAGACTTTTTTGCTCATGGCGGG
>JBEGOC010000322.1:0-2792 GCA_041182225.1 Pseudomonadota bacterium | reverse complement strand
CGCCGATGCAGCGGGCGATGCGGCGTCGGCCGCAGCGGGGGTTGCGGCAGTCGTTGCGACAGTCGTTGCGGCGGGGGCTGCAGTTCCCACAGACGCCGGAGATTTCGCCGCCCGGGCGGCCGGCTCGGCCGCCTCCGAGGGCAGGGGCAGCCCGCCCAGACCGGCCAGCGCCAGCCAGACCGCTGCCACAGGCACCAGGCGGCCCGGATCAAACGGCAGCAGTGGAGGAGAAGAGTCAGTCATCGCGGCGGCATCCTGCATCGATTTCGGCGCTGCCGCGCTGAACTTGAGCCGGATCCCCGTCGGCATCAGGGGCCACCCACCAGCGCGGCCTCCTCCAGCCGGGCCTTGAGGCCCATCACCTTGGCGATGTATTCCGCGGCAAGCGCCTCGTCCACCCGGCTGCCGCCGAGATAAAATCGCAGCCCGTCCTCCACCGACCCGCCGGTCACTTTGATGCAGTCGTGCAGCACCAAGGCCCCCACCCGCAGGTTGGTCAAGGGATCAAAGGCCGTCATGGGCCCGCCGTGCTCCTCGAAGCGGCGGGCGTGCACCTTGGGCATCACCTGCATCAGGCCCTGGGCACCGGCGGCGCTCTGGCTGAACGGGTGCATGCTGGACTCGGTGGCCATCACGGCCAGGATCATCGCGGGCTCCAGCTTCAGCCGAGGGCCTACGAGGTGGGCCTCGCGCACCAGCGCGGCCACGGGTTCCGGCGCCACCTTGTAGGTGCTGGCCAGCCAACGGGCCATGCGGGCCTGGGGCGGCGGCAGGGCCGCGGGGTCGACCGCGATAGCGCGGTCAGCGGCCTGCGGGTCCGGGGTGGGCACGAGCGCGTCGAACGAGCGCCGCTCCAGCCAGGCCAGCAGGCGGTCCTCGGCCGGGGCGCGCCAGGACGGGAGCAGCCACAAGCCCAGGCCCGCCAGGGCCGCCAGCAGGCCCAGGGCCGCGAGGGCACGTCGGACCCAGGCCCCTGCGACATGCAGAAGGTTTCGAACACTTGACACGTGCGGCATTGTGCGGGGCGGCGGAGCGGCGGGCCGTTGCGGCACTCAGAGCTTGTGGAGTATTCCGGCGCGCCCGAGCGGGTGTTCCAAATGGTGCTGATCTAGGCGCAAAGCACAGCCGTAGCTCGGGCTACGGCGAGCATTTGCAACGACGAGCGGCGCCTTTTGGGGCGACCGAGCGGGTGTGCGGGGATATTTCACAAGCTCTCAGAGCGACTCCGGCTTCAGCCGGTGCCGGGCCCAGGCCCAGCACAGCAGGCCACCCAGCATGAGCGCAGCCGAGGCCAGGGCCAGGCCCGGCGACGAGTGCATCACCAGCGGCGCCAGCACCCCGGCCACCAGACCGTTGAGGACGCCCGAGATGAAGGACTGCACCGAGGACGCCATGCCGCGCCTCTCGGGCACCAGATCCAGCAGCAGCAGCGTGACCGAGGGCGTCATCACCGACCAGCCGAAGGAATACACCGCCACCGGCCACAAGGCCCAGCCGGGGTGGGGCGGCAGCACGAGGCTGAGCCCCACGTTCAGGGCCGAGATGCCCAGCATGATGAGAAAGCCCAGGCGGATCTGCGCCGCCGGGCGGATGCGCCCCGCCAGGCGCCCGCTCATCCAGGCACCGGACATGATGCCGGCCACGCTCAGGCCGAAGAACCAGAAAAACTGCGTGGGCTGAAGTTGCAGCAGTTCGCCCAGCCACACGGGCGCCGACAGCACGTACAGGAACATGCCGTTGAAGGGCAGGCTGCTGGCCAGCGCCAGGGTGATGAAGCGCGCGCTGGCCGCCATCTGCCAGTAGCCGCGCAACAGGTGGGCCACGTGCAGCGGCTGGCGCTGGCTGAGGTGCAGCGATTCGGGCAGCTGCCGCCACATCAGCGCGCACAGCACCGCCCCCACCAGCGCCAGGAACCAGAACACCGAGGTCCAGCCCAGGTGGACGAACAGCCAGCCCCCCACCAGCGGTGCCACGGCCGGCGCCACGCCAAAGAAGATGGTCACCTGCGACATCACGCGCTGGGCCTGTGCCGGGGGGAACAGGTCGCGGATGATGGCGCGGCCGATCACCATGCCGCCACCGGCCGACAGCCCCTGCACCGTACGCCAGAACAGCAGCCAGCCAATGGAGGGGCTGAGCGCGCAGCCCACCGACGCCAGCGTGAACACCGCCATGGCCACCAGCACCACCGGGCGCCGGCCGAGACTGTCGGACAGCGCACCATGGAACAAGTTCATCAGCGCAAAGCCGAACAGGTAGGTCGACAGGGTCTGCTGCATCTGCACCGCGGAAGCCGAAAGATCGGCCGCCATGCCGGGAAAGGCCGGCAGGTAGGTGTCGATGGCAAAGGGGCCCAGCGAGCTGAGCGCGGCCAGCAGCAGCGCCAGGGTCCAGAGGGGGCCGCGCCACAGGGTCGCGGCTTGGGGATGCATGGTTGGGGGATCCTTGCTGCCTGGTCGGCGCCGCGGTCTGCAGCGCTTGCCGTCAATAGTGTGAAGCAGGCCGATAGGCCGGATTCTGTGCGCCCGGATGTCTTGCGACACCCGGGCGTGACCGCCATTCCTCTGGGCCGGGGGTTGCCCACCCGGCTCGGTGCCACCTACCCGCCAGCTCCGCGGAACCACGTCAACGCTGGCCTACTTGGTGTTGCTGCGCGCAGAGATTGCCCGTTTCACCCTGCGCAGACTCGTCTCTGTTGCTCTGATCCTCACCTCGCGGTGGAGAGCCGTTAGCTCCTGCGCTGTCCTGTGCAGTCCGGACCTTCCTCCAGCGCCGGGTTTCCCCGATCGCGC
>JBEGOC010000321.1:0-11253 GCA_041182225.1 Pseudomonadota bacterium | reverse complement strand
ACCGCAGAGATGGTGAGGCGTGGGTTGACCCGCTCTTGCCGCTGGAGCCAGGCCAACACGCCAGCGTCGGGCTGGGCGCGCATCAACTCACTCAAAATATTGGTGTCCACCAGTTGCATGGTCGGCTTTCAGCGGGCGGCTGGGGACTTGGGCAGTTGCTCTGATTCCAGCATCTGCACAAAGGCATTCGGCCGCTGGACATCCTCTCGCGCGAGGATTCTCAACGCATCGGCACCCGCTTGCTGCAGCGCCAACCGGGATTCTGCAAACTGCGCCGCCAGGGTCGGCTCGTGTTGTTCGGCGCGCCACTGCTGAAAGGCCTCGAATTCGTCGGCATTGATCAACACGGCGACCGGCTTGTCGCGGTTGTATCGCGTCGGCGATTGAATCTGTAATTACATACAGTATCATGCGCGCATGGCCAAAGAAAAAACGGTTTATGTCTGCACTGACTGCGGCGGCAACAGCCCCAAATGGTTGGGCAAATGCCCGGCCTGCAACGCCTGGAACACGCTGATCGAGTCGGTGTCCGACACGCCTTCGGCGGTCAAGAACCGCTTTGCCTCGCTGGCCAAAACTGCTGAAGTGGCCACCCTGGGCGAGATTGACGCCGTGGACATGGCGCGTACCCCCACCGGCCATGAGGAGCTGGACCGGGTGCTGGGCGGCGGCATGGTGGAAGGTGGCGTGGTGCTGATCGGCGGCGACCCGGGCATCGGCAAATCCACCCTGCTGCTGCAGGCGCTCGACTCACTGCAGCGCAGCGGCCAGCACACCCTGTACGTGACCGGTGAAGAAAGCGGCGCCCAGGTGGCGCTGCGGGCGCGCCGGCTCGGGCTGGACGGCTCGCAGGTCAAGGTACTGGCCGAGATTCAGCTGGAAAAAATCCTGGCTACGCTGGACAGCACGCGGCCCGACATCGCAGTCATCGACTCGATCCAGACCGTCTACTCCGACCAGCTCAGCTCGGCCCCGGGCTCGGTGGCCCAGGTACGCGAATGTGCCGCCCACCTCACGCGTGCGGCCAAGGCCAGCGGCGTGAGCATCGTGCTGGTCGGCCATGTCACCAAAGAAGGCGCACTGGCCGGGCCGCGCGTGCTGGAGCACATGGTCGACACGGTGCTGTATTTTGAAGGCGACACCCACAGCAGCTTCCGGCTGGTGCGGGCCATCAAGAACCGCTTTGGCGCGGTCAATGAGATCGGCGTGTTTGCCATGACCGAAAAAGGCCTGAAAGGCGTGTCCAACCCCAGCGCCATCTTTTTGAGCCAGCACGCCGAGCCGGTGCCCGGCAGCTGTGTGATGGTCACACTGGAAGGCACGCGGCCGCTGCTGGTCGAGATTCAGGCCCTGGTGGACAGCGGCGGACCGTCGCCGCGCCGGCTGTCGGTCGGGCTGGACCGGGACCGGCTGGCCATGCTGCTGGCGGTGCTGCACCGGCATGCTGGCGTGGCCTGCATGGACCAGGACGTGTTTGTCAACGCCGTGGGCGGCGTGCGCATCAGTGAGCCAGCGGCTGATCTGGCGGTGCTGCTGGCCATCACCTCAAGCCTGCGCGGCAAGCCGCTGCCCAAGGGCTTTTTTGCCTTTGGCGAAGTGGGTCTGGCCGGTGAGGTGCGGCCAGCGCCACGCGGCCAAGAGCGTCTGCGCGAAGCGGCCAAGCTGGGTTTCAGCGTGGCGCTGGTGCCCAAGGCCAATGCACCCAAAAAAGCCATTGAGGGCCTGACCGTTCACGCCGTGGAGCGGGTCGAGCAGGCGATGGAACTGGTGCGCTCGCTGGGCTGACGCTTGGCGCCGGCGCCAGCCTGATGCGCCGCCGCCAGGCTCGGCTTGCTGCGAAAATCAGGCCATGCAATTCCAGAAATACTTTATTCCGATCGCCAGTGTGGCGGGCGTGGCCGCCGCCTACCGCGCTTATGGCTGGGCCGGCGTAGCGATCGCCGTGGGCGCTCTGGTGATGTGGCTGCTGCTGCACTTCACCCGCATGATGACCGTGCTGCAGCGGGCCGCCAAGCGCCCGGTCGGCTATGTGGACAGCGCGGTGATGCTCAATGCCAAGCTGCGCCCGGGCGTGACGCTGCTGCACATCGTGGCCATGACCCGTGCGCTGGGCGAGTTGCGCAGTGCCAAGGACGCCCAGCCCGAGATTTACCGCTGGACCGACGGCACCCAGTCGCATGTGACCTGCGAACTGGTCGGCGGCAAGCTCAAATCATGGGCACTGGAGCGGCCCGCGCCGGCCCCGTAAAATCCGGCCTTCGTTTCCTATTTCAACGCCATCCAACGCCCCATAAGGATCCCCATGAGCCCACTACCCCCCTCCATGTCCGACCGCGACGGCAAAATCTGGATGGACGGCCAGATGGTCGACTGGCGCGAGGCCAAGATCCACGTGCTGACCCATACCCTGCACTATGGCTGCGGCGCCTTTGAGGGCGTACGCGCCTATGACACCGTCAAAGGCACGGCCATTTTCCGGCTGGAGGAGCACACCGAGCGCCTGTTCAACAGCGCCAAGATCCTGCGCATGAAGCTGCCCTTCAGCAAAGACGAGGTCATGGAGGCGCAAAAAGCCGTGGTGCGCGAGAACAAGCTGGCCTCCTGCTACCTGCGCCCGCTGACCTGGATTGGCGACAAAAAGCTCGGCGTCAGCCCCAAGGGCAACACCATCCACCTGATGGTGGCCGCCTGGGCCTGGGGCGCTTACCTGGGCGAGGAAGGCCTCAAGCGCGGCATCCGCGTCAAGATCTCCAGCTATACCCGCCACCATGTCAACATCACCATGACCCAGGCCAAGGCGGTGAGCAACTACACCAACTCGATCCTGGCCAACATGGAAGCCACTGACGAGGGCTACGACGAGGCCATGCTGCTTGACAGCTCGGGCTTCGTGTCCGAAGGCGCGGGCGAGAACCTGTTTGTGATCAAGAACGGTGTGGTCTACACCCCCGACCTGTCGGCCGGCGCGCTCAACGGCATCACCCGCAACACCGTGTTCCACATCTGCAAGGACCTTGGGCTGGAGGTGGTGCAAAAGCGCATCACGCGCGACGAGGTCTACATCTGCGACGAGGCCTTTTTCACAGGCACCGCCGCGGAAGTGACGCCGATCCGCGAGCTGGACCGCATCGAACTCGGCGCCGGCAGCCGCGGCCCGATCACCGAAAAAATCCAGAGCGCCTTCTTTGACATCGTCAACGGCCGCAACCCGAAATACGCGCACTGGCTCAGCCAAGTCTGAGCCACCGCCACCAGAAACGCCATGAGCCAACCCCCCATTGAACTGCTGGCCAAAGACCTGAACGCCCAGGGCGGCGTGTATTGCCCCAGCCCCCTGGCCGACATGAAGATCTGGAACAGCCACCCCAAGGTGTACCTGGACGTGGCCCACAGCGGCCAGGCCAAGTGCCCCTACTGCGGGACCGTCTACAAGCTCAAGGACGGCGAGCATTTCAGCGCCCACCACTGAGTCCCTGGTCATCGCGCCCCAATGGATCGGGGACGCGGTGATGACCGAGCCTCTGCTGCGCCGGCTGCACGCGCGCGGCGAACGCCTGACGGTAGGCGCCCTGCCCTGGGTGGCGCCGGTGTACCGGCTGATGCCCCAGGTGGCCCGGGTGATCGAGTTTCCGTTTGCCCACGGCGGGCTGCAGTTCAAGGCC
This sequence comes from Pseudomonadota bacterium, assembly GCA_041182225.1. GTDB lineage: Bacteria > Pseudomonadota > Gammaproteobacteria > Burkholderiales > Burkholderiaceae_C > Rhodoferax. Next base: position 7,591 of record JBEGOC010000321.1, on the reverse strand, counting down.
CGGCGCAGTCTGGCGCGCGAACTCAGTGGCCGGTTCGACGCGGCCTACATCTGCCCCAACTCGCTCAAAAGCGCGCTGCTGCCGTTTTTGGCCAGTATTCCCAAACGGATCGGCTACCTGGGCGAGGCGCGCATCGGGCTGCTGACCCATCGCCTGAAAAACCCGCCCAAAGACCGGCGCCCGCCGATGGTGGCGTTTTACTCGGCCCTCAGCGGCGAGCCCGGCATCGCCACCGACCGGCCCCATCTGCAGGTGGACAGGTTTACTCTGGCCGCCGACCTAGCCAGCCTGGGCCTGCAAACCGGTGCTTATACCGTGCTGGCACCCGGCTCCGAGTACGGCCCCGCCAAACGCTGGCCGGCCGGCCACTACGCCGAGTTGGCACGCCAATTGGCTGGCCCGGTGCTGCTGCTGGGCTCGGCCAAAGAGGCCGAACTCTGTGAGGCCATTGCAGCCGAGGTCAACGCCCAAGCCCCCGGCAAGTGCCAAAGTTTGGCAGGAAAAACGGCTCTAGGCCTTGCCCTGTCTATCATTGCAGCTACAAAATTGCTAGTGAGCAACGACTCCGGCCTGATGCACCTGGCCGCAGCGCTGGGCGTGCGGCAGGCGGCGCTGTTTGGCTCCAGCAGCCCACAGCACACGCCGCCGCTGAACCCGCTGGCCACGGTGCTCTGGCTCAAGGACGATCCGGCCTATCAGCCGCCGCTGGACTGCGCGCCCTGCTTCGAGCGCAGCTGCCCGCTGGGCCATACCCGCTGCCTGACTGATCTGAAGCCGGCCGCGGTGCTGGCGCGCCTGGCGGCAGGCCCTGGCCTTGATCCGCCCAGGCCCTGACTCACTGTCACACCACCAGCGTGCCGCTTGGCCCACCGGTTCCAACGATTCTTGACGCAAAGCCAGGGCAATCGATACACTTTGCGCAGTTCGCAGTAATACTGCACATTCTTCATCACCACTTCCATGGCAACCAGCACCCTTCGCGCGTCCTACACGTTCTCCGCCCCTGTCCTGCAGCGCTTCAACGCTGTGGTGCCACACGGCGAGCGCAGCCGTGTGATGGAGGAGTTGATGAAGCAGGCCCTGGCAGCCCGTGAAGCCGAGCTCGAGCGCCTGGCCGACGCCTTTATGACCGACCCGGCCTTCGCTGAATGCCGCGACGACGAAATGCTGTGGGAAGCCACGTCCACAGATGGCTTGGACAGCTCGGCCTGATCCCGCTCATTCATGGACTACAAGCGTGGCCAGATCTATCGGGTTAACTTGGAGCCCACAAGGAGTAGCGAGCAGCAAGGCATCGCGCGGCCCTGTCTTATTTTTTCAATCACCCCGCTGAACGCCAAATTGCGCCAAGTGGGTGTCGTGCCTCTGTCCACCTCTGCCAAAGTATTGCCGCCGGTCGTGGTTGGCGTGCCGTCAGTCGGTCCGAACTCAGTGGCACTGTGCCACCAGGTGCGCACCATTGACAAGCTGCGCATTGGCAAGTACCTTGGGGAAATCTCAGCGACTGACATGACGGCCATCGAGGGGGCGGTCCGGCAGGTCTATGGGCTTTGAGGTCTCACTGCCTGACTGGTGTACTGGACCCCAAAACCCCCTCTTGAATCTAAAAACCGCAGATCGCACATGCGAGTTGTCTAAAAGCGGACGGCTAACGCGGGACAAGCGAGTTCAGCAAGCCACAGCCCTAATCGGGTATCGGGCTTCCACCCGCTACCTGACTGATCTGAAGCCGGCCGCGGTGCTGGCGCGGCTGGCGCAGTAGCCGGGCTGGCGGCACAAAAAAAACCACCCGAAGGTGGCTTTGAAAGTGTCCCCCAAGGGACAACGTTGGAACTCGCAGGCTCCGTGACCAGGGTTGGCTCTGGGTCCACCGCCGGTCCGGTCCTGATGACACTGTGACAGCAGTAAGGTCAATGTAATCGCGCGAAATCATCCGCGCCATCCCCCATTTGGGGGATACAACAACACTTTTTTTGAAGCAATCCGGCCTGGGACGGGTTCAGACGGGCGCCACAGCCGCCAGCGGCAGGGTGAGCACAAAACAGGCGCCGCCCCCGGATCGCCCTTCGCAATGCACCTGGCCGCCGTGGCGCAGCGCGATTGACTTGACCAGAGCCAGGCCCAAACCGACACCGCCATCGCGTTCGGTGGCGCCGGGCAGCCGGTAAAACGGCTCGAAGATGCGCTCGCGCAATTCGGGCGGCACGCCGGGGCCGCGGTCGCAGACCCGGATCACCGCCTGCGTGGCTGTTTGAGACAAGCTCAGCGTGCCGGTGCCCGCGGCGTAGCGGTGCGCGTTCTCCAACAGGTTGCGCACGGCGCGGCGCAGCAGCTTGGCCACCCCCTGCACCGGTAGCGCCGAGTCACCCATCGGCGCGGCGTGTGCGGCGCGCCAGTCGGCGCCCAGATCCAGCGCGAGCTCGGCCCCGACGCGGGCGCACTCTTCGGCGGCCAGTCCGATCAGGTCAACCGACTCGATGCTGCCCAGATCGGCCTCGCGCGCGTCGAGCCGGCTGGCCAGCAGGATTTCTTCAATCAGTTGATCCAGTTCGGTGATGTTGCGGGCGATCTCGCGGCGCAACGCGGATGAGGAGCCGTCGCCGGCCATCAACTCCAATCCCATGCGGATGCGCGTGAGCGGCGAGCGCAACTCATGCGAGGCATTGGCCAACAGGGATTTTTGCGAGGCCAGCAGCGCCTCATGTGACTGCACCAGGGTTTGCACCCGCTGGGCCGCCTGGTTGAAGCGGCGCGCCAGGTCGGCCACCTCGTCCTGCCCCGACTCGTTGACGCGAGCGGACAAATCACCCTCACCCCACTTTTGCACGCCGTTTTGCAGCCGCTCCAGCCGCCGTGTCAGCTTGCGCGTGATCGGGTAGGTGGCCAGCGCCACCGCCACCGCCACCAGTCCGAGCGTCCAGAAAAAGCCAAACGGCGACCGGTACCAGGCCGGCTGTAGCGGGCGGGGCAGGTGCATGTGTACGGTCTGGCCGTCCTGCATGCGCACCACAAATTCGGGGCCATTGCCAAAGCGGCCGCGCGGCCCCGGCAACTTGCGCGCGGTTTCGGGCTCTTCCTCGCGCTCCGACTCCGGGCTGCCACCCTCAGCCGGCTGCGCCCGACGCATCATGCGCGGCCGGCCCTGGCCGATGATCTCGCCAGCCTGGTTGCGCAGCACCACCTCGCGCAGCGGCGGCTCGGCCGCCATGCGCCAGGCCCAACCCACCAGCAGGGTCAGCACCGCCACGGCCAACACCACCGCCAGCCAGATCCGGACATACAGCTTTTTGAAGAACACGCTCAGTCCTGCTGCCGTGCAAACACGTAGCCGACGCCGCGCACCGTCAAAATTCGCTTTGGGTTCTTGGCGTCCAGCTCGATCGCGGCGCGGATGCGACCCATGTGCACATCGATTGAGCGGTCAAAGGCATCCAGCTCACGCCCACGCACCGCCTCCATGATCTGGTCGCGCGTCAGCACGCGGCCGGCCCGCTGGGCCAGGGCCAGCAACAGGTCAAACTGGTAAGAGGTGAGCTCGCACACTTGGGCGCCGACGGTGACGGTTCGGGCGTCCTGGTCAATCGCCAGGCTGCCGAAGCGCAGCACGGCGTGGTCCGCCACAGGCCCGTCGGCATGCCGGCGCAGCACGGCGCGGATGCGCGCCAGCAGTTCGCGCGGCTCGAACGGCTTGGGCAGGTAATCGTCAGCGCCGATCTCCAGACCGATGATGCGGTCCATCGGGTCGCCCTTGGCGGTGAGCATCAGCACCGGGGTGCGCGCCAGGGCGCCGGGCAGCGCCCGGATACGGCGGCACACCTCCAAGCCATCCATGTCGGGCAGCATCAGGTCCAGGATCACCAGATCGGGCGCGCCGGCCTGCACCGCTGCCAGCCCGTGCTGGCCATCGGCGGCCAGCTCGACGGCAAAACCCGACTGCGCCAGGTAATCGGCCACCATGGCCGCCAGACGCGCATCATCCTCAATCATCAACAGCTTTTGGCTCATGTCCACACAGTCTAGACCCGGCGACAGTCCGGGGCTTGAAGCGGCCGTAAAGTTAAGTAAACCCAGCCAGCGAGCGACTGGCCGTCAGCGCAACCGGATGCGCGAGGCCAGCCACACCAGCAACAGCACCGGCACCCCCAGCAGCGCCGTGGCGATGAAGAAGTTGGGGTAGCCAAAGGCGTCCACATAGCGGCCGGAGTAGCCAGCCAAAAACTTCGGTAACAGCAGCATCATCGAGCTGAACAACGCGTATTGGGTGGCCGAGTAACTGATGTTGGTCAGGCTCGACAGGTAGGCGATGAAGGCGGCCGAGGCGATGCCGCTGGCCAGGTTGTCGGCCGAAATCACCAGGATCAGGCCCTGCAGGTCATGGCCGCGTGTGCTCAGCAGCGCAAACAGCAGGTTGCTGGCCGCGCTCAGCACCGCACCCAGCATCAGCACCCGCATCACCCCCAGCCGCATCGCCAGCGCGCCGCCGGCAAAAGCACCCACCAGCGTCATGACCACGCCGTAGATCTTGGTCACGGCCGCCACCTCGTCCTTGGTGTAGCCCATGTCCACGTAAAAGGGGTTGGCCATGATGCCCATCACCACATCGCTGATGCGATAAACGGCGATCAGCGCCAGGATCAGTGCCGCCTGCCACTGGTAGCGGCGCAGAAAATCGGCAAACGGCTCCACCAGCGCGCTGCGCAACCAGTCGCCCAGGTTGCGTGCCGGCGGCACTGTGGTGTGAGCGGGTTCGGGCGACAGCAGCACGGTGAGGGCGCCCACCGCCATGCTGGCCGCCATCACCAAGTAGGCGGTTTGCCAGGCAGCAAACTGGTAGTTGGCGACCTGGGCCACCTCGGCCCGCGCGGCAATCCACAGCACGCCGGCGCCGGCCCAGATCATGGCCAGCCGGTAGCCGGTCTGGTAGGCGGCGGCCAGCGCCGCCTGCCGGTCGGTATCGGCAGATTCGATGCGGTAGGCGTCCAGCGCAATGTCTTGCGTGGCTGAGCCGAAGGCCACAGCCAGCGCGCCCCACACCACCGGCTGCAGCGCCACTTGCGGGTCGTTGAAGGACATCGCCACCAGCCCGGCCATGATGGCCAGTTGCGAGCACAGCAGCCAGCTGCGCCGGCGCCCCAGCAGTCGGGTCAGCAGCGGGATCGGCAGCCGATCCACCAGCGGCGCCCAGGCCCATTTGAAGGCATAGGCCAGCCCGACCCAGCTCAGGTAGCCAATGGTGGTGCGGTCAATGCCGGCCTCGCGCAGCCAGAAGCTCAGGGTGCCCAGCACCAGCAGCAGCGGCAGTCCGGCCGAAAAACCCAGCACCAGCATACGCAGCGTGGGCGGCTCCAGGTAGACCCGGAAGGTGGCCAGCCAGCTGGGCTTGATTTGGGGGGCGGTGGCGGCATCTGAGGACATTGGAGAATAATACGCGCTCGCCCCATGAAGCTCACCCTCGTTGCCCCATCACAGGTCGTACCACTGGCCCGCCCAGCGCGCCGCTGGGGTGCCGCGTCTCTGCCGGCCCTGGCGCTCCTGCTGGCGCTGTGCAGCGCTGGCCCGGCCGCAGCCCAGGCGCGCGAGGGCGTGGACGTGGGCAAAAATTCGGCCTTCAGCAACCTGGTGCCGGCTGACGCCGTGGAGCGTTCGTCGGCGGAGCAGTACCAGCAAATGCTGCAGCAAGCCCATGAAAACAAGGCCCTGGCCGGCAAAGACCATCCGCAGCTGCTGCGTCTGCGGGCCATTGCCGCCAAAATCATTCCCCACGCGCTGCAGTGGAACCCGCGCGCCGCCAACTGGCGCTGGGAAGTGAACCTGATCGGCAGCAAGCAAATCAACGCCTTTTGCATGCCCGGCGGCAAGATCGCCTTTTACACCGGCATCCTGGACCAGCTCAAGCTGACCGATGACGAGGTGGCGATGGTGATGGGCCATGAAGTGGCCCATGCGCTGCGTGAGCACGCCCGTGAACGCATGGGCAAGAGCACGGCCACCAACCTCGGCGCCAGCCTGCTGACGCAGATGCTCGGCCTGGGCCAGATCGGGCAAACCGTCACCAACTACGGCGCACAGCTGCTCACCTTGCAGTTCAGCCGCGACAACGAGTCCGAGGCCGATTTGGTCGGCATGGAGCTGGCCGCCCGCGCCGGCTACGACCCGCGCGCCGGCGTCACGCTTTGGCAAAAAATGAGCGCTGCCAACAAGGGGGCGCCACCGCAGTGGCTGTCCACCCACCCGTCGGGCACCACCCGCATCGGCGACATCGAGGCCAATTTGCCGAAGGTGATGCCGCTGTACGAACGCGTCAAGGGCAATTGAACGCGCCGGGCTGGCGCTGATTGACGTGGCAAGGCTTCAATTTTACAATTTGGGAATTTAAATACCAATTTGTAAAATGATTGCCCGTCAAGCCACGGCCACGCTTCTGGAACTCGCCCAAGGTTACCCGGTGCTTGCCATCACCGGCCCGCGCCAGGCAGGTAAAACCACGCTGGCGCAGAGCACCTTTCCTGACAAGCCCTATGTGTCTTTGGAAGACCCTGACACCCGGGCCTTTGCCCTGGAGGACCCAAGAGGTTTTCTGGCACGCCTGTCCAACGGCGCCATCCTGGACGAGGTGCAGCGTTGCCCGCCGCTGTTTTCCTACCTGCAAACGCGGGTCGATGCGCATCGGCGCATGGCCGAGTTTGTGTTGACCGGGTCGCAGCAGTTTGGTCTGCTGTCCACAATCAGCCAGACCCTGGCCGGCCGGGTGGGCCTGGTGCAATTGCTGCCGTTTTCCCTGCAGGAACTCAGCGGCGGCCCTTCGCCCTTACCAAACCTGGACACGCTGCTGTGGAGCGGCCTGTATCCGCCCATACACGACCGCCCTTTGGCGCCCGAGCGCTGGTTTGCCAACTACGTCATGACCTATGTGGAGCGCGATGTCCGGCAACTGATTGAGGTACAAAACCTCAGCCTGTTTCAGCGGTTTTTGAAGATGTGCGCCGCGCGCTGCGGGCAACTGCTCAATATGAGTAGCCTGGCCAACGACTGCGGGGTCACCCACAAAACCATTGGCGCCTGGCTGTCGGTGCTGGAAACCGGGTACGTGATTTTTATGCTCCAGCCGCATCACAGGAACTTCGGCAAACGGCTGGTCAAAACGCCCAAACTGTATTTTCATGACACCGGCCTGGCCGCCTACCTGATGGGCATCCAGGATGCCAGCCACCTGTCGATCCACCCGGCACGCGGCGCGCTTTTTGAAAACCTGGTCATCAGCGAACTGCTGAAGCAGCGCTTCAACCGGGGTATGCCGTCCAATTTGTCCTTCTGGCGCAACAACACCGGGGAGGAGGTGGACCTGCTGATTGAACACGGCGACCTCTTGATGCCAGTCGAAATCAAATCCGGGCAGACCTTCAACACCGATTTTTTGACTGGCCTGACCAAATGGACGCGCTATGCTGGCACCACGGCGCTACCGGCGCGGCTGGTCTATGGCGGTGACGACACCATGAGCCGGCAGGGCGTTGAGGTGCGCAGCTGGCGAAACCTGCAGGACCTCAACGCGACACCCACCTAACGAGCCGCCAGTCCAGCCACCCGGACC
>JBEGOC010000320.1:0-7320 GCA_041182225.1 Pseudomonadota bacterium | reverse complement strand
CCCGCGGCCTGATGGCGCGCGCGGGCAAGCCGGGCGCTGCCCCCGGCCGGGCCACCGGCAGTGGCAAGGGTGCGGCCACCGGCATGCTGCGCTGGCTGGCGCTGGCGGCGATCATTGTGCTGGCCGATCAGTTTTGCAAGGTGCTGGTGGTGGGCTACTACAGCCTGGGCGACAGCACCACGGTCACCAGCTTCTTCAACCTGGTGCGGGTCCACAACAGCGGCGCCGCGTTCTCGTTCCTGGCCGGCGCCTCAGGCTGGCAGCGCTGGTTTTTCACGGCCATCGGGGTGTTGGCTGCCGGATTGATTGTCTGGATGCTGCGCTCCCACGGCGGGCAAAAACTGTTTGCCTTTGCCCTGGCCTGCATCCTGGGCGGCGCCATCGGCAATGTGATCGACAGAATCCTGTACGGGCATGTGGTGGACTTTCTGGATTTTCACTGGCGCTGGCTCAGCCCGCTGTTTGCAGGCGGGCATTTCCCGGCTTTCAACATTGCCGACGCCGCCATCACCGTGGGCGCGACCTGCCTGATCCTCGACGAACTGCTGCGCGTGCGCCGCACGCGCTAGGCCGTCCGGCACCTCACCCACAAGGACACCCTTGACCCACCTGCTCAATCTGCTGGCCGCCATTGCCCTGTTGGTGTGGGGCACCCACCTGGTGCGCACCGGCATCCTGCGGGTGCTGGGCGCCAACCTGCGCCGGGTGCTGACCATGAGCGTGCGTCACCGGCTGACGGCGGCGGGCTCCGGCATCGCCGTCACCGCGCTGCTGCAATCCAGCACGGCGACGGCGCTGATCGTCTCGTCCTTTGTCGGGCAGGGGCTGATGAGTCTGCCCTCCGCGCTAGCGGTGATGCTGGGCGCCGACATCGGCACCAGCCTGATGGCCGTGCTGTTCTCGCGCGACCTGTCCTGGCTGTCGCCGCTGTTCATCTTTGTCGGCGTGGTGCTGTTCATTGCGCGCCAGTCCACCACCGTCGGCCGGGTCGGCCGGGTGCTGATCGGTCTGGGCCTGATGCTGCTGGCGTTGCGGCTGGTCACCGAATCCGCCGGGGTGCTGACCCAGGCGCCGGCCGTCAAGGCCTTGCTGGCCTCGCTCAGCAGTGACCTGCTGCTGGAGATCACGGTGGGCGCGCTGCTGGCGGTGCTGTGCTACAGCAGCCTGGCCATCGTGCTGCTCACCGCCGCCCTCGCGGCCTCGGGCGTGGTGCCGGTCGATGTGGCGCTCGGCCTGGTACTGGGCGCCAACCTGGGCAGCGGCGCCCTGGCGGTGTTGACCACCCTGAACAGCAAGGTTGAGACCCGCCAGGTGCCGCTGGGCAACCTGGTGTTCAAGCTGCTGGGGGTGGCCATTGCCGCGCCCCTGACCGGCCTGTGGCTGCGCCATGTCGGGCCGCTGCTGCTGGACAAGGCGGTGATCGTGGTGCTGTTTCACCTGGCCTTCAACCTGCTGGTCGGTCTGGTGTTCATCGGCCTGACCCATTGGGTGGCACGCTGGGTCAGCCACTGGCTGCCGCAGCCGTCCAAACCCGCCCTGTCCGGGCGCCAGGGGCACCTGGACGCCTCGGCCCTGGCCACGCCCTCGTTGGCGATTTCCTGTGCCGTGCGCGAATCGATGCACCAGGCCGATGTGGTGGAAACCATGCTGCGCGGCGTGATGCAGGTGATCCGCCACAACGACCGGCAACTGGCGCAGGAGCTGCAAAAAATGGACGATGCGGTCGATGCGCTGTACTCGGACATCAAGTACTACCTGACCAAGATCTCGCGCGAGGCGCTGAGCGAGAGCGAGGGCCGGCGCTGGACCGACATCATCAGCTTCACCATCAACATGGAGCAGATCGGCGACATCGTCGAGCGCGTGCTGATGGACATTGAAGACAAGAAAATCAACCTGGGGCGCGAGTTCTCCGAGGCCGGCATGAACGAGATCAGCGAACTGCACGGTCGCCTGATCAACAACCTGCGCCTCGGGATGAGCGTGTTCCTGAACGGCGACCTGCGCGATGCCCAGAAGCTGCTGGAGGAAAAAACCCGCTTCCGCGACCTCGAGCGCGAATACGCCGCCACCCATCTGGCACGCCTGGCGCTCAACACCCTGCCCAGCATCGAGACCAGTTCGCTGCATCTGGACCTGATCAGCGACCTCAAGCGCATCAACTCGCACATCTGCTCGATCGCCTACCCTATCCTTGACTCGGCCGGGGCGCTGGCGCCCAACCGGCTGCGGCATTCGGTACTTCTGCCGGCTAAGCCGGAGCTTGCAACGCTGCCACCAGAATCAGCGCCGCCTCGGTTGTGAACCGGCCCTGCGCCAGCTGGGCCTGTAATTCCGGCGCGTCCAGCAACGCAAACTGCGCCACCTCGCCATCCTGGTTGAACGGCGCCAGACCCTCTGGCAGCACCGCCTCATACCAGTCGATCCGCTCCACCATGTAGCCAGCGCTGCCGGGCTCGGTCGGGCGCTGCAGCGTGACCTGTCCGCCACGCCGCAGGGCGGTCAGGCTGTCCAGGCGCAGGCCGGCTTCTTCCCAGGTCTCACGCGCCAGGGCGGTGGCCACCGTGTCGGCCGCTGAGACCATGCCGCCCATCAGGGTGTCCCACAGGCCGGGGTCGTTGGCCTTGTCGAGCGCGCGCTGTTGCACCCAGATGCGGCCATCCGGCGCCCGGCCCACCAGGTGTACCGCCTGGGTGGCAATGCCCAGCGGCCGCACGGCGCCGCGCTCCACCTGCCCGAGGGTTTGGCCGCCAGCACTGCACACCGCCAGCGCCTCGCCGCGCCATTGCGCCGCGACATAGGGCGAACAAGCGCGCAAGGCTTGGGCCACCTGCGCCAGCGCCGGGGACAGGTCGCCCTCGATGCGCCAGGCCACAGCCCCTTCATGCTTCTCTTTTTGTAGCATGAAACATCCATCCGACGGGGGTTTGCGACCTATTTGGCTTAAATAGTCGGGCTCAACCGAGCCCACCGTGTGCACCCCGTGCAGCAGGGGCACACGCGGCTGGGCCGGTGGCTGCTTGGCGCTGGCCATCAGTGCAGCCAGCCAAGCCGGGTCGGGGGTGAGCCAGCTCAGAGCGTCAGCACCGAGCAGCCGGTGGTCTTGCGCGCTTCCAGGTCGCGGTGGGCCTGGGCCACCTCGGCCAGCGGGTACCGCTGGTCGATGCGGATGCGCACCTTGCCGCTGGTCACCGCTTCAAACAGGTCGTCGGCCATGGCCTGCGTGCTTTCGCGTGTGGCGATATGGGTGAACAGGGTCTGGCGCGTGACATAGATTGACCCCTTGGGGCCCAGGATGCCGGGGGCAAACGGTGCCACAGGGCCCGAGGCATTGCCGAAACTGGCCATCAGCCCGAACGGCGCCAGGCAATCGAGCGATTTGTCCCAGGTGTCCTTGCCGACCGAGTCGTACACCACCTTGACGCCCTTGCCACCCGTGATCTCTTTGACCCGCGCCAGAAAGTCTTCGGTGCTGTAGTTGATGACGTGCGCGGCACCGTGTTCCTTGGCCAGCGCACACTTGGCGTCAGAGCCGGCCGTGCCGATCAGTTGCAGGCCCATGGCGCGCGCCCACTGGCAGGCGATCAGCCCGACGCCACCGGCCGCGGCATGGAACAGCACGAAATCCCCCGCCTGCAGCCCGCCCTGGGGCAGAGTGCGCTTGAGCAGGTACTGGGCGGTCAGGCCCTTGAGCATCATGGCTGCGCCGGTCTCGAACGAGATCGCGTCGGGCAGTTTGCAAACGCATTTGGCCGGCATCACCCGCAGCTCGCAGTAGCTGCCCGGGGGCTGGCTGGCGTAGGCCGCCCGGTCACCGACCTGAAGGTGTGTGACACCGGCGCCCACCGCCTCCACCACGCCGGCCGCCTCCATACCGAGTTGCAGCGGCATCGGCAGGGCGTACAGGCCGCTGCGCTGGTAGACGTCGATGAAGTTCAGGCCCACCGCGTGGTGACGCATGCGGATTTCACCGGGGCCGGGGTCGCCGACCTGCACCGAGACCAGCTTGAGCTGTTCAGGGCCGCCGTTTTGGTCGATGCGGATGGCGCGGGAGGTTTGGGTGCTCATGGTAATCATCTTTCAGGGTTAAGGGCAGGCAGGGTCGCCAAGGCACAGGGAACCGGTTGGCTTCGGATCCATTCCGGCGGATGAGCATCATCCCCGATCCGATGCGTGCAGGGCCTGATCAATATCCCACAAAATGTCATCAATATGCTCGATCCCGACGGACAGTCGGACCATGTCGGGCAACACACCGGCAGCAAGCTGTTGCTCGGCATCGAGTTGCCGGTGCGTGGTGGACGCCGGGTGAATGATCAGGGTTCGCGTGTCACCGATATTGGCCAGGTGACTCATGAATTGAGCCGCCTCGATAAAGCGTACGCCAGCAGCCAGACCCCCCTTGACGCCAAACGCCATCAAGCCAGATGCGCCCGGCGCGCCATCGACCCATCGCATCTGCTTTTGCACCAGGCTGTACTGCGGGTGATCGGGCAAACCGGGGTAATTGACCCAGCTGACGAGCGGGTGGGCCTTGAGGAATTCCGCCACCCTGCGCGCGTTGCTGCAGTGGCGCTCCATGCGGACATGGAGGCTCTCGGTGCCCTGCAGGATCTGCCAGGCCGAGAATGGCGAGAGCGTGGCCCCATAGACCCGCAGCACCTCCATGCGTGCCCGCATGGTGAAGCCAAAGTCGCCAAAGGTCTCATAGAACTTGACGCCATGAAAACTCGGCGAAGGTTCGGTCATGCCGGGAAACTTGCCGTTGTCCCACGGAAATTTCCCGCTCTCCACCAACACCCCTGCCAGCGTCGTGCCATGGCCGCCCAGGTACTTGGTGGCCGAGTGGACCACAATGTCGGCCCCATGGCGCAAGGGGTTGCACAAAAAGGGCGACGGCACCGTGTTGTCAATGACCAAGGGCACGCCATGCGCGTGTGCGACCTCCGCCACCGCCCCGATATCCAGCACCGCCAGGCTGGGGTTGCCCATGCTCTCGGCGAAAACGGCGCGTGTGTTGGGCCGCATGGCCGCCGCAAAGGCCAGGGGGTCATTGGCATCGACAAAGGTGGTCTCGATGCCGAATCGCTTCAGGCTCACTGCCAGCATGGTCACACTGCCGCCATACAGGGCACCCGCCGCCACCACATGATCGCCCTGCTGCAGCAGGGTCATCAATGCCATCGCCTCGGAGGCCATGCCGCTGGCCGAGGCCAGGCCGGCGCGCCCACCCTCCAGCGCGGCCACCCGCTCCTCCAGCGCCGCCACGGTCGGGTTGGACAGGCGGGAGTAAATGTTGCCAAAGGTCTGCAAATTGAACAGGCTGGCCGCATGGTCTGCGCTGTCAAAGACAAAGCTGCTGGTCTGGTAGATCGGCAGGGCCCGCGCGCCGGTGGCACTGTCGGGCACCTGACCGGCATGGATCGCCAGGGTCTCGGTTTGAAAAACGTGATCGGTCATGGCATTCAGGCCTTGTTCGAAAAACGCTTAGCCGAGATAACGCCCGTATTGACGCCGACCAGGTTCAAGCCGCCAAAGAAGCGGCCATGCTCGATCTTGACGCAGCGGTCCATGACCGAGTCCATCCCTGCCTCACGGGCCAGGGCGTCAGCCTCCAGGTTCAGCACCCCAATTTGTTGCCAAAGGCATTTGGCACCCATCTGGATCGCCTGCTGCGCAATCGGCAAGACATCTTCGGTACGACGAAACACATCGACCATGTCCACGGGAAAGGGAATGTCGGTCAGTGCCGCGTAGCAGCGCTCCCCGAGCACATCCATGGACGCTTTCGCGTAACGCGGGTTCACCGGCACGATGCGGTACCCATGGTCCTGCATGTACTTTGCCGCGAAAAAGCTGGGGCGGTGCCATTCAGCCGACAGACCAACGACGGCGATGGTGCGACCCTCATGGAGGACCCTGCGGATTTGTTCAATGGTGTTCATGGTGTGCGCTCACAGTTTACGTCCTCGGGTCCAGGTCCTGCGCTGCCGTCATCGCGCTGCCATGTCATTTTGCGCCAGCCTGATGTCCCAACCCGCGCGCAGTGCAGCTTGGGCCGCGGGATCCAGGTGAGCCGGGAAGTGCGTTGCCAGAAGCTGCACTGCCCGCTGGCGCGCCACAGCCCGGATGTCCGGGGCACCGGCCTGTTCCCACTGCAGGGGCGCCCGCCGGTCAGCCAGGCGCGGGTAGACGAAATCGCTGGACATCCGGGCCAGCGTGTCGGGTTGGCCCAGAAAATGGCCTTCGCCAGCCACCACGCTCCGGATGCTGCTCAGCGCCAGGTCGGCTGGCGCCACCGCCACCGGCGCCAAAGATTTGAGGATGGCACCCAGCATGTCGTTGTCAATCAGATACGCCTCGAATGACACGGCCATCAGGCTGGCCTGCATGCCAGCGGCCTGGGTGATGAAGTTACACCCTGCCTGCGCCGCCAGCGTCACGTTGAGCGCTTTTTCGTAGCCCGCCTGCGCATCCGCCAGCTTGCTGTCGGTAGCCCCGGCGATGGTGGAGTTGGGCAGCTTGAAGTGCCGGGCCATTTGGACGCAGGCCGCTGTGAGTGTGGCCTGCTCACCGGCGCCGCCGGCCATGCCGCCCGTGCGCAGGTCGGTCACCATCGGCCGGGGGCCGAAGACCAGCTGTGCCTGGGGGGCGGCCAGCCAGCCCACCACCATGCCAGCCAGGGTTTCGGCAATGGTCTGGGCGACGCAGCCGGCCAGGGTAACAGGGCTGGACGCCCCCATCTGGCCAAAGGTGTTGACCATGGCCGGGATGCCCATGTCCACCGCCTTGAGCAAGACTTCGCAGGCGGCTGGATCAAAGCGCAGTGGCGGCACCACGTGGTTGATATTGAGGGACAGGAACGGCCGTGCGCGGAAAGCAGTCTCCGAACCCGCCACGGTATGGCACATGCGGGCAATCGCGTCCACATGGGCCGGCAGGGACGCCGACACGCAGACATGCTTGGACGTGCCGGCCAGGCTGGCGAACGCGGTGTTCACCTCCAGCGACAGCACATCGGGCATGTCGCGGGCCACCAGCGAACGCGAAAAAAAGTGAACGTGCTCCAGTGTGTCGACCAGGCGCGCCGCGTCATACAGGTCGCGCAGGGTCGACTCGCGGTAGGCGCCGGTGTCGAGGTCCACCATCATGGGCGCCGCACCGCCCGTGCCCACATGCACCCTGGCACCCGCCAGCAGCAGGTCGTGCCGCGGATCCTGCCCGTACAGCGTCACCTGCCGGGGCAGTGCCGCCAGGCAACGCCTGACCAAATCGGCCGGAAACAGCAGGCGGCCCGCCACGGACAGCGCGCCGCCCGCC
>JBEGOC010000319.1:0-14392 GCA_041182225.1 Pseudomonadota bacterium | reverse complement strand
GCGGGGGACACGAGCAGCGGCACGCAGTCGGCCCCCGCAGCTGGCCAAACCCGTCAAGCACAACCCCACAGCCCACCTGCCAGCCCCGCTTACCTGACAATCCAGCCATGAACAACTCAAGCCCCGAAACGGACGAGCTCGACCTCGGCCTGAACTGGCACAACAGCTTCGCGGCTCTGGGCGAAGACTTTTTTACCGCCTTGGCACCCAAGCCGCTGCCCGCGCCCTACTGGGTCGGCCGAAGCAACGCTGTGGCAAACGAGCTTGGCCTGTCAGCTGACCAGCTGTCGTCTGATGCGCTGCTGCAGGCCCTCAGCGGCAACCGGTCGATCGCCGGCACCCGGCCGCTGGCCAGCGTCTACAGCGGCCACCAGTTTGGCGTCTGGGCCGGGCAGTTGGGCGACGGCCGCGCCATTTTGCTGGGGCAGACTGCCAACGGGCTGGAAGTGCAGCTGAAAGGCGCGGGTTTGACCCCCTACTCGCGCATGGGCGACGGCCGCGCCGTGTTGCGCTCAAGCATCCGCGAGTTTTTGTGCAGCGAGGCCATGCACGGCCTGGGCATCCCGACCTCGCGCGCACTGTGCGTCACCGGCTCTGACGCACCGGTGTACCGAGAGACCACCGAGACCGCCGCAGTGGTGACACGGGTGGCGCCGAGTTTCATCCGTTTCGGGCATTTTGAGCACTTTGCCTACCGCCAGCAGCTGACTGAGCTGCAAACCCTGGCCGACCATGTGATTGACCGGTTTTACCCCGAATGCCGCGACACCACGGCATTCCAGGGCAACCGCTTCGCCGCCCTGCTGCAGGCGGTGAGCGAGCGCACCGCGCAGATGGTGGCACAGTGGCAGGCCGTGGGCTTTTGCCATGGGGTGATGAACACCGACAACATGAGCATCCTGGGCCTGACCATTGATTACGGCCCGTTCCAGTTTCTCGATGCCTATGACCCCGGCCACATCTGCAACCACTCGGACAGCGGCGGCCGCTACGCCTTCCAGAAGCAGCCCAATATCGCCTACTGGAACCTGTTTTGCCTGGGCCAGGCCCTGCTACCCCTGATCGGTGAGCAGGAACTGGCGCTGGCCGCGCTGGAGTCCTACAAAACCGTGTTCCCGGCGGCGCTGGAGGCGCGCATGCGCGCCAAGCTCGGCCTGCCGGCAGAGCCGGACGCCGCGCAAGCCGCGACCGACCGGCGCCTGATCGAGGACATCTTGAAGCTGCTCGCGGCCGACCGGGTGGACTACACCATTTTCTGGCGTCGGTTGAGCCATGCCCAGGGCGGCCGCGCGGCCGGGCCGGTGCGCGACCTGTTTCTGGACCGGGCCGCATTGGATGCCTGGTTGCTACACTATTCAGAGCGAATGAGCCATACACCGCAAGGGCTGGCGGTCGATTTAATGCTCAAGACCAACCCCAAGTATGTGCTGCGCAACCACCTGGGCGAACTGGCGATCCGGGCCGCACGCCGGATGGACTTTTCGCAGGTGCAGACGCTGCTGAAGCTGCTTGAATCGCCGTTCGACGAGCACCCGCAGTTTGACGAACTGGCCGGTTTCCCGCCCGAGTGGGCGGGTAGCATTGCCATCAGCTGCAGTTCCTAACCCCCCATTGCCCACCCGAGACCCGACCATGCCCTACAAAATCAGCAAGACCGACGCCGAATGGCAAGCCATCCTCAGAGACAAAGGCGCCGAGCCGCTGGCTTACCAGGTCACCCGCCACGAGGCCACCGAGCGCGCTTTCACCGGGCGTCTGGCCGACCAGCACGCCGCTGGCACCTACCACTGCGTGTGTTGCGACAAGCCGCTGTTTGATTCAGCGGCCAAATTCGACTCGGGCACCGGCTGGCCCAGCTATTTTCAGCCGATTGCGCCCGAAGCGGTCGGCACCAAAGTGGACGGCCTGCTGTGGATGAAGCGCACCGAGGTGCACTGCGCCGACTGTGGCGCCCACCTCGGCCATGTGTTTGAGGACGGGCCGGCACCGACCGGCCTGCGCTACTGCATGAACTCGGCCTCGCTACACTTCGTGCCCTCATGAAGCTGCTGATTGATTTTTTCCCCATCCTGCTGTTTGTCGGCGCCTACAAGCTGTACGACATTTACGTGGCCACCGCCGTGTTGATGGCAGCCACTCTGGTGCAGATGGGCCTGATTTACGCGATCGACCGCCGGCTGCAGATGGTGCAGAAGATCACGCTGGTGCTGGTGCTACTGTTCGGTGCCCTGACGCTGGGCCTGCATGACGACCGCTTCATCAAGTGGAAGCCCACGGTGCTGTATGCGGCCATGGCCATCGGGCTGGCGGTGGCGCTGTGGCTGCTGAAAAAGAACTTTCTCAAACTGCTGCTGGGGAGCCAGCTGACGCTGCCCGACGCGGTGTGGCAACGGCTGAACCTGATCTGGGTGGGCTACTGCGTGTTCATGGCTGCCATCAACGCCTATGTGGCCGCCTTTTACAGCACCGAGGACTGGGTCAACTTCAAACTCTGGGGTTATGCCTTCCCGCTGGCCTTCATCGTGGGCCAGGGCTTCTACATTGCGCGCCACATCAGGGCCGACGAGCCCGAGGCATGAGCCAGCCGCCCGCCCTGCCCACCGCTGAGCTGCTGACGCAACGCCTGCGCGAGGCGCTCCAGCCAGTGGCGCTGGAAGTGATTGACGAAAGCTGGCAACACAGCGGGCACACTGGCGCCAACGACAGCGGCGTGGGCACCCATTTCCGGGTGCGCATCAGTTCGGCACAATTTCGGGGCAAGTCGCCCGTGGCGCGGCATCGGCTTGTGTATGATGCGCTGCAAGATTTTCTGGACCAGGGCCTGCATGCGCTTGCCATCGAGGCAAGCCTGCCGGCCGCCTGAACTTCCTCGCCCACCGTCGGCCTCCCCACACCAACCCTTTCAGCACTTTACCGAGAACACCCCTCCATGAAACGCACCCTGATTTCCACCCTGGTCGGCACCCTGCTCATTGGCGGCCTAGCACCACTGGCATTGGCGCAAAACGTGGCCATCGTCAACGGCAAGGCCGTGCCGGTGTCCCGCGTCGAAGCGCTGGCGCAGCAGGTCGCCAAATCCGGCCGGCCCGTCACACCCGAAATGCAGGGCCAGTTGCGTGAGGAGGTCATCGCCCGCGAAATCTTCATCCAGGAAGCGCAAAAACAGGGCCTGGACGCCACCGAAGACTACCGCGTGCAGATGGAACTGGCGCGCCAGACCTTGCTGATCCGCGAATTGTTCGCCAACTTCCAGAAAACCAACCCGGTGACTGACGCCGATGTGAAAGCCGAGTACGACAAGTTTGCCGCGGCCAATGGCGGTAAGGAGTACCGCGCTCGGCATATCTTGGTCGCCAAGGAAGACGAGGCCAAGGCCATCATTGCCCAGCTTAAAAAAGGCGGCAAGTTTGAAGACATCGCCAAAAAATCCAGCAAGGACCCGGGCTCCGGCGCCAATGGCGGCGACCTGGATTGGGCCAGCGCCGGCAACTACGTCGCCGAGTTCTCAGAAGCCCTGACCAAGCTGGCCAAAGGCAAGCTGACCGAGACCCCGGTCAAGACCCAATTCGGTTACCACATCATCCGGCTGGACGATGTGCGCGAGGCGCAGCTGCCCAAGTTTGACGACGTCAAGCCGCAAATCTTGCAACAGTTGCAACAACAAAAGCTCGGCAAGTTCCAGGAAGAACTGCGCGCCAAGGCCAAGATCGAGTAAACCGCCAGCAGTCATCAGCGCGGCGCCGCTGCTGCGCCCGTCTAAGGCCTGCGCCACGCTAGTGCCGCGTCAACCAGGCCAGCGCCATCAGCGCGCCGATCAGCACCGGCTGGTGCAGCATGTAGTAGCTCAGGCTCCAGCGCCCGAGCACAGCCAACCGACTCACTGCGCCGTGCAGCGGCCGCGCCGATGGCAGCCAGCGGCGCGCCAAGAGCCATTGGCCGGCTGCCAAGCCCCACCACAGCACGCCCAGCCAGGGCAGCAGGGGCACATAGTCCTCGGTCACCGGTTTGCGGGTGATGAGGCCCAGCCAGTTCAGGGCCGGGCTGTTCAGCGCCTCGGCCGAGCCGGCCAGCGGTCCGGCGAGCAAGGGTTGCACCGCCCACGGCAGCGCCAGAGCCAGCGCGCCCAGTGGCCACAACCAGCGCCCCCAGGACGCCGTGAGCCGGGCGATCAGCAGCATCACGGCCAAGCCGTGCAGCACACCGAAGTAAATGAAACTTTGCGGGTACATCAGCCAGGAGCCCACGGTCACCAGCCCCGCGCAGCCCGCCACCTGGGCCCAGCGCCGCGCGAAGCGGGACCAGCTTTGGCCCTGCGCCACCGCAATCGCCTGCCCCAGCCCCGCACACAGCAAAAACAGGCTGACGATGGCGCTGCGCTGCCAGGTCCAGACTGGATCCAGGTAAAAGTTCTGGCGAATGTGGCCGAACTGGTTCAGGTCAAAGCAAAAATGAAAGACCGTCATCCACACCATGGCAACACCCCGCAGGGCGTCGACGGCATCGATACGGCCGGAATAGCTGACCGGGTCCGCTGTACGCATGGCGCGACGATACCCGATTGCAAACTAGGCATCACCCTCGGCTCACGGGGTTGCGCGCGCCAGCGGCCAGCGGGCTTGCACCGTGGGGTTCACCACATGGGCAGGCCAGAAGCCGAGCAGCACCTGGGCAGCATGCCGGGCGCCACGCTCCTTGGACTCACGGGTGGATTCAACGGAACTGCCTGCGGTGTGCGGCGTGGCAATGACGTTGTCCATGGCCAGCAACGGGTGCTGGGGCGGCGGCGCCGACAGGGCAAACACGTCGATGGACGAAAAAACATCCAGCGCCGCACCGGCAATGACGCCCCGCTGCAGGGCGTCAACCAGCGCCGCTTCGTCGACGATGGCACCACGGGAAGTATTGATCAAAGCGCCCTCGGGCATCATCTGCGCCAGTTCAGCCGCGCCGAGCAGGTGTCGGGTTTGCGGTGTCAATGGCAGGTGAATGGAAATAAAGTGGCTGGTTTGCAGCAGACTCGGTAGCTCGACCAGGCTGACGCCGAGCTGACTCGCGATGCTGGCGTAGTTGCCCGGGTGTCGGGTCCAGGCCTGTACCTGCAGGCCAAACGCTGTCGCCCGGCGCGCCACGGCTTGAGCGCTGGCGCCGAACCCAATCAGCCCCAAGCGCCGCCCGGCAAGTCGATGCACGCCAGCATGCTGTCGGGCAGAAAAGTTGCCGTCGCGCATCGCCTGCTGCATGAACGGCAGCCTTCGCGCGAATGAGAGCAGCAGGGCCAAGGTGTGGTCGGCCTGCTCGCCCAGGCAAAAATCGGGCACATTGCTGACCACCATGCCCGCTTCGGTGGCAGCCTCAAGGTCAATGCGGTCGGTGCCGGCGCCCAAACGGGCGATGGTGCGGCACTTCGGCAATTGGCGTACCACGGTGGCGGGTACATAAGACGACACCACCATCAGCGCATCGCAATGGGCGCCAGCCCCCAGAATATCGGCCTCAGTCTGCCCTTCCACCGCGATCAGTTCGGCGCCGGCTTCGGCCAGCGCTGCATATTCCCCAGGTTCGACCGGATAGGTCTCGGCATTGAGCCGCAGCACACGCCAGTTCATGCGCTCACCCCGGACTTGGTGAACTCGGCCAACCAGCGTTTGTCCCACAGGGAAGGGAACGCGTGTTTGACGAAGGGGTGGCGAGCGCACGCGGCATCGTCAAGCTCAATGCCCAACCCCGGTTTGTCGGGCAAACGGTAGCGGCGCTCCTGCATCGGCGTCCAGCCAGACACCAACTCGCTGCGCCATGGGGCATCAAAGTCACCAAAATTTTCCTGGACCATGACCTGGGGGGTTGACCATCCGAAGTGGATCGCAGCGCACAGGGCGACCGGGCCGATCGAGCAGTGCGGCGCCAAGCGCATGTCTTGCGGCTGGCACAGTGCGGCAATTTTCTTGCCCATCCACAAACCACCACAGTGGGCCAGATCGGGCTGCACCACATCACAGGCCCGCAGGTTCGCGAGCCTGGCAAATTCCTCGAGCATGTACAGCCGCTCACCGGCGGCCACCGGGAACGGCAGCGCAAGGTGGACCTCCGCCAGCAAATCAAGACTGTGCGGGCTGACCGGCTCCTCATACCAGGCTGGGGTGTACTTGGCAAGGCGCCGCCCCATCTCGATGGCAGACCCGGCCGAGAGGCGACCGTGCACCTCGATCATCAGGCTAACGCTGTCTCCCACTGCCAGCCGCACCGCAGCGACGATGTCCTCGGCGGACTGCATCGCAACCTGATCGAGTGTTTTCCACGCCTGCTCGAAGGGATCGAACTTCATGCCGGTATAGCCCATGGCCACCACCTGGCGGGCCTTGTCAGCATAGTCTTGCGGCGTGCGGGCGCGACCGTACCAGCCATTGGCATAGGCCGGCAAGGTGTCCCTGGCTTGCCCCCCGAGCAAGCGATAGACCGGCTGCCCACATGCCTTGCCAACGATGTCCCAGCAGGCGATTTCGAGCGCACTGATCACCGTCATCACCGTGGCGCCGCCCTGGTACTGGTCGCGGATCAGGTCTCCGAATACCTGCTCGATGTCAAATGGACAGACGCCCAGAATGCGCTCTTCGGCCCATTCGTGCATCAGTGTGTGCACGGCCATTTCCTGCCACTCCAGAGTTGCCTCACCCAGCCCGGTCAAGCCGGTGTCGGTGCGCAGCCGCACAAACAAGTAATTGCGCAGGCCGCAGTTGGCCAGAAAGGTTTCGAGCTTGACGATTTTCATGACCGAGCCTCTTTGGTTTGAACAGCAGGACGGGCCGTTACCCAGGCGCTGGCAATGCCGCTGGCGGCAATCACCAACATGCCGAGGACGGCCCATTGATCGGGGATATGGTCGAACACCAGCCAGCCGCCCAGCACGGCAAAACCGATGTGACCGTACATGAAGGGCATCAACACCACCGTCGGTGCGTGCTGGTAAGCCTGGGTCAACACAAAGTGACCTGCCGCACCCATGACACCCATGAGCAGCATCAGGCCCCACAAGCTGGACGAATCCAACACCTGCCAGCCCAAGGGCAACGCCACCGTCGCCAGGGCAGCACAAAACCAGACACTGCAAAAATGCGTGCTCGCGGCGCTGTCATGTCGCCCCAGGTGGCCGGTCAACAGTTGAAATAACGAGTTTGACAGCAGGCAGCCCAGCGGCAGCATCGCACCCCATCCTAGGCTGTGCGCCCCCGGCCGGATGATCATCAAGGTGCCCGCCAGCCCGCCCATCACAAACAGCCATTGCATGGGTGCGATTCGCTGTTTGAGCACGGTGACAGCCAGCACCGTCACCAGCATGGGTGTGACCATGACAATGGCGGTGAACTCCCCGATCGGCATCAGTTTGAGACCGGACACCGCCATCACCGTGCTGGTGGCCAGCAAGGTACCACGCAGCAGTTGCAAACGGGGTTGGCTGATTCGGAATAGCGCGCGACCATGCAACGGCAACAAGACCAGGGTCGACACCAGTGCCTGCATCAGGAAACGGATCGACAGCAGCATCACCAGCGTGACACTCGTCGCGACATACTTGGCGGTGGTGTCCAAGACCGAAAAAAACAGCCCGGCCATGAGCATATAAGCCACGCCAACCAGCGCGGTTGCAGGGACAGGTTTCACGACCGGGACAATCCGTCTGCGTCGACTGCCGCAGGGTCGAGCGAATCAACCACGCAACAGGTTTGGCAATCCGGTGGAAAGCACGGGAAAGTACACCAACATCACAATGAGCGTGATCTCGGCATAAAAGAACAGTGCCAATTCCGACCAAAGCGCCCGCATGGTGATATTGCCAATCTTGCAGGCCACGAAAAGGCAAATACCAACCGGCGGCGAAATCAGGCCTAGCGTGACACTGACGATCATCACCATCGAGAAATGGATGTCGTCGATGCCCATGCTGCGTGTAATGGGCAAGAGCACCGGCGCCAGCAGCAGCAGAGCGGGCCCCGCATCCAGGGCCAAGCCGATGATCAGAAAGGCAATGACACAGACCAGCAGGAAGGTCTTCGGGTAATCCTTAAAGACCGAGACCACGGCCGCCGTGCCCTCGGCCACACCTGCCAAAATCAAGACGTAGTTCACCACCTCGACCGCCGCGATCAGCAGAAACAGGCCCGCCGTCAAGCGCGCAGAATTGCGTGCTGACTGCAAGAAACCGGAAAAATTCAGGGTACGGAACACAAAGGCGCCAAGGAGCGCAGCGTAGATGACGGCGATACCACCGGCCTCGGTGGGCGTGAACGCGCCCGAGATGGTGCCCAAAACGATGAACGCAGGCAGGCTCATGACAAGCAGTCCGTCCCGGGCCAGGCGCGGCATATCAGCCTTTTCAACCTTGATCGTCGATACCGGCATGTCCCCGCGGCGGCCGCGCCAGAACACGACCAAGCCACAGGCCACACCCAGCAAGAGGCCGGGCACGATGCCCGCCAGGAACAGCTTCAACACGGAGATGTCGGCCACCGCTGCATACAACACCATGATCACCGAAGGCGGAATGATCGGCCCGATGACCGATGCGGCCACGACCACGGCGGCAGAGAAGGACTTGCTGTACCCCTCTTTGGCCATGCCGTTGATAAAAATGTTGCCCAAAGCGGCAATGTCTGCCACGGCAGTGCCGGAGATACCGGAGAACATCACCGAAGCCAGGATCGCGGCATAGGCTGTCCCGGCGCGCACGCGCCCGACCAGGATTTGCGCCAGATGGATGATGCGTTCGCTGATGCCACCCCGGTTCATCAATTCGCCGGCAAAGACGTAGAACGGCGCCGCCATCAGCACGAAGGTGTCGAGCCCCGAAAACATACGGGAAATGACATTGAGCTGCTGCTCGCCGGTAAACCACAGCGCGAACGAGCCCGCCAACGCAAAGGCATAGCCGATCGGCAACCCGGCCACCAACAACAAAGTGAGAACAATGGCGATCGCAGTCATGCCGACACCTCCATCACGTCGGATTGCGGCCACAGTGCGGCGGCGATCTTGTGCAGGCTGACCACGGCCAGCATCACCCCGCCTACGGTGGTCGCGCCGTACACATAAACCATCTTCAGCCCCATGGCCGGCGAGGTCTGCATGCCGTTAAGAATACAAAACTTGGTGCCCTGCCAAATGATGAGGACACAAAACACCAGCACGACGCATTGAAGCGCGGCCCGATGAAAGGCCTGGAAACGCGGATTTTCTACCTCAGCAAAGAGGTTCATGTCCATATGGTCGCCATACAGACTGGCCGCAGCCGCGCCGGCAAACGTCAACCAGACGGTGGTGTAACGCACCATCTCCTCGGTCCAGAACAACGGCGCATTGATGGCGTAACGTGTGAACACCTGCGCCAGGTTAAGCAGCACGCTGATCAACAACAACCACCCAATCAGATGGTCGGAAAACCGGCCCACAAGCCGGCCCACGCGGTGTATCAGTTTCATCGGCAATCCTGCGTCATTTGCGCGTTACAGGCCAGGTCTTCATCGTTGACCGGCAGTGGCCGGGCCCGCACGGGCTCCGGCCGGGCTGTTCGGTCGATCAGCTTGGTGGATCAGTTCGCGTACGACTTGCGGGTTGTATCGCGCACGGCCTCCAGCAACTTGTCAACCACTGGGCGACCAACCTGCGACGCAATGAACTCAATCACCGGCTCCTGGCTGGCCTTGCGGAAAGCCTCCTTCTCGGTCGGCGAGTTGACATACACCCTGGTACCGGCACCGCGGATCTTTTGGATCGCCTGCATGCTGTCCATGGATTTTCGGGAATTGGCCACCTCGGCATGCACAGCCGCACCGTCCATGAGGATCTGACGCATATCCGGGCTCAGACCCTGGAACACCCGATCATTGATGATGATGAAGTGCAGACCATAGATGTGTTCGTTCACCGACATGAACTTCTGGACTTCAAACAGCTTGCCGTCCCAGATGGTGGCCGATGCATTCTCTTGCCCGTCGACCACGCCCTGCTTCAGCGAGGTGACCAGCTCCGGAAACGCGATGGGTGTGGCCGCAGCACCCATGGACTTCATGAAGTTGACGTATACCTGAGATTGCATGGTACGCATCTTCAGGCCCTTGAGATCATCCGGATTTTTGATCTCACGGGTGTTGTTTGTCAGGTTACGGAAACCGTTCTCTGACAATGCCAGCGTGCGAATACCGGTGGCTTTGCGCATGTCTTCGTTCATGTCCCGCACAAACGGGCTCTTCATGAACTCCCAAGCCACCGGGGATGATGCAAACAAATAGGGGATCTGGAACACCTGCATGGGCTTGTGAAAACTGCCGAGCACCGAGTCGTCGGTCAGCGCCATTTCAAGCGTGCCGTTCTTAACCTGTTCGGTCACCTGCAGCGAGCCGCCGAAGGTATTGAAAAACAGGCGTACCTCGATTTCACCGCCGCTCTTGAACTCCACATACTCTTTCAGAGCTTTCATGCCCAAAATTTCACCGCCATTGCTTTCTGGCGCACCAATCGAAAACTTGAGGGTTGTCTTGGCCGCTACACCCATGGAAAACGCCAAGGCTACCGCAGTCAAAAGACCTGAAACATAGTGCCGAACTCGCATGATTTTGTCTCCTGTTTGATAAGTTACAACGCCACCAACTCACTGTCTTCTTGTTATTGATTCGTAGATGCCTCCGAACCGCCTCAGGGGGGCGCCAGCCACACATCGGCCACTGTCAATGAAACCAATCGGCTGCGGAAGGCGGCCAGCCAACGGGCGGCCACCGCGCCTTCGGTGACACGGTGGTCTACCGAGAGCGTGACAGTCATCATGGTTGCCACAGCCAACTGGCCATCGAGCACAACCGGTCGCGCCTCGGCTGCACCGACGGCCAAGATCGCAGCCTGGGGCGGGTTGATCACGGCGGCAAATTCGCGCACGCCATGGGCGCCCAAATTTGAGATGGAGAAGGTGCCACCAGCACTCGCACCAGTCGGCAAGGCGCCAGCACGAGCTTGCGCGGCCAGTTCCGCCATCGCCACGGCGATCTGAGCGACGCTTTTGCGATCAGCGTGTTCGATCACCGGCGTCACCAGTCCATCGTCAATCGCGACGGCGACCGACACATGCACATCGTCAAAATAGCGGATTGAAGCCTCAGAAAATGACGCATTGAGCGCAGGGACATCACGCAAGGCCAGCGCCGCAGCCTTGATCAGAAAGTCATTCAACGAGAGACGAGCGCCCTCGGACACGGCGCGTGTCTGTGCCGATGCACGCAAGGCCAGCAGTGCATCCACCTGGCAGTCCATGCTCAGGTAAAAATGCGGCGCCTCTTGCTTGGCCTGGGCCAGGCGGCGGGCCATCAATGTGCGGCCCAATGAATTAGGCACATCATGAAACCGGGTGGCGCGGTCAGGTGCTTTGGCGGTTGGCTTGGACGTCAGCGCCAGGGCAGCCGCCACATCCGTACGCACGATGCGGCCCTGCGGACCGCTGCCCTGCACCAGGCGCAGGTCCAGACCACTGCGACTGGCCATGGCACGCGACAAGGGGCTGGCGAAAGGCCGACCAGCGCGGCGTTCAGCTGTGATGGCGCCGCTCACCCTCAGGCCTCCGACGGTGTGATCACCGCAATCTGCTGGCCCATCTTGACCATGGTCCCCTCGACTTCAAGATGCTGCGCCATGATGCCGCTGCACGGTGCCTCGACCTCCACCACCGCCTTGTCAGTCTCGACTTCCACAACCAACTCACCGGCACTGACAGCATCGCCCACTTGCTTGACCCAGCGAATCAAGCGTCCCTCACTGACAGTCAGGTCACCAAAAGGCATCATCAAGGCTTCGCCGGGCATGCGCGGTACCGTTGCCTGATCAGGGGTGCCGGACACCGGGGCGACGACGGCGGCAGGGGCTGCCACAGCACCGGCTGGACCGCTGACCGCGGCTGCTACAGGGGATGCATCAGGGGCACGCTTGCCAAGGCCGCTGCCATAGCGACGCGGCACCGGCGCCGTGCCGCCGACAACCTGGAGACTTGCGGCCACAATGGCATCGGCATTGATCAGCATGGCGCGCTCCAGCACGGGCGCAAAAGGATGAGTCATGGCGTCAGTGTGCAGGCGGCCAACCGGCGCGTCAAGGTAGTCAAAGGCCAGTTCATTCATGGCCTGACCCAGCTCAGCCCCAACGCCGCACATCGACCAACCCTCGTCGGCCACCAGCAAACGCCCGGTCTTGCGCACGCTCTGGGCCACGGTCTCCACGTCCAGCGGCTGGATGGTTCGCAAGTCGATCACTTCGCAGGAAATACCCTGGGCCTGCAAGGCGTCGGCGGCCTGCAGCGCCATCAGCACAATTTGTCCGGCGCAGGCGATGGTCAGGTCAGTACCTGTGCGGGCGATGCGGGCCACGCCAAATGGGACCAGATGATCGCCGACCGGGACCTCGCCGCGGCTGGCAAACAAGGCCTTGGGCTCAAGCATCAAGACCGGATCCCCCGCGCGCAGGGCCGTCTTCATCAATCCCTTGGCGTCAGCCGGATTGGATGGCACGCACACGATCAAGCCCGGAATATGGGCCCATATGGGGTGATACATGCCGCT
This sequence comes from Pseudomonadota bacterium, assembly GCA_041182225.1. Lineage (GTDB taxonomy): Bacteria > Pseudomonadota > Gammaproteobacteria > Burkholderiales > Burkholderiaceae_C > Rhodoferax. Next base: position 1,805 of record JBEGOC010000319.1, on the reverse strand, counting down.
GTGGTGCGGCCCGGCGGAGCGCACCGCCCCGGCTCCCACCCGGATGACCATAGGCGCTTGCATCTGCCCGTTGCTCATGTAGCGCAATTTCGCGGCCTGGAGGGCCACCTGCCCGGCGGCCTCAAACAGAAAATCGGCAAACATCAGGTCAGCCACGCACCTCGCACCCGTGGCCGAAGCGCCCAGACTGGCGCCAGTGAAGCCCAGCTCGGAAATCGGTGTGTCGACCATGCGGCTGGCACCAAACTCGGCATACAGGTTTTTGGTGTGGGCAAAGGTACCACCCCGCTCGCCCGTGCCTTCGCCGAAATACATGATCAGCGGATCCCGACGCATTTCTTCGGCCAGGCCATCGCGTACCGCGTCGAGCCAACCCGTGGTCACGGTGACCGGGTTGACGACAGAAGCGGCCGCCAGCGCCGCGGGCGGGTTGATCGGGTCAGCGTACACGTGCTGCATCACGGTCGCAGGGTCTGGCTCGGGCGAGTTGCGGGCAAAAGCCACCGCATCTGCAACCTGGGCCTTGACGCGCGCCTCGATCGCCTCGAGTTCCTGCGCAGTAGCCAGACCGAGCGGTAGCAAGGTCTGTTCACGCAACATCCGGATCGGATCGCGCCGCGCCCAACTGTCGACTTCAGCCTGGGAACGGTAGGTGCCCGTCACAGTGTCCCCTTCGTGGTGCGCCACCACCCGGTAGGTCTTGACCTCCAGCAGTGTCGGGCCCTGGCCGGAGCGGGCGCGAACGGTCGCCTCCTGCATGACCCGCCAGACGGCCAGAATATCGTTGCCGTCCACCGCAACGCCCGGGATACCGTAGGCCGCTGCACGGCTGGCAATCTCGGGGTTCAGGGTCGCGGCGCTCAGGGCTGTTGCCGTGGCGTACAGGTTGTTTTCGCAGACAAAGATGACCGGCACTTTTTGCACACCGGCAAAATTCAGCGACTCATGAAACGCCGCGTGGTTGGTGGCACCATCACCAAAAAATGCCAGGCCGATGTCGTCGGTGCCGCGGGCCCGCGCGCTCAAGCCCGCGCCCACCGCCGAGGGCAGGCCGCCACCCACCAGCCCATTGGTGCCAAACAGGCCGCAAGACGGGTCGTACAAGTGCATGGTGCCGCCACGCCCGCCGCAGCAACCATCGCGCTTGCCGTACAACTCGGCCATCAGGGTGTTGGGCGACATACCCTTGGCCAGGGCGTGTCCGTGGCCGCGGTGGGTGCTGGTGATCCAGTCGGTCTTGCGCAGGTGGGCACAAACACCGACGCCGGACGCCTCCTGACCAATGTAGAGGTGCAAAAATCCGGGCGTCTCACCTTTTCGGCAGGCCACCTGCGCCGCAAGTTCGAACCGGCGCAACAGCAGCATTTGCTCATAAAGTCGCAGCAACTCAGACGCTGACAGACCAGCTGGCAGGTCCTGAATGGGTGGGGGGGCTGAAATGTCATTCATCGAGTGATCCAGTATCAGAAATCGCGGGAAAACCCGGCTGTCCAGCCACCGTCCACCGTCAGCACGTGGCCGGTGATGTAGGAGCTTTCGGGGGCGGCTAAAAACAGGGCCGCGTGAGCCATCTCCTGGGTGGTCCCCGGCCGACCCAATGGAATATGTGACATCAGTTTGGCATGCAAATCCTGAGCCTCGCTGCCGGCGTCGCGAATCCAGCTTTCCCAACCCAATGTTTGGGTTGAGCCTGGTGCCACGGCATTCACCAGAATGCCATGGGGCGCCAGCTCCAGCGCCATGGATTTGGTCAGGTTGACGACCCCCGCCTTCGCGGCGACATAGGCGCTTTGCAAACGCGCCGG
>JBEGOC010000318.1:0-3549 GCA_041182225.1 Pseudomonadota bacterium | reverse complement strand
TCGCCGTCCAAGTCAGATCCAGCTCAGCCATGAGCTGCAGCCTGCAACACGCCAGCTGCCCACTGATTCAAACTCACGCCACTGGCCTGGGCGGCAATCAGCGCGGCACTGTGCACCTCGGGCGCGACCCGAAGCATCATCTTGCCGCTGGCCGGCTTGAGGGCTTCTTTGCCGTTTTTTGCGCAGTCTGCTATATAGAAATCAACCGCGTTGTGAAAGTCTTGCGTCAACTGCGCAACGGTCTCACCCTCAAAGGTGATGCTGGTGCTGGGCGGCAAGCCGAGCACCTTGCCCCAAAAAACGCCATCATTTTCTGAAAACTCGATCCGGGCGGTGTAGCCCTTGTAAGTCATGCTGCTCATGTTTTCACCCCTAGTGCTATCAACCATTCCTTGATCTCCCTGGCCTGATACTGCTTCGCCTCTTTACCCGGATGTGGCCGATGAGCGTGCTTCACGCCACCGTTCAAGAGTAAGGCGACCCGAGAGCCGTCACCCTCGCGCACATCACCACCCAAGCCAATGACCAGCGCCTCAATGTCGGCAAACTTGATATTGCTGGCCGTTGGCTTGGCGAATAGGGCCTTGAGCGTCTTGGAATGCTTGCGGTTCATGCTTTCAATTATCTCTGGCGACTCAATTTACGCAATCATTAATTGATTGCATAAGTGCGACATAAACCCCCACTCTAGGCAGCGCCTCCAGGCCGCCTACAAGGTTGTGGCCGCATAACGCAGAATGGCCTTTTGCACCGGCAGCAGCAGCTCTTTTTGCCGATAGCCGGTAAAGCCGGCGTAGTGCAGCGGGTCAAACGCCAGCTCTCGGCCAATCGTGAACGGCGGCGTGGGCAGCAGCTTGGGCTGGCCCATGCGGGCCAGATGGGCTTCGGTCAGCGACCAGGCCGGCGCTTCTACCCCAGACGGCCAGCCGTCGGTGATGACGATGTCGATGCCAGTCGGGCAGGCCTCAGTGAATTGCACGCCGGGCGTGGTTTGGTGGAAAGCCGCGTCACAAGCATGGGTCAGCGACAAGCCCAGCACCCCCGCCAACTCGTGCCAAGAGCGCAGCACATTGGTCGGTGGCCCCCACAGGCAGACCCGAGCGCCGGCCAAAGGCCGCAGTTCGGTGTCCACGAAATAGGCATCGGTGAGCACCTCGCAGGGGTGGCCGTCGCTGGACATGGCGTTGATGACCGGGCGCCGGCTGGCAGCCGCAAACTCGGCCAGCCGGGCGTGGTTGGACTCACGCACCACGTACATGGCATAGAACGGGTCGAGGTAGCCCGCCAGGTCGCAGGCCCGTTCGCCAGTCTTCAAAAAACCGGGCAGCTCGGTGAACGCCAGCCCCAGCTCGCGAAAGGCCTGCACAAAGGTGGTGCGGGTGCGGATGCCGTAGCCCTCAAACGACCAGGCCACCGTGCCGGGCAACGACGTGACGGGCTGGCCCACCAGGCGCCAGATGCCGCGCACGTCGGCGGCGCTGAGGTCTGCCAGGCGGATCAGGTTCATGCGAAGGCCTTCCAGGTAGGGCTGGGATCAGGCTGACGACTGTAGCAGGCAGGCCGACGCCTAAACTCTGGCCTTCCTACACCGATGCGAAAGCCGCCATGTTTTTTTCTGCCGATGCCAGCGCCGTGACCCACGGCATCCAGTTGTCGCTGGCGCCAGTGTTCCTGTTGACTGCGGTGGCGGCCATGATTGGCGCGGTGACCGGGCGGCTGGCCCGCATCATCGACCGGGCGCGCACGCTGGAAGAGCGGCTGGATGCGCGACCGGACACGCTGCCCTCGGCGGCGGTGCACTCGGAGCTGGCCGACCTGCGCAAGCGCGGCTGGTTGGTCAATGTGTGCGTGGCGCTGCTGACTCTTTGCGCCCTGCTGATCGGCCTGACCATCGTGACGCTGTTCCTGGGCGAGACCACCTCGATGGCCTTTCTGCGCCTGCCCACGGTCTGTTTTCTGGCGGGTGTGATCTGCTTTTTGCTGGCGCTGCTGTGCTTTTTGGCCGAAACCCTGCTGGCCACACGGGTGCTGCGCTTCGGCCGACCACGCTGACCTCAGCGTATTTGAGCCCGCGTCAGGCTGACCGGGCCGCGCGGCTGAGCCGGTCGGGCGACAGGGCACGCGGGTCCAGACCCTCTTGCACCAGCTCGGCTGGCAGCGCGGTACCGCGCAGCAGCGCATCGGCCAGCGCGCTGGCACCCACCGCGCTCTGGATGCCGTAGCCGCCCTGCGCCGCCAGCCAGAACAGGCCCGGCGTGTCGGCATCGGGGCCGATCACCATCTCGCCGTCGGGCACAAAGGAGCGCAGGCCGGCCCAGGTGCTGGCGGGCCGGCGGATGCTGAACTGGGTCACGGCTTCAATCTGCGCAATACCTTGGGCGATGTCCAGCGCTTCGGGCTGCACATCGTGCGGTGATGTGGGATCGGCATTGGCGGGCGAGCCCAGCATCCGGCCGGCGTCGGGTTTGAAGTAGTAGCTCTCATCCACGCCGATCACCGCCGGCCAATGGGCACCATCCAGGCCATCGGGCAGCTGGAAGGTGAAGGCGCTGCGGCGGTGCGGCAGTAGCCCGATCGGGCGGGCGCCAAGCATGGCGCCAAGTTCGTCGGCCCAGGCGCCGGCGGCGTTGACCACGTTGGCCGCCTGCAGCGTTTGGCCATCGGCAAACCGCAACTGCCAGCGGTGACCGTCATACCGGGCACTGGTCAGGTGGGCGTCGGTGCGCAGCGCGCTGCCGGCCGCCCGGCCGCGCTGCAGAAAACCGCGCAAAAAGCCCTGGTGGATGGCGTGCACATCCATGTCTTCGGCGCTGGCGTCGTACAGGCCAGCCAGCACTTGGTCGGCGCGCAAACAGGGAACGCGGGCCAGGATTTGCGCCGCATCCAGCGTCACCAGCCCCGGGCAGGTGGGCGCCAGATTTTGCCGCAGCTGGTCCAGCAAGGCCTGTTGCCCCGGCGTGGCCAGGTAGAGCGCGCCGCGCGGCCGGATCAGCGGGCTGTCGCCAAAACCGGCGGGCGGCCGCTGGTAAAAAGCGCGGCTGGCACGGGTCAGGGCCCGCACCGCCGGAGGGCCATAGCTTTCGAGAAACAGCGCGGCCGAGCGGCCGGTCGAGTGATAGCCGGGCTGTGCCTCCCGCTCCAGCAGCAGCACCCGGCCATGGCCGCCCAGCCGCCAGGCCAGTGAAGCGCCCGCAATACCCGCGCCAAAAATGGCAATGTCACAGTCAGTCATGGGGCATTCTGTCATGCCGCCGGGCGCGACAGCCAGGCGGCCAGCGCCGCGTTCACCGCCCCGGCTTGCTCCAGCGTGCTCATGTGGCCGCAGTCTTCCACGATGGACAAGACCGCGCCGGGAATGGCCTGCGCCATCTGCACGTGCTGCGCGGGCGGGCTCCAGGCGTCCGGGCGGCCGGTCAGCACCAGTGTGGGGCAGGCGATGCCAGGCAACAGGGGCGCGGCTTCGGGCCGGGCGAGCAGGGCCTCAATCTGGGCGGCAAACTGGGCCGGGCTGCTGCGCGCCACCATGGCCAGCATGGCGTCGTACAAGGG
>JBEGOC010000317.1:0-4096 GCA_041182225.1 Pseudomonadota bacterium | reverse complement strand
TCATGAGCCTGATTGACCTGCCCACCCAGCCCTATGCCGGCCAGCGCCCCGGCACCTCCGGCCTTCGCAAAAAAGTGACGGTGTTTCAGCAGCCGCTGTACCTGGAAAATTTTGTCCAGGCCCTGTTCGACGTGCTGCCTGCCGCCACCGGCCAAACCCTGGTCGTAGGCGGCGATGGGCGCTACCACAACCGGGTGGCGATCCAGAGCATCCTGCGGCTGGCGGCGGCCAAGGGCTACGCCCGAGTGCTGGTGGGGCAGGGCGGCATCCTGTCCACCCCGGCGGTCAGCGCCGTGATCCGGCGGCATGGCGCCAGTGGCGGCATCGTGCTGTCGGCCAGCCACAACCCCGGCGGGCCGGAGGGCGACTTCGGCATCAAGTACAACGTGGCCAATGGCGGCCCGGCGCCCGAGGCGCTGACCGAGGCCGTCTACCTGCGCACCCAGCAGCTGAAGGCCATCCACACCAGCGACAGCCCCGACCTGCCGCTGGACGCCCTGGCCACGCTGACCCTGGAGGGCATGGCGGTGGAGGTGATCGACCCGGTGGCCGACTACGCCGACCTGATGCGCAGCGTGTTTGATTTCGACGCCATTCGGCGCCTGCTGGCCTCCGGCTTCCGCTTGCGCCTGGACGCCATGTGGGCGGTGGGCGGGCCTTACGCCCGCGCCCTGCTGGAGGGCGAGCTGGGCGCGCCGCCGGGCACGGTGGTCAACGCCGAGCCGCGCGAGGACTTTGGCGGCCTGCACCCGGACCCGAACCCGGTCAATGCCGCCGAGCTGATCGCCCACCTGTACGCTGCCGACGCCCCTGACATGGGCGCCGCCACCGATGGCGATGCCGACCGCAACATGATCGTCGGCCGGCACTTTGTGGTCTCGCCCTCTGACAGCCTGGCGGTGCTGGCCGCCTATGCGCGGCTGGTGCCGGCTTACCAGGGCGGCCTGCGTGGCGTGGCCCGCTCCATGCCCAGTTCCACCGCAGTTGACCGGGTGGCGCAGGACCTGGGCATCGCCTGCTTCGAGACGCCCACCGGCTGGAAGTTTTTTGGCAACCTGCTCGACGCTGGTCTGGTGACCCTGTGCGGCGAAGAGAGCTACGGCACCGGCTCTGACCATGTGCGCGAAAAAGACGGCCTGTGGGCCGTGCTGTTCTGGCTCAACCTGGTGGCGGTGACCGGGCAGCCGGTTGAAATGCTGGTGCGAGAGCTCTGGCTACGGCATGGCCGCTGTGTCTACTCGCGCCATGACTACGAGGGCATTGCGCTGGAGCGGGCGCAAGCCCTGATGCGTGAGCTGCGCGCCGCCTTGCCGCACCTGGCGGGCCAGACCCTGGCCGGACAAACCGTGGCCCTGGCCGATGACTTCGCCTACACCGACCCGGTGGACGGCAGTGTGAGCCAGCAGCAGGGCGTGCGCGTGATCCTGCAAGACGGCTCCCGCGTCGTGTTCCGCCTCTCCGGCACCGGCACCGAGGGCGCCACCCTGCGCATTTACCTCGAGCGTCATGAGCCCGACCCAGCGCGCCACGACCTGCCGGTGCAGCAGGCGCTGGCGCCCTTGGTGATGCTGGCCGAACAGCTGGCCCGGGTGGGCCACTGGACCGGCCTGGACCGGCCCAGCGTGATGACCTGAGCCCGGCCCGACGCAAGAACCCCACAAGATAACAACAAAGCAAGCGCCCATCCCTTCCTCAGCCAGGAGACAACCATGCAAGACAACCCCGGAACCCCGGCCCCCTTTGACCGGCATACGCAGCCGCACATGCTGGTGCGGCGCACCATCGCGCTGGTACTGGCCGGCGGGCGCGGCTCGCGCCTGAAGCAACTGACCGACCGGCGCGCCAAGCCGGCGGTGTACTTTGGCGGCAAGTTCCGCATCATCGACTTTTCGCTGTCGAACTGCGTCAACTCCGGCATCCGCCGTATCGGCGTCATCACCCAGTACAAGTCGCACTCGCTGCTGCGCCACCTGCAGCGGGGCTGGAGCTTCCTGCGCGCTGAGCTCAATGAAATGGTCGACCTGCTGCCGGCCCAGCAACGCCTGGACGACGAACACTGGTACCGCGGCACGGCCGATGCCATTTACCAGAACCTCGACATCATTCAGTCCAGCAGCCCCGAGTACATCGTGGTGCTGGCGGGCGACCATGTCTACAAGATGGACTATTCGCTGATGCTGCAGGACCACGTGGCCAGCGGCGCCGACTGTACCGTGGGCTGCATCGAGGTGCCCCGTGCCGAGGCCTCGGCCTTTGGCGTGATGGCGATCGATGCCCAACGCAAGATCATCGACTTTGTCGAAAAGCCGCCCCAGCCGCCGGCCATGCCGGGCAATGAGGCGCTGTCGCTGGCCAGCATGGGCATCTACATCTTCAACGCCCATTACCTGTACCGCCTGCTCGACGAAGACCTGGCTAACCCCACCTCCAGCCATGACTTTGGCAAGGACGTGATCCCGGTGGCGGTGCGCGAGGGCCGGGCCCAGGCACACCCGTTTTCCATGTCCTGCGTGTCCACCTCGGCCCAGGCCAAGCCCTACTGGCGCGACGTCGGCACCATTGACGCCTTTTGGGAGGCCAACCTGGACCTGGCCTCGGTCACGCCCGAGCTCGACATTTATGACAACGATTGGCCGATCTGGACCAACCAGCGCCAGCTGCCGCCGGCCAAGTTTGTGCAGGACGCCCAGGGCAAGCACGGCCTCACCATCAACACCATGGTGTCGGGCGGCTGCATCGTGTCGGGCTCCAATGTCAGCAACTCGGTGCTGTTCTCCAGCGTGCGGGTGCACTCGTTTTGCCAGATTGATCAAGCGGTGTTATTGCCCAACACCACCATCGGGCGCGGTTGCCGCATCAGCAAGGTCGTGGTGGACCGCGGGTGCACCCTGCCTCCGGGCCTGGTCATCGGTGACGACCCGGAACTCGACGCCCGCCGTTTCGAGCGCACCAGCAACGGCGTGGTGCTGGTCACGCGCAGCATGCTCAGCCGGCTGGCCGAAACAGCGGCCTGAAGCGGAGCGCCCGGGTATGCGTGTCCTGCAAGTCAGCGCCGAAATCTTTCCCCTGCTCAAAACCGGCGGGCTGGCTGACATCGCCGGTGCCTTGCCGCAGGCGCTGGCCGGCGCCGGTTGCGAGGTGCGCGCTGTCTTGCCTGGCTTCCCGGCCATCCGACAGGCGCTGCTGGACCCGGCGCTGGTGGGCGAGTTCCGTACGCCCTGGGGTGAGACGGTGGGCGTGCGCCTGGGCCGGCTGGCTGGTGTGCCCGGCGGCGGAGGGCCGCTGAGCGCCTATGTGCTGGACGCGCCAGCGCTTTTTGACCGGCCCGGCAACCCCTATGAAGACGCCCAGCGCCGGCCCTACGCCGACAACCACCGCCGCTTTGCCGCGCTGGGCTGGGTCGCAGCGTATCTGGCGCATGGGCTCGATGGCGCCTGGTCGCCGCAGCTGGTGCACTGCCATGACTGGCATGCGGCGCTGGCACCCGCCTGCCTGAAGCTCTGGCCCGGGCCGGACGCCGGCCGCGTGCCCAGCGTCTACACCGTGCACAACCTGGCCTACCAGGGTGTTTTCGATGCCTCGGTCTTTGGCGAGCTCGGCTTGCCCGCATCCGCCTTTGCGGTCGACGGCCTCGAATTTCACGGCCAGGTGTCGTTCATGAAAGCCGGCCTTTACTACGCCGACCACCTGAGCACAGTCAGCCCTGGTTACGCCCGCGAAATCCAGACGCCCGAGCAGGGCTGCGGACTGGACGGCCTGCTGCGCGCGCGGCGCGACCACCTGAGCGGCATCCTGAATGCGGTGGATGAGGCGGTGTGGAACCCGGCCACCGACGCCCTGATCAGCCACCGCTTCCGGCCCGAGCGCCTGGCCGGCAAGGCCCTGTGCAAGGCTGCGCTGCAGCGCCACAGCGGGCTGGCCGAGCAGGCCGATGCGCCGCTGTTTGCGCTGGTCAGCCGCATCACCGGACAAAAAGGCCTGCCGCTGGTGCTGGCCGGGGTGGACGAGATCGTGGCGCGTGGCGGGCAGTTGCTGGTGCTGGGCAGCGGCGAGGCCGACCTGGAGCAGGCCCTGCAGCACCAGAGCCAGCGCCACC
>JBEGOC010000316.1:0-8115 GCA_041182225.1 Pseudomonadota bacterium | reverse complement strand
CCCGCCACACCTGGCCCGAGCCGCTGGCCCGGGCTGAGGCGGTCTGGCGCGCCATCGGCTGCCGCGTGGTGCAGATGTCGGCCGCCCAGCACGACGCCGCACTTGCGGCCGTCAGCCACCTGCCGCACCTGCTGGCCTTTGCCTTCATGAACATGCTGAGCGCCCAGCCGCAGGTGGCCGAGCAGTTGGCCGTGGCCGGCCCCGGCTTTCGCGATTTCAGCCGGATTGCCGCCAGTGAGCCGCGCATGTGGCACGACATCCTGCTGGCCAACCGGGACGAGATCCTGAGCCAGACCCGTCAATTCCGCGCCAGCCTCGACACGCTGGAACACGCCCTCGCCGCCGGCGATGGCAGCACCCTGCACCACCTGATCGAGCAGGCCAGTGTTGCCCGCGCCGCCTGGCGTCTGGGCGCAACCGAACCCTGATGTTTACCACTGACTTCCTCGACATTCCACCGCTGGCCGGTGCCGCCGGCGCCCTGGTGCTGCCCGGCTCCAAAAGCATTTCCAACCGCGTGCTGTTGCTGTCGGCCCTGTGCCTGGGCAGCACCACGCTGCACGACGTGCTGGACTCGGACGACACCCGCGTGATGCTGGCTGCGCTGCGCCAGCTGGGCTGTGGCGTGCGCCAAAGCGGCACCACGGTCGAGGTGGACGGCGTGGGCGGGCAACTGCCGGTGCGGCAGGCCCAGCTGTTCATGGGCAACGCCGGCACCGCCATCCGGCCGCTGACCGCCGCATTGGCGGTGCTGGGTGGCGACTTCGAGCTGCGCGGCGTGCCGCGCATGCACGAGCGCCCGATTGGCGACCTGGTGGATGCCCTGCGCCAGCTCGGCTGCCGGATTGACGACCTGGGCCAGCCCGGCTACCCGCCGCTGCGCATCGGTCAGCCCCAGTTGCGGCTGGACGCGCCGATCAAGGTGCGGGGCGACGTCTCCAGCCAGTTCCTGACCGCACTGCTGATGGCACTGCCGCTGGTGGCCCGGCGCGACATCGTGATCGAGGTGGTGGGCGAGCTGATCTCGCGGCCCTATGTGGAGATCACGCTCAAGCTGCTGGCGCGCTTTGGCGTGCTGGTGGCGCGTGACGGCTGGCAGCGCTTCACCATTCCGGCCGGCAGCCAACTGCGCTCACCAGGCAGCCTGCACGTCGAGGCCGACGCCTCTTCTGCTAGCTATTTCATAGCATTAGGGACAATAACGACGGGGCTTAGCGGCCAAAATGGCATCAAGATCCAGGGCCTGGGCCAGGACTCGATCCAGGGCGACATCCGCTTTGTCGAGGCCGCTCGCCTGATGGGTGCGCAGATTGACAGCGGCCCCAACTGGCTGCACATCCGGCGCGGCGAAGCCGGCCAGGGCTGGCCCTTGAAGGCGATTGACCTGGACTGCAACCACATCCCCGATGCCGCCATGACGCTGGCGGTGATGGCGCTGTATGCGCAGGGCACCACCATGCTGCGCAACATCGCCAGTTGGCGCGTGAAAGAGACCGACCGCATTGCCGCCATGGCCACCGAGTTGCGCAAACTCGGCGCCAGCGTCGAAGAAGGTGCCGACTTTTTGCGCATCACGCCGCCCGCCAGCCCGGCGGACTGGCGCGCCGCCAGCATCCACACCTACGACGACCACCGGATTGCCATGTGCTTCTCGCTGGCGGCCTTCAACCCGGCCGGGCTGCCGGTGCGCATCGAAGACCCCAAGTGCGTGGCCAAGACCTTTCCGGATTATTTTGAAGCGTTGTTTGCCCTGGCCCATACGGCAGCCAACGGCGTACCGGTGATCTGCATCGACGGCCCGACCGCCTCCGGCAAGGGCACGCTGGCGACCGAACTGGCGCGGCGCCTGGGCTACCATTTTCTGGACTCCGGCGCGCTCTACCGCATCACGGCGCTGGCAGCGCGGCGCGCCGGGCTGGCGCTGGCGCCCGAGCAGGCGCCGGCCATCGCCACGCTGGCAGGCAGCCTGGCCATTCGATTTGACGCAGACCGGGTCTGGCTGGACGGCGAGGACATCAGCGACGCGATCCGCACCGAGGCGGCTGGCATGGACGCCTCGCAAGTGTCGGTGCTGCCCGAGGTGCGCGCGGCCCTGCTGGCGCTGCAGCAGAGCTTTGCCCGCCTGCCGGGTCTGGTGGCCGATGGCCGTGACATGGGCACGATGGTGTTCCCAACGGCCCCCCTCAAGGTGTTCCTGACCGCCAGTGCTGCCCAACGCGCGCAGCGCCGCCACAAACAGCTGATTTCAAAGGGAATTTCAGCTACACTCGACGGTCTTCGCGCTGACTTGGAAGCACGCGACGCCCGGGACATGTCCCGCAGCGCCGCGCCTTTGAAGCCCGCCGTCGATGCCCGGTTGCTGGACAACTCAGAACTTTCGATTCAACAATCGGTCGATCTGGTGTTGCACTGGTGGCAGGGCAAACAGCCTTTCAAAGCCATTTGAAGGGCAACAACCGGCCCACATCCGTCATCTCGCGCCGCAACAGGCGCACCGCGGAGGTGGTTCATGCAACTTAACCGAAATTGCGGCCCCAGCCGCCCACAACATGTCCGAATCTTTTGCCGCCCTGTTTGAAGAGTCCTTGCAACGCACCGAAATGCGCACGGGCGAAGTGATCACCGCCGAAGTGGTGCGTATCGAACACAGCTTCGTCGTCGTCAATGCCGGCCTCAAGTCCGAGGCCTATGTGCCGCTCGAAGAGTTCAAGAACGACAAGGGCGAGATCGAAGTCCAGGTTGGCGACTTCGTCTCGGTGGCCATCGGCTCCATCGAAAACGGCTACGGCGACACCATCCTGTCGCGTGACACCGCCAAGCGTCTGGCCTCGTGGATGAGCCTGGAAAAAGCCCTGGAGTCGGGCGAGTTCGTCACCGGCACCACCAGCGGCAAGGTCAAGGGCGGCCTCACGGTGCTTGTCAACGGCATCCGCGCCTTCCTGCCGGGTTCGCTGGTCGACACCCGCCCCACCAAGGATCTGTCTCCGTACGAAAACAAGACCATGGAGTTCAAGGTCATCAAGCTCGACCGCAAGCGCAACAACGTGGTGTTGTCGCGCCGTGCCGTGGTCGAAGCCTCGATGGGCGAAGAGCGCGCCAAGCTGATGCAGACCCTCAAGGAAGGCTCCATCGTCCATGGCGTGGTCAAGAACATCACCGAATACGGTGCCTTCGTCGACCTCGGCGGCATCGACGGCCTGCTGCACATCACCGACATGGCCTGGCGCCGGGTCCGTCACCCGAGCGAAGTGGTCACGGCCGGCCAGGAAATCACCGCCAAGATTCTCAAGTTCGACACCGAGAAAAACCGCGTGTCGCTGGGCCTCAAGCAAATGGGCGATGACCCCTGGATGGGCGTCAACCGCCGCTACCCGCAAGGCACGCGCATGTTCGGCAAGATCACCAACATCGCCGACTACGGCGCGTTTGTGGAACTCGAACCCGGCATCGAAGGCCTGGTGCACGTGTCTGAAATGGACTGGACCAACAAGAACGTGGCGCCCAGCAAGATCGTGTCCCTGGGCGACGAGGTCGAAGTCATGGTGCTGGAGATCGACGAAGACAAGCGCCGCATCAGCCTGGGCATGAAGCAGTGCAAAGCCAACCCCTGGCAGGAATTTGCGCAGAACACCAAGCGTGGCGACCGCGTCAAGGGCCCGATCAAGTCGATCACCGACTTTGGCGTGTTCGTGGGTCTGGCTGCCGGCATCGATGGCCTGGTGCACCTGTCGGACCTGTCCTGGAACGAAGCCGGCGAGGCCGCCGTGCGCAACTACAAGAAGGGCCAGGAAGTTGAAGCCCTGGTGCTGGCCGTTGATGTGGACCGCGAACGCATCTCGCTGGGCATCAAGCAGCTGGACTCCGACCCGTTCACCACCTTTGCCTCCATCAATGACAAGGGTCAGGTTGTGACCGGTAAGGTCAAGACCGTGGATGCGCGTGGCGCCGAGATTGATCTGGGCGACGACATCATCGGCTACCTGCGTGCCAGCGAGATCTCGCGTGACCGCGTGGAAGATGCGCGCAATGTGCTCAAGGAAGGCGACGAAGTCACAGCCGTGGTGGTCAATGTGGATCGCAAGACCCGCAACATCCAGTTGTCGATCAAGGCCAAGGACGCGGCGGACCAGAACGAAGCCATGGCCAGCCTGAGCCAGCAGTCGGCCCGCGAAAACGCCGGCACCACCAGCCTGGGCGCCCTGCTGCGCGCCAAGCTGGACAACAACTAAATCCGGGCGCGGACCCGCCCCGCTGGCGCAAGCTGGCGGCGGCGGGCTGTCACCATGACCCGTTCCGACCTTGTTGAAGAGCTGGCCGCGCGTTTCGGCCAGCTCACCCAGCGCGACGCCGACTTTGCCGTCAAGACCATTCTTGACGCGGTCAACGACGCGCTGGTGCGGGGCCACCGGATCGAAATTCGCGGCTTTGGCAGTTTCTCCATCAATCGCCGGCCGCCGCGCATGGGACGCAACCCGCGCAGTGGTGCAAGCGTGGCCATACCGGAAAAGCGTGTGCCCCACTTCAAACCCGGCAAGGCCCTGCGTGAAGCGGTGGACCGGCGCACGGCCGAGCTTGAGCAAACGCAAAAAACCTGAGCTCTGGCGCACCGCCCGGCTGGAGGCGCAGGCAGTCCCCACGGATCAGCCAGACCCGACCCCGGCGATAGAATCGGCGCGTCTTCGGGGAGATCAATGAAACAGCTCACGGGCCTGCTCAAATGGGTGCTCAAGGCAGCCATTTTTTTCACGCTATTTGCCTTTGCGCTGAACAACCAGCAGGATGCCACCGTGCATTTTTTCTTCGGTACCCAATGGCGCGCGCCGCAGGTGCTGGTGGTGTTGTCGGCGTTTGCCGCCGGCCTGATGGTGGGTGCGCTCGGCATGGCGCCGCGCTGGTGGCGGCAACGCCAGGCCGCCCGGCAGGCCAACCGTGCAGCGGCCGAGTTGAGCGCCAGCCCGGAGTCACCGGCACGGCCGGACGCGCCACCCCATGGACTTTGAGCTGACCTGGCTGTTGCTGGGCCTGCCCCTGGCGTTTGCGCTGGGCTGGCTGGCCTCGCGGCTGGACCTGCGCCAATTGCGCATTGAAAACCGCCAGGCACCCAAAGCCTATTTCAAGGGCCTGAACTTTCTGCTCAACGAGCAGCAGGACCAGGCCATTGACGCCTTCATTGAGGCCGTACAGATCGACCCCGACACCTCGGAGCTGCACTTTGCCCTGGGCAACCTGTTTCGTCGGCGCGGTGAGTACGAGCGCGCCGTGCGGGTGCACGAGCATCTGCTGTCACGCGGCGATTTGAGCCAGCTGGACCGTCAGCGCGCCCAGCATGCGCTGGCGCTGGATTACCTCAAGGCCGGCCTGCTCGACCGGGCCCAGGCCGCCCTGCTGAAGCTGGAAAACACGCCCTTTGAGGCCCAGGCCCGGCTCGCCCTGCTGGCCAACCACGAACGCAGCCGCGACTGGGCGCAGGCCGCCGACATCGCCAAAAAACTGGAGGCCTCGCAGCAGGGCAGCTTTGACGGCCGTCTGGCGCACTACCTGTGCGAGCAGGCCGGCACGCAGGTGGCGGCGCAGCAGCCGGCGGCGGCCCAAGCGCTGTTGCAGCAGGCGGTTGTGACAGCCCCCCATGCGGCGCGACCGCGACTGGCGCTGGCCCGCCTCATGGCCGACCAAGGCGACCCGGCTCAGGCCTGCGACCTGCTGCTGGCCTGCATGGACGCGGCACCGGCTGCGCTGCCCCTGGTGGCCGGGCCACTGGCTGGCTACGCCATCGACAGCCGGCGCAGCCGCGAGGTGCTGGCCCTGCTGGAGACCCGCTACAGCCAGACCGCCTCGCTCGATGTGCTCGACGCCATCGTAGCGCTGGAGGCCAGCCTGCAGCCGCCCAGCGCCAGCGCGCGCGACTGGTATGTGCGCCACCTGGAACGCGAACCCTCGCTGGTGGCTGCCGCCAAATGGATCGCGGGCGAGAAGTTTGAGCACGAGCAGTTTCACCCCCAGGTGCAACGTGCGCTCGATAACGCCGTCAAACCGCTGACACGCTACCGCTGCGCCGCCTGCGGCTTTGAGGCGCGGCAGCATTTTTGGCAATGCCCGGGCTGCCAGGCCTGGGACAGTTACCCCGCGCGGCGGGTGGAAGAGCTATGAACCGGAACCCTGCCCCATGACCATGCCACGCCAACAACTGCAAAACGCCCGGGTGCTGGTGGTCGGCGACGTGATGCTGGACCGCTACTGGTACGGCAGCGTCGACCGCATCTCACCCGAAGCGCCGGTGCCGGTGGTGCGCGTCACGCGCGAAGAAGAGCGCAATGGCGGCGCCGCCAATGTGGCCTACAACGTGGTGTCGCTCGGCGCCCAGGCCTCGCTGCTGACCGTGGTGGGCGACGACGAGGCCAGCCGCAAGCTGGAGGCGCTGGTGGCGGTCACCGGCATCCGCACCCATTTCGGCCGTGACCCGGCGCTCAAAACCACAGTCAAGCTGCGGGTGATCGGGCGCCAGCAGCAGCTGATCCGGCTCGATTTTGAAAACACCCCCAAAACCGAAGTGCTGGCCTCGCAAACCGCGGCGTTCCAGCGCCTGATGCCTGAGCACGGCGCCGTGCTGTTTTCAGACTACGGCAAGGGCGGCCTGGCCCACGTCAGCGACATGATTGCCAGCGCCCGCGCCGCCGGCAAGCCGATCCTGATCGACCCCAAGGGCAGCGACTACTCGCGCTACCGCGATGCCAACGTGATCACCCCGAACCGGGCCGAACTGCAACAGGTGATCGGCGCCTGGAGCGACGAAGCCGACCTGCAAACCAAGTGCCAAAACCTGCGTGAACAATTGAGGCTGGAGGCGGTGCTGCTGACGCGCAGCGAAGAAGGCATGACGCTGTTCGATGCCCAGGGGCGCACCCATGTGAGCGCGCAAGCGCGTGAGGTGTTTGATGTGACCGGCGCCGGCGACACGGTGATCGCCACCCTGGCGGCGTTGGTGGCAGCCGGCTGGAGCCTGCGCCAGGCGCTGCCGGCGGCCAACCGCGCCGGCGGCCTGGTGGTGGGTAAGTTTGGCACGGCCAGCGTGTCGTATGAGGAGTTGTTCGCATGACCCGCATCGTTGTCACCGGCGCCGCCGGCTTCATTGGCAGCAACATCATCCGCGGCCTCAACGCGCGCGGCATCGACGACGTGATTGCCGTGGATGACCTGACCCAGGGCGACAAGTTTCGCAACCTCGCCGGCCTGCGCATCGCCGACTACGTGGACGCCGGCACCTTCTACGACGAGTTCGCCCACGGCGCTTTCGGCCAGATCGAAGCCGTGTTCCATGAGGGTGCCTGCAGCGACACCATGGAGAGCAACGGCAAGTACATGATGGCCAACAATTACAGCCTGTCCTGCAGCCTGTTCCAGGCCTGCCAAAAGCGCGGGGCGCGCCTGTTGTACGCCTCCAGCGCCGCCACCTACGGCGGCTCGGACACCTTCCGCGAAGAGCCGGCGTTCGAGCTGCCGCTCAACGTCTACGGCTACTCCAAACTGCTGTTCGACCAGCGCATGCGGCGCGAATGCGGCACCGATTTCAAGCGCTCGGTGCTGGGCAAAACCGGCCAGGTGGTGGGCTTTCGCTACTTCAACGTCTATGGCCCGCATGAGCAGCACAAGGGCCGCATGGCCAGCGTGGCCTTCCACCAGTTCCACCAGTTTGCCGCCGAAGGTCGGGTCAAGCTGTTTGGCGAGTACGGCGGCTACAGCCCCGGCGCCCAGATGCGCGACTTTGTTTTTGTCGATGATGTGGTGGCGGTCAACCTGTGGTTCTTTGACCACCCCGGCATCTCCGGCATCTTCAACCTGGGCAGCGGCCGCGCCCAGCCCTTCAACGACGTGGCCAGTGCCGTGGTCAACACCCTGCGCGGCCAGCGCGGCGAAGCTCCGCTGAGCCTGGACGACCTGGTGGCCGCACGGCTGATCGAGTACGTGCCGTTTCCGGATGCGCTGCGCGGCAAGTACCAGTGCTACACCCAGGCCGACCTGACCGCGCTGCGCGCCACCGGCTGCAGCCATACCTTTGCCAATGTGCAGACCGGCGTGGCGCAGTACGTGCGCTGGCTGGCCGAAGCCGGCCAGCCCTGA
>JBEGOC010000315.1:0-7757 GCA_041182225.1 Pseudomonadota bacterium | reverse complement strand
GCTTGGGCTGTGCCCGGCCAATCCCGGTGTAGTCAAAACCCAGCTCGGCCATCAGTTCCGGGTCGTACAGGTTGCGCCCGTCGATGATGACCGGTCGGCGCAGGCGCCGGCGCAGTTCGGCATAGTCGGGGCTGCGAAACTCGCGCCATTCGGTGACCACAATCAGGGCGTCCGCCCCATCGGTTGCAGCGAGGGCGGTGGGGCAGACCCCGAAGCCGGGCTGCGTCTGCCAGCGTGCGCTGGCCCCGGTCATCGCCACCGGGTCAAAGGCCTGCACTTGGCCACCGCGCTGCAGCAGCTCGTCGATCAGGTCCACGCTCGGCGCTTCGCGCATGTCGTCGGTGCCGGGCTTGAAGGCCAGCCCCCAGACTGCAAACCGCAGGTCACTCAGGTCCTGGCCAAAGCGGGCTACCACGCGCCGGCCCAGCAGACCGCGTTGCCGGTTGTTGATGGCCTGGGTGGCTTGCAGCATGCTCAGCTCGATACCGGCATCGGTTGCCATGTGGGCCAGCGCTCGCACGTCTTTGGGAAAGCAGGAGCCGCCCCAACCACAGCCGGCATACAGAAAGTGGCTGCCAATGCGGGTGTCGCTGCCAATGCCCACGCGCACCTGCTCGATATCAGCGCCCACCTGTTCAGCCAGCAGGGCCATCTCGTTCATGAAGCTGATGCGGGTGGCCAGCATGGCGTTGGCCACGTACTTGGTGAGTTCGGCGCTGCGCACATCCATCATCAGCAGCCGGTCGCGGTTGCGCAGGAATGGCGCATACAGGGCTCGCATCAGCAGCGCCGCCTGATCGCTGTCGCAGCCCACAATCACCCGGTCCGGCCGCATGAAGTCGTCAACCGCCACGCCCTCCTTGAGGAACTCGGGGTTCGACACCACGGCGTAAGGCAGCACGGCAGCGCGCTGACGCAGGGCGGCGGCGATGGTGTTGCGCACCTGGTCGGCCGTGCCAACCGGCACCGTGCTTTTGTTGACCACCAGTTTGTAGTCAGTCATGTGCTCGCCAATGGCTCGGGCCACGGCCAGCACATGCTGCAAGTCCGCCGAGCCGTCCTCGGCCGCCGGCGTGCCCACGGCGATGAAGACCATGGTGCCATGGCTCACGGCTGCAGCCACGGCTGTGGTGAAGCTGAGTCGGCCGGCTGCCGCATTGCGCTGCAGCAGCGGTTCGAGCCCCTGCTCATGGATGGGCGTGATGCCGCTTTGCAAGGCCGCCACCCGCTGCGCGTCGACATCGACGCAGACCACGCTGTTGCCCATTTCCGCCAGGCAGGCGGCGCTCACCAGGCCGACGTAGCCGGCACCAAACACACTGACTTTCATGCACTACTCCAGAGGATTGATCTGGAGAGATATCGTCGCGACCTGTAGTGACCGGTTTATGACGCTGGCGCGTCAAAGCTGTGACATGGATAGGTATTGCGATACAACGTGTCGAAGAAAACTCATCGCATCAAGGCCTGCCCCATCCGGACCTGCCGACCCGTCTCGATCCCGTCACACAAGTCAAAACCCGGCGGGGCGAACACGATGATGGTCGAGCCATGTTCAAACCAACCTAGTTCCTGGCCCTTGACGCAGGCGGCGGTACAGGGCATCTCGTTGACGCCGCGGTAGCGCAGGTGTAGCAGCACATCCAAAAAGTGCAAGCGGATGCTGGCCACCAGAATCGCCGCCACCGGCACGAGTGCGATCGGCTGGCCTCCACTGAGTCGCGCGCGCAGCACGGCGCGTTCATTCCGGCAGAACAGGCGCTCGACCCGCGCCAGCGCAATCGGGTTCACGTTCCAGGTGTCGCCGCTGAGGTAGGTCACATGCTCCACCGTCATGTCCTGTGGCGCATGAAAACGGTGGTACATGCTCGACGTGAGGCGCAGGGTGATGTAGCTGCCATCGCGAAAAGCGCTGGTGTCCTGGCTGGGGCCGAACAGCTCGCCAATGGCGTACGGGAAGCCTTTGGCCTGCAGCACCATTCCGTCAACCACCCGGCCACACGCGCCCACGATGCCATCACAGGGGCTGCACAGCACCGACGGGTCAGGGTCAATCACGCGCGCTCCAGGCCGCAGTTCGCGGGTAAAGCAGTCGTGCAGGCTGGCAAATTGTTGCTGGCGTGCGTCACTCAGGTCCAGGTCGGTGAACAGGCGCCAGACCCTGATCGACAGCCGTGCCAGAAGGGGACTCCGGATCTGGCTGAACCAGCCCATCCAGCGCGTCAGCAGCAGGCGGGGCACGCGATTGGTGAGCAGGAAGTTCAGGTCTTCCTGGAGAAAAAAGCGGCGCAACAAATGGGTTTTCATATGCTTGTCAATAAAGTTGGATACGTTTGTCATATTTCTAATCGGAGGAATTGATGGACGACAGCATGGCCCTTCCCCTCATGGCCCTTGGCGCTTTGGCTTGGCTAATCCCCAAAGCGAAACGCCGGTTCGAACTCTCTCGAGCCAAGCACCGCTCGCTGGCCGGCCACTCACGCATCGCCAAGCGCATTGCCGGGCTGTTGCCGGGCTATGCCTACGACGAAGCCACCTTCTTCAACTCGGACCAGGCGGCTGTCCCAGTGGTGCAGCGGCGGCGTGATGGTTTTGCCCGGCTGGCCGCGCTTTACGAAACCCGGTATGCCAAGAGTGCCGCGATGACGGCCAGTGCCCGGGGCATCATCTCCGACATGCAGTTCACCGGCCGATACCGGGTCCCCTACCAGTACACCGACCACCTGGTCCGCCACATCAAAGGCGGGAGTTTTCTGCAGTCGTCGAACGGCGTGACGGTGACCGACCTCGATGGCAACGTGTTCTATGACTTGACGGGCTCCTACGGTGTCAACCTGATGGGCTACGACTTTTACAAACGCTGCATCGAGGCCGGTCAGCGCACAGTGCAGGACCTCGGGCCGGTCTTGGGTGCTTACCACCCTTGCGTGCTGGACAACGTGACCCGCCTCAAACGCATTTCGGGGCTGGATGAGGTGTCGTTTCACATGTCGGGCACCGAGGCTGTGATGCAGGCCGTGCGCCTGTCGAGATACCACACCGGGCGCAGCCACCTGGTGCGGTTTTGTGGTGCCTACCACGGCTGGTGGGAAGACGTGCAGCCTGGCCCCGGCAATCCACTGCCGCCGCGCGAAACCCATACCCTGAAGGACATGGACGCACGCAGCCTTCATGTGTTGCGCACCCGCAAGGACATTGCCTGTGTGTTGATCAACCCCTTGCAGGCTTTGCACCCCAACGCGCCGGCGCCGGGCGACTCGTCGCTGGTTGACAGCAGCCGCAAGGTGGCTTACGACCGCGCTGCCTACACGGCCTGGTTGAAGCGCGTGCGCGAAGTCTGCACCGAGCGTGGGATTGTGCTGATCTTTGACGAGGTGTTCCTCGGGTTCCGCCTGGCACCCGGCGGTGCGCAGGCCTATTTCGGTGTTCAGGCTGACATGGTGACCTATGGCAAGACCCTGGGCGGTGGCCTGCCGGTGGGGGTGGTCTGCGGTCGCGCGGCATTGATGAAGCGTTACCGGGAAGATCGGCCAGCGGACATTTGCTTTGCCCGTGGCACCTTCAATGCCCATCCCTATGTGATGGGTGCGATGCAAGCCTTTCTGGACGCGCTGGAGACCCCTGAAATTGCTGCCCTTTACGACGGTATCGACGCACGCTGGGACGGCCGGGCCCGCCAACTCAATGACCGATTGGAGCAGCAGGGCCTGCCGGTGCGGGTGGCTAATATGTCCACGGTCTGGACGGTGTTGTACACCCGGCCCGCGCGCTACAACTGGATGTTGCAGTTCTATTTGCGCGCCCATGGCTTGGCCTTGAGCTGGGTCGGCAGCGGTCGTCTCATCTTCAGCCTCAACTACAGTGACAGCGACTTCGACGCCGTGGTTCAAGCCTTTGCCGCAGCGGCCCAGGCCATGCAGGATGACGGCTGGTGGGATGGCCCGGCACAAAGCAACCAGAGCATCCGAAAAGGCATCTTCAGGGAAATGCTGCGCCAGCCGCGTTAGGAGCGGCCGGGCCAGCGGCGTACTCACCGATGACGCGCATGCGTCATCGGGTCAATCAACTCACCGCGCAGCAGCGCCAGCGGTGCCTTGTGGTACAGCAGGATGTCGTGGAACGGGTCGGTGATGATCTTGACGGCCCAGACCAGGCCCGTTGACAGGTCCTGCTGCAGCCAGAGCTGGCCGACACGGAACAGCAGGCCGGCCACGCCTAGGGCGAGCCACGCGATACCGACATCGTGCAAAAACGCCAGCCAGTCGCCGGCTGGTGCGATCTGCCCAAACAGCGTTGGTTGCAACCACAGCAACACTGGCGCCGTGGCCCAGACGGCCAGCAGCACCACTTTACGCCGGATGTTGTAGCCGACCTTGATGGCCTCCTTGTGCGCGTCGGTGGCCTGGTTCACCTCGTCATAGCCGCGTGGCTCAAAGAAGAAGTGACCGGCCTGACGGGTGGTCATGGACACAGACCAGGCCAGCAAAGCGGCCCAGGCCGGTTCGATGAACAGCAGCACATAGGACACCACAAAGACGATGGCGCTCAGCAGGTGCAGGCTTTGGTTGATGCGGCTGTGGTGGTAGTAGCGGTGGTCGTCCCAGCGCTGGGTTTTGAGCTCTTGCAGAAAACGGTTCATCGGGACCTCGCAAAATGAATCGGGCATATGGCCCAGGGTAGAAAGATAAACAGACTCACTCTAGCGAGCCAATATGAAACTCGCATGACACGTACGTGGCATATCAAAGAACCGGCTTGTCATCAATTTGTTATCAAGCGCTGCCACCATGGCTGGATGAGCCTAGCTGCAAACCCTGAGTTCGAGGTCGACAACCTCCCCGCCCGTCAGCGCTCAAGGCGTGTGGCGGTGGTGACGGAAACCTACCCGCCCGAGGTCAATGGCGTGGCTCTGACCTTGGCTCGGCTGGTTGACGGGCTGCGTGGCGCCAACCACGATGTGCAGCTGATTCGGCCGCGTCAAAGCGGGACCGAGCAGGGGTATCAAGACAGCTTGCACCCAGGTCTTCACGAGGTCTTGATGCGCGGTTTACCGATCCCGCGTTACCCCGATCTGCGCATGGGCCTGCCCGCCAAGGGGGCGCTGATCAAATTGTGGCAACTGCATCGCCCCGATGTGGTTCACATCGCCACGGAAGGTCCGCTGGGCTGGTCGGCGTTGCGCGCGGCCCTGTACCTGAGGCTGCCGGTGTCCACCGACTACCGTACCAATTTCCAGAGCTACAGTGCGCATTACGGCATCGGCCTGCTGCACAGGCCGATCATGGCCTATCTGCGCAAATTTCATAACCGGGCCCACTGCACCATGGTGCCCACCGCAGCCTTGCGCACATCGCTGGCTGCCGCCGGCTTCCACCGGCTCAAGGTAGTCAGTCGCGGGGTGGACACGGTCGCCTTTGACCCGGCGCACCGCAGTGCATCGCTGCGTGCCAGTTGGGGCCTTGCGCCCGACGACCTTGCGGTGCTGTGCGTTGGCCGCCTCGCGCCAGAAAAGAATCTGGGCCTGCTGATCAGTGCCTTCGATGCGATTGAGCAGCGTGATCCGCGGGCCCGGCTGGTGGTGGTGGGGCATGGCCCCTTGCGCCAGATCTTGCAGACCCAGTGCCCGAATGCCATCTTTGCCGGCCAGTTGCGCGGCAGCGCCCTGGCCCAACACTATGCCAGTGCTGACCTGTTCCTGATGCCCAGCATGACCGAGACCTTCGGCAATGTCACCACCGAGGCCATGGCCAGCGGTCTGTCGGTGGTCGCCTACAACGACGCAGCCGCCGCAGAATGGCTGGTGGACGGGGTCAACGGCCGGGTGGTCGCCTTGGGCGATGCCGATGGTTTTGTGGCGGCCGCACTGGCGCTGGCGGCGCAGCCTGCCGTCAGATCCGGACTCGGGTCAGCCGCCCGAATAACGGCCCGGCAGCTGGACTGGTCCCGCATCGTGCAGCAGTTTGAGCGCGTACTGCACGAGACAATGCACCAAGCCAGTCTCAGTGGGGCGGGTGCAGTGGCGTCGGATTGACTGCAGTCGACCGGTTGGCAACCCGGGTCAGCACCGCCATCGCCACGGCGATGCAGCCACCAAACAGGGTCATCAGCGGCACGATCGGCACCTCGGCGGCCACCAGGGCCGCGTACAGCCCCAGCATGCACAGCACACTCAGATTTTCATTGAAGCCCTGCACCGCCACAGAGCGGCCGGCGCTCAGCAGGGTGAAGCCGCGGTGCTGCAGCAGGGCGTTGAGCGGCACCACCAAAAAGCCGCCCACCATGCCGACGAAAGCCAGCAGTAGCAAGGCGACCCACACCTCTCCCACCTGGGCGACGATGGGCATCATCAGGCCCAACAAGATGCCCGCCGGCAAGACGCGGCTGGCGTGGTGCAAAGCGATCCAGCGGCCGGCCGCCGCTGCACCGATCACCACGCCGACCGCGACGGCGGCCTGCAGATAAGCTGACTGGTCCAGTGGCAGGTGCAACACATCAGCCGCCCATTTCAAGACCACAAATTGCAGGGTGGCACCCAACCCCCAGAAAATGGTGGTGACTGCGAGTGACAGGCCACCCTCTCGATCTTGCCAAAGGGTCCGATTGGCGCGCAGGAAGTCATGAATCAACACCATCGGATCCAGCGAGGTGGCTGGGTAGCGCGCCCCGCTGCGGGGGATGCCGGTATTGAGCAGACCCGCCAGGATGTAGATCAACAGCAACAAGAGCAAGGAGGGTACCAGCCGGGATGAGCCCCACAGCCCGCCGCCCCCCGGCAGCCCCTGCAGACTGGCGATCACCCCTTCATTGACCAAGACACCGCCCAAGACTGCGCCCAGCAGCGCAGCGCAGACCACTGACACCTCCAGCCAGCCATTGGCGCGGACCAGGCCCTGCGGACCCACCATCTCGGTGATAAGACCGTATTTGGCCGGTGCGTACGCAGCGGCACCCAGACCGGCAAGAGCGAAGGCCAGCAGTGGGTTGACCCCCAGCAACAAGGCCACCACGCCCAGCATCTTGACGCCATTCATCCACGCCATCAGGTGCGCCTTGGGAAAAGCATCGGCCAAGGGCCCGACAAAGGGTGCCAGCACCACATAGGAAATTGTGAATACAAATTTGAGCAGGGGCGCCCACCACAGCGGCAAGCCCTGCTCGGCCAACAGGGCAATGGTGACGATCAGCAGCGCGTTATCGGCCAGGGCCGAAGCAAACTGGGCCGCAATGATCAGGTGAAAGCCTGCCGGCATGCGGCCGTTCATGTTTATGAGTGTTTGCGTACCAGTCGAACTACCTGGTAGCTGGGGCAGGCGTAGCGCGCGATGTCGTGCGCGTTCAGAGGGAAAGAGCCGCAGTTGGACAGGCGGCGAAACGGTGAGTGGTAGATGCCACATTGGTAGCGCTCCCCGGGGAGCAGCTCCAGAAACACGCAGCGCTTGTCCATGCAGCAGTTGCCACACTGCACGCAAGAGCCGGTGATCTCGGCGGGTACCGCGCTGGCACGGCCCATCACATCCTCAAAGTAATGCAGCGCCGGCCCCTCACGCAGCGCCGCGATATGGATGCGCATTTTCTGGATGAAGGCCTTGCAGTTGCGCAGGTACTT
Source organism: Pseudomonadota bacterium (assembly GCA_041182225.1). GTDB lineage: Bacteria > Pseudomonadota > Gammaproteobacteria > Burkholderiales > Burkholderiaceae_C > Rhodoferax. The sequence goes on along the minus strand of JBEGOC010000315.1, from coordinate 151 downwards.
CCATCGGCCAAAGAGCAGGCTGGCACACAGGGGTGTCAGCGGCAGCATCGCCGTCAGGGCGCCCAGGTAGGCCGACGCCAGCCATGGGGCAAGGCGGCTGGACAAGCGGACAGTCAAGGTGGAGGTGCGCATAAGAGGTGGCGTGGCGTCG
>JBEGOC010000314.1:0-8747 GCA_041182225.1 Pseudomonadota bacterium | reverse complement strand
GATCGGGCAGGCGCTGCACATTGCACCCAGCACGGTGGACGTGCACCGGCGCAACATCATGGACAAGCTGGAACTGCGCAGCGTGGCCGAGCTCACCAAGTACGCCGTGCGCATCGGCCTGGTCGAGATCTAACGCGCGGCTGCTGACGCGATTACCCCGATTCCGGTAGTCAGATCGCGCCCATTCGGGTATTGGGTCAGGGGCGATGGGAGGCATAAAGTTGATGCATGAACCCCGCATTGAGCACCGCCAAACCGTCGATCATGGTCAGCATGAACCCTGTGTCCGATGCCGGCACACGACCACGCGGGCCGCTGCCGCCGACCGGAGTCTGGCAACCCGGCGCGGGTGTCAGCCGCCTGGTAGGCCTGCAAAACCGCCAGGTGCTGGCCACCAGCCTGGACGTGCTGGATGTCGGGCTGGAAATCTGGGACGAACACGACCGCCTGGTGCTCTACAACCGCAAGGTCAACCACCTGCTGAGCGGGTTTTACACGCCCGCGATGGTGGGCCAGCCCGTGGCAGCCGTGCTACAGGCCCAGCTGGACCGCCACCTGTTTCCGGCAGCCGAGGGCGACGAGGCAGCCTGGCTGGCCCAGCGCCTTGGCGCGCGCGGCAGCAGTCAGACGCCGCAGTTGCTGCAGCTCGCGGGGGGCCGGTGGGTGCATCTGCATGAAAGCCGCAACAGCGAAGGCGGCCTGGTCACGGGCTGGGTCGACGTGACCGAGCTGGTGCACCGGCGCCAGGTGCTGGAGGCCCGCAACCAGTTGCTGGCGCGGCAGTCCAGCACCGACAGCCTGACCGGCGTGGCCAACCGCCGTCGCTTTGACGAGGCCCTGGGCAGCGAATGGTTGCGGGCGGCACGTGGGGCGACGCCGCTGAGCCTGCTGATGCTCGACATCGACCACTTCAAGCCCTACAACGACCATTACGGTCATCCTGCCGGCGACGAATGCCTGCGCCGGGTGGCCGTTGTGCTGGGCCTGTCTGTCAGCCGTGCGGGCGAATTGGTGGCACGCTACGGTGGCGAGGAATTTGCCATTTTGTTGCCCGGGGCGGACGTGGTGCACGCCGCCGAGGTGGCCCAGCGCTGCCTGGAGCGGCTGCGCCAGAAAGCCATGCCCCATGCCGCGTCCGAGAGCTCGGCCTGCGTCTCGCTGAGCATCGGCGTGGCCTGCGCCCGGCCCGACAGCGCGCGCCCCCCCGGCGATCTGGTGATCGCCGCCGATCAGGCCCTGTACCGGGCCAAGGCCGGTGGCCGCGCACGGCTGGCCGTGGCGGGCCCGAGCGATTGGGATGGCAAGCGCGATGCCATGCGGCCCGACAACGGGCGCTGATGAATCGGCAGGGGGCCGGACAGACCAAGCCGGCCCGCCGCGGACGCCAGCTGTAACGACCTCTTTTACTATTTAATGTATAGCTATAGAGCCAATATCGACGGGGCTTTGAGGCCAATTTCATTCAAAAATCAAGGCGAGGGTCGGTGGTGGTCATCCGGGCCTGCAGACCGCCAGCGCAGCAGCAACCAGCCCACCGACACGGCCATGACCAGCAGCGCCAAGCCGCGGGCCAGATTGGCGATCAGCAGATCGTGCTGCAACAGTCCCCACCGGCTGAAAATGTTCTCCCAGTCGTGCCCGGGCTCATCGGTGAAGCCGACCAGTGGCAGCACCCGGGCCCGCGCGTCGGCCATGTAAGCGGCCATGTTGAGCAGACTTTCGCCGAGCCAGACGCCCGACGCCGCCGCGGCGGTCAACTGACCACGCCGCGCTGCATGGTGGATGAACAGCAGCGGAAACAGCAACTGAAACACGGTGCCACCGTAAACACTCGCAGCCGGACTGAGCAGCGCGAGCACCACATGGCCAGCCTCGTGCACCGCCAACAGCGCGCTGTAGACCACCGGTATCCCAATCAGGTTGGCCACGAAATGACAGTACAGGCTCAGCAAGGCAAAGGCTAGCACCATGAGCACCGCCCAAGCGCCGGGCGGTTCAGCGGGTTCGACGAACATAGCGTAACGGGGCAGTGGCGGAGTAGGCCGCACAAAGGCGTGCCACCGCTGGGCAAGCCCCAAGGGCTTGGAGCGTGACGCCCGGGACCATGTGCATCACCGCCATGAAACGCTTGAGTTGGTCCGGTGGCACGGCATCCGCACCAAGATCCACGGTCATGCTCAGGCGCCGGGTTTGGGACATGGGAATGTTCTGAACTGTGAAAAAGCCAAGGAAATTATCAAGTAAACCGAGATCGAACCATGCTGTGGCTGAGCCTACCCAACCGCCCTGAGGCATTGAGGGGGATCGAAAGGGCTGCAGCGTCAGGTTCCGGTTCGCCAGCAGCGTGCGGCCTAACGGATTGGACGGACCGCAAAATCCCCCTGTCCGGCTAGCTTGGAGGCTGGCTCGATGTCTTGCGCGCTGACGGCACATCCTTGCAACTGCCATCACAGTCGCCAGCGCAATGCAGGTCACCGGCAATCGCTTCCGCGGCCACATGGGCCTGTACCAGGCCATGACAAAGCAGAGCATCCGAAAAGCCGAACTGGTCTGACGCCTGGCCTGGCATGTTCCGCAGTAAAAGCCGCGCAGGGTCAAGGCCCGCAAGGAGGACCTGACGGGGCTGGGTCATGCTCATGCGACCCTGCCCCGGACGCCAGAGTTCGCTGCACGCCTCGCTGGCAAGCTTCGCCAGCGCATCGCCCTGGCCTTTGGCGCGGCTGGTACATGGTTGCAGGTGGATGGCCAAAGCGCCAGCGCCCCGGCTCGGGTGGTGAGCATGGTGGACTCGGTGGGCGCCGGCGCACAGATCGCTGGCAGAGCCATAATCGCCTGCGCTTGAGGGGGGCTGGGGTGCATGCCGTGGCCACCCATGTGGACGACCCCATCGAAGGAGATCTGGGCATGCTGCGTTATCTTCCCGGGCTTCTGGTCCTATGGCACGTGGCGGTCGGTGGGCAAATCCCGTCCGAGCAGGCGTCATGCCCGGACGGGCAGACCATCGACGGGCTGCGCCGCGCCGGGGATGCCAAAGCCTGTCTGGTCTTGCACCCCTACACGCCTGCCAGAGCAGGCGAAGCTGCGGTGCTTGTCGTTTACCTGCATGGGGATGGTGGCGGTCGCATCAGCGTCGCCCCCGGGCAGGGCGCGGCGCAGCGACTGGCCGATGCCACCGGCAGCACGACCCTGCTGCTGCAGCGGCCCGGCTACCGCAGCGACCTGGGTACGTCGGATGGTTTCACCTCGGCACAGGACGATGACTATACCGGCGGCAACACCGAACTCATTGCCCGGGCGCTGGACGCATTGAGAGCCAGCCACCCCGGCAGAAAACTGTTGCTCGTCGGCCACTCGGGCGGTGCGGCCATGTCGGCCTTGGTAGCCAGCCGATATCCCGGCGCAGCGGACGCCTACCTGCTGGCCGGTTGCCCCTGCGATGTCCCGACCTGGCGGCAGTGGCGCAATGTCAGTGCGGGCCGCAAGGGCACCTGGGGCCGCAGCCTGTCGCCACTGGACGAGGTGGCCAAGGTCCCCAGGGAAACGCTGATCCGGTTGGTGGTGGGAGACAGCGACGACAACACCCTGTCCAAGTTCAGCCAGACGTATGTCGAAGCCCTGAACAGGAACGGCAACCCGGCCTCGGTAGAGATTGCGCCCGGCGCCACGCACGACACCATCCTGCGCTCACGGGCCTTTCTTGATGCGGCTCGGAGGATGGTGCTCGCCCTGCGGTGAGCGCATCCGGCGTCCAGGGCGAACACTACCCTGCGCACGCTTGTGCCAGTGAAGGGCCGGCGCAGCCGCCACCACCTGGCGCTACTCCGGCTTCGCCCCGGACAAGCGCACCACCTTGCCTAAACGCTCGATCTCCAACTGAACGAAGCGGGAAAACTCCTCAGGCGAATTGCCAACTGCCGATGCACCGTCGGCTTCTAGCCTGCGGCACACCTCGACGCTCTGAACGGCCTGGCGGGCGGCGTCGGGCAGGCGGCGGCTCAGAACAGCCTCCATACGTCCCGGGGCAAACAAGCCAAACCAGGCACTGGACTCGTAACCCGGCAAGATTTCAGCGATTGCCGGTACATCGGGAAACTGCGGCAAGCGCTGCTTGCTGGTGACACCCAGGGCCTTGAGGCGACCGGCCCGGATGTTGGGCAAGGTGTTGACCATTGAGCTTGCCGGGCCTGGTTTGGGCGTAGGTGATGAGTTCTTTGACGTCTTTCACCGGCAGCGAAGGGTGGGCCACCAGCACCGAGGGTTGCGTCGCCACGCAGGTCAGCGCCGTGAAGTCTTTGACCGGATCAAACGGTTAGGAGGGGTACAGCGAGGCGTTGATCGCATGGCTGGTGAAACTCATGAGCAGGGTACTGCCGTCGGGCGCCGCCTTGGCCACCAGATCGGCCGCAAGGTTGCCGCCCGCGCCGGCGCGGTTCTCGACAATCGCCTGCCGGCCGAGCAAGCGCCCCATATCGGCACCGACGGCACGGGCCAGCGTGTCGGTCGATCCGTCCGGCGAGGCGCCCACCAAAATGCGCATGGGTGCGCTTAAAGAAGGCTGTGCCAACGCGCTCGTGCCGACCGACGATGCGCCGAGCAGCGCAGCACCCTGACCGAGCCACTGGCGGCGGGTCAGGTGGTGTTGAAAACGGCGCTTCATGCGCGCTGCTCCATCAAAATGTCAAATAAAGTCGCCATCGTGGGACCGGGGCTTGTACACGTGTGAGCCGCTCGTCGGTTTCGGACCGCTGTCTCAAGACCGTTGGGCGCAGTATCGCCCGATACTCGGCGGGGACGATTTTCTTGTCATCAGGATTGCAGCCCACGGCTTGCGGGACCAGGGCGAAGGTCTGCGATTGGAGGGGCTATGATGACCACGCCCACTGTTTCACGCTGCAAACATGTCCAACCTGGCCGAACAAATTCGCGAAGCACTGTCGATGTTTGCGCGCAACGACACGGCGCCAGCATTGATTGGTGGCTTGGCGGTGGTTGCACACCAAGTGGTACGCGCCACCAAGGATGTGGATTTTCTGGTGGCTGCCGAGGCTGCGGACAAAGTGCACGCAGCGCTGCTGGATTTAGGTTACCAGTGCCTCTACCGCAGCGAAGACGCCGCCAACTATGTGCGTGCAGCGGAAGGGCTGGATTTGCTCTACGCGCATCGTCCGCTGGCACGTCGGCTGTTGGCACAGGCAGCAGAACGCGACACGCCCATGGGCCGGATGCGCATCATCAGCGTGGAGGGACTCATTGGCTTCAAACTGCAAGGCTTCGTGAACGATGCAACGCGGACCCGCGACCTCGACGATATTCGGGCATTGCTAAAAATTCACCGCGCTTGCCTGGACATGGAAGAGATACGCCATTACTTTGCCCTGTTTAACAGACCGGAACTCTTGCATGAACTGCTCGGATAGTACCGATCCCCTGAGCAAAACGCCGCTGAACCCGGAAGGCGAGGGTGCAGTTCTGGTCAGCGAGGCGGGCGTGCCTTTTCAGCCGATGTTGGGTAAGACCTCTGGGGTCGACCCCTTCGACGAGTGGTTGAGCCTGATGGAGGTTGTGCAAATGCTCTGCCCTGTTTGGCCTGCGCGCGACACGCCCATGCAGGGCAACCATTGGCGAATTTAGCCAAAAAAGCCGCGCAGATTCCGTGGAATATGCGTGGCCAGCTACTGAAACTGTAGCAGCTTCAGCGCACGCCCCCGCTCATTTACGCGCCGGCGGCAAATCCGTGCAACTGCCATGCGCCACCTCGGCCGCCATGCCGATGCTCTCGCCCAGCGTGGGGTGCGGGTGAATCGTCTTGCCGATGTCCACGGCGTCAGCACCCATCTCGATGGCCAGCGCAATCTCGCCGATCATGTCGCCCGCACGGGTGCCGACCATGCCGCCGCCCAGGAACTTGCCGTGGCCGTGGGCTTCCGGTGAGTCATCGAACAGCAGTTTGGTAACACCCTCGTCGCGGCCGTTGGCGATGGCGCGGCCAGACGCCGCCCATCAGTTCACCTCGAAATAAGCAACATATTTGTTATTTTTCCCCTTGTAAAAACAACATTTTTGTTTATTATTTAATGCATGAACTCGAAGCAAATGAAGAAATGGCTGGAGCAACAAGGCGCGTCATTTCAGCCTGGCAAGGGTTCGCACTTGAAGGTGTTTCTAAACGGCAAGCAGAGCACCCTGCCCATGCACGGCACCACTGAACTTGGCAAAGGGCTGGAAACCGCCATCAAGCGCCAACTTGGATTGAAGTAAGGAAAGACTATGTTTAATTACCCCGTAACCCTGACGCTCGATGGCGACACCCTGCTGGTGACTTTTGCCGACGTACCCGAGGCCATCACCTTCGGTGCCGATGAGGACGAGGCTTTGTTGCAAGCTGTCGATGCCCTGGAGACTGGACTTTCCTTCTATGTGGAGTCGCGCAAACCACTGCCTTCGCCCAGCAAACCCAAACGCGGCCAAAAGACAGTGCGCCCAGGTGCGCTGGAAGGCGCCAAACTGGGCTTGTACCAGGCCATGACAGAGCAAGGCATCCGAAAAGCCGAACTGGCCCGACGCCTGGGCTGGCATGTTCCGCAAGTAGATCGACTGTTTGACCTGCGACACGCCAGCAAACTCGACCAGATCGAGACGGCCGCACGCTCTCTTGGGCGCACGGTTGAGGTGCGGGTGACATAGGCGCAACGGCTTACGGACTTCGCGTGCAGCTAAGCCAGTACGAACCGTTGCCAGTTCGTGCTTTGTTTGGAGTAGCTTGGAGGCTGGTTTACTTCCGCGCCGGCGGCAAATCTGTACAGGACCCATGCGCCACCTCCGCCGCCATGCCGATGCTTTCGCCCAGCGTGGGGTGGGGATGGATGGTCTTGCCGATGTCCACGGCGTCCGCGCCCATTTCGATCGCCAGCGCAATTTCGCCGATCATGTCGCCCGCGTGGGTGCCGACCATGCCACCGCCCAGGATCTTGCCGTGGCCATGGGCTTCCGGTGAGTCATCGAACAGCAGTTTGGTAACACCCTCTTCGCGGCCGTTGGCGATGGCGCGGCCCGAGGCGGTCCAGGGGAACAGGCCTTTTTTGACCTTGATGCCCTGCGCCTTGGCCTGGTCTTCGGTCAGGCCCACCCAGGCCACTTCGGGGTCGGTGTAAGCCACGCTGGGGATGACACGGGCGTTGAAGGCGGCAGACGCCAATTCCTTGTTGCCCTGCAGTTCACCGGCAATCACTTCCGCGGCCACGTGCGCCTCGTGCACCGCCTTGTGCGCCAGCATGGGCTGGCCGACGATGTCGCCGATGGCGAAGATGTGGGAGATGTTGGTGCGCATCTGGATGTCCACCGGGATGAAGCCACGGTCCGTGACCGCGACGCCCGCCTTGTCGGCAGCAATCTTTTTGCCATTGGGCGTGCGGCCTACGGCTTGCAGCACCAGATCGTAGGTTTGCGGCGCGGGCGCCGTGCCGCCCTCCTCCGCTGGCGCAAAAGTCACCTCGATGCCTTGGGGCGTGGCTTTGGCGCCCACCGTCTTGGTCTTGAGCATGATGTTGTCAAAGCGCTTGGCGTTCATCTTCTGCCAGATCTTGACAAGATCGCGGTCGGCGCCCTGCATCAGACCATCCATCATTTCCACCACGTCCAGGCGCGCGCCCAGGGTGCTGTAGACCGTGCCCATTTCCAGCCCGATGATGCCGCCGCCCAGAATCAGCATGCGTTTGGGCACCTCTTTGAGTGCCAGTGCACCGGTACTGTCCACCACGCGGGGATCATCCGGCATGAAGGGCAGGCGCACCGCCTGGCTACCGGCGGCGATGATGGCGGTCTTGAAGGCAATCACCTTCTTTGCGCCAGTTTTCTCCTGCGCAGTGCCGCTGGTTTCTTCCACCTCCAGGTGGTTGGCGCCGATAAAGTGGCCGTAGCCACGCACCGTGGTCACCTTGCGCATCTTGGCCATGGCGGCCAGCCCGCCGGTGAGCTTGCCAATGACCTTGTCCTTGTGGCCGCGCAGCTTGTCGATGTTGACCACCGGCGCGCCAAAGTCCACACCCAAGTCGCCCAGGTGGCTCACCTCGTCCATCACCGCAGCCACATGCAGCAGCGCCTTGGACGGGATGCAACCCACATTCAGGCACACACCGCCCAGGCTGGCGTAGCGCTCCACCAGAATCACTTTCAGGCCCAGATCGGCGGCGCGAAAGGCGGCACTGTAGCCGCCAGGGCCGGCACCCAGCACCAGCAGGTCGCAGTCCAGGTCAGCCGCGCCGGCAAAGCTGGCCGCAGCAGGCGCCGGGGCCGAAGCTGTCACCGCTACACTTTGTGTAGCACTCACTGCTACAGCCACGGGGGCTAGGGCCGGTTTTGTCTCTGAAACCTGCGGGCTGGGCGCGGCGCCTTCAGCCTCCAGCAGCAGCACCACCGAACCTTCCTTGACCTTGTCGCCCAGCTTGACCCTGAGCTCCTTCACCACCCCGCCCTGGCTGGCCGGGATTTCCATCGAGGCCTTGTCGCTCTCCACGGTGATCAGGCTCTGCTCGGGCTTGATGGTGTCGCCGGCTTTGACCAGCAGTTCGATGACCGTGACCTCGGCGAAATCGCCAATGTCAGGAACCTTGATGTCTACGATTGCCATGGTGGAATCCATTCATTCAAAACGTTGCTTTGTCGATCCTTGCCCTGCCCCACCGCTCGCCGCAGCGTGTGGGGCGTGGGGCCCCGCCGATTTCTGGGCCTTTGACAGCATGAGGCGGGGC
>JBEGOC010000313.1:0-4049 GCA_041182225.1 Pseudomonadota bacterium | reverse complement strand
CCTTCACCAAAGGCGCGGTCAAAGGCAAGACCGGGTCGCTGACGGCCCTGCCCATCATTGAAACCCAGGCGGGTGACGTGTCGGCCTTCGTGCCCACCAACGTGATCTCGATCACCGACGGCCAGATCTTCCTGGAAACCTCGCTGTTCAACGCCGGCATCCGGCCCGCCATCAACGCGGGTATCTCGGTGTCACGCGTCGGCGGCGCCGCCCAGACCAAACTGATCAAGAACCTGTCCGGCGGTATCCGGACCGACCTGGCCCAGTACCGCGAGCTCGCGGCCTTCGCCCAGTTTGCCTCGGACCTGGACGAAGCCACCCGCAAGCAGCTTGACCGCGGTGCCCGCGTGACCGAACTGCTGAAGCAGGCCCAGTACAGCCCGCTGTCGGTGTCGCTGATGGGCTCCACGCTGTTCGCCGTGAACAAGGGTTTCCTGGACGACATCGCCGTCAACAAGGTGCTGGCGTTCGAACACAGTCTGCATGCCTACCTCAAAGACAAGCATGCCGCCTTGCTGGCCAAGCTGGAAGCTGCCAAGGCCATGGACAAGGACGCCGAGGCCGAATTGACCACCGCCATTGCTGCCTTCAAGAAGACATTCGCCTGAAGTTGACCTGAAGTAACAGCGAAGGAGTCTCTTTATGGCAACAGGCAAGGAAATACGCGGCAAGATCAAGAACTTCGAGAGCACGAAGAAGATCACCAAAGCCATGGAGATGATCTCCGTCTCCAAGATGCGCAAGGCGCAGGAGCGCATGCGGGCGGCCCGTCCCTATGCGGACAAGGTGCGCAACATCGCGGCCAACCTGGGTCAGGCCAACCCCGAGTATGTGCACCCGTTCATGAAGACCAACGACGCGCGCGTGGCCGGCATGATCGTGGTCACCACCGACAAGGGTCTGTGCGGTGGCCTCAACACCAATGTGCTGCGGGTAGTGACCAACAAGCTGCGTGAGCTGCAGGCCGCCTCGGTGGCGGTGCAGGCGGTGGCCATTGGCAACAAGGGTTTCGGCTTTTTGAACCGTATCGGCGCCAAGGTGGTGTCCCACGTGACGCAACTCGGCGACAAGCCGCACCTGGAGCGCCTGATCGGGCCGGTGAAGGTGCTGCTCGATGCCTATGCCCGCGGCGAGATCAATGCAGTCTACCTGTCCTACACCCGCTTCATCAACACCATGAAACAGGAAGTGGTGCTGGAGCAGTTGCTGCCCTTGTCGGCCGCCAAGATGCAGGCGGACACCCGCGCCAGCGAAACCGCCACCGGCGCCAAGCACGGCTGGGACTACCTCTACGAGCCCGATGCCCAGGCGGTGATTGACGACCTGCTGGTGCGCTATGTGGAGGCGCTGGTGTACCAAGCGGTGGCCGAAAACATGGCGTCCGAGCATGCGGCGCGCATGGTGGCCATGAAGGCAGCCACTGACAACGCAGGCAATGTGATCGGCGAGCTCAAGCTGGTCTACAACAAAACCCGCCAAGCCGCGATCACCAAGGAATTGTCCGAGATCGTTTCCGGAGCTGCCGCGATCGGGGCCTAAGCCCGCCGCACCCGCAGTTCGCAAGATTCAAATTTATTGGAGCAAACAAAATGGCTCAAGCCCAAGGAAAAATTGTTCAGTGTATTGGTGCGGTGGTGGACGTGGAATTTCCGCGCGACCAGATGCCCAAGATTTACGACGCCCTCAAGCTCGAAGGCTCGACACTGACGCTGGAAGTTCAGCAGCAGCTCGGCGACGGCATCGTGCGCACCATTGCGCTCGGCTCGTCCGACGGCCTGCGCCGCGGGCTGGTGGTCAGCAACACCGCTGAGCCCATCATGGTGCCGGTCGGCGCCGCGACACTGGGCCGCATCATGGACGTGCTGGGCGCGCCGATCGACGAGCGCGGCCCGGTCAATGCCGCCAAGCACATGTCGATCCACCGCAAGGCACCGTCTTACGACGAGCTCAGCCCGTCGCAGGAGTTGCTGGAAACCGGCATCAAGGTGATTGATCTGGTGTGCCCGTTTGCCAAGGGCGGCAAGGTCGGCCTGTTCGGCGGCGCCGGCGTGGGCAAGACCGTGAACATGATGGAGCTGATCAACAACATCGCCAAGGCCCACTCCGGTCTGTCGGTGTTCGCCGGCGTCGGTGAGCGCACCCGCGAAGGCAATGACTTCTACCATGAGATGGCCGACTCCGGCGTGGTGAACCTGGAAAAACTCGAAGACTCCAAGGTAGCCATGGTCTACGGCCAGATGAACGAGCCCCCGGGTAACCGGCTGCGCGTGGCCCTGACCGGCCTGACCATTGCCGAATCCTTCCGCGACGAAGGTCGTGACGTGCTGTTCTTTGTGGACAACATCTATCGCTACACGCTGGCCGGTACCGAGGTGTCGGCGCTGTTGGGCCGGATGCCATCCGCCGTGGGCTACCAGCCGACACTGGCCGAAGAAATGGGCCGCCTGCAAGAGCGCATCACCTCGACCAAGGTGGGTTCCATCACGTCCATTCAGGCCGTGTACGTGCCGGCCGATGACTTGACCGACCCGTCGCCGGCCACCACTTTCGCCCACCTGGATTCCACCGTGGTGCTGAGCCGTGACATCGCCTCGCTGGGTATCTACCCCGCAGTGGACCCGCTCGACTCGACCAGCCGGCAGCTCGACCCGAATGTGGTGGGCGAAGACCACTACACCACGGCCCGCTCGGTGCAGGGCACGCTGCAGCGCTACAAAGAGCTGCGCGACATCATCGCCATTCTGGGCATGGACGAACTCGCTCCGGAAGACAAGCTGACCGTGGCCCGCGCCCGCAAGATCCAGCGCTTCCTGAGCCAGCCCTTCCACGTTGCCGAGGTGTTCACCGGATCGCCCGGCAAGTACGTCAGCCTGGCCGAGACCATTCGCGGCTTCAAGATGATTGTGGCGGGCGAGTGCGACCACCTGCCTGAGCAGGCGTTCTACATGGTCGGCACGATCGACGAAGCCTTCGAAAAAGCCAAGAAAATCTAAAGGACGGCGCCCATGAACACCATCCACGTCGATGTGGTCAGCGCAGAAGAGTCCATCTTTTCGGGCGAGGCACGCTTTGTCGCCTTGCCCGGCGAGGCGGGAGAACTGGGCATCTACCCGCGTCACACGCCGCTGATCTCGCGCGTCAAGGCGGGGTCGGTGCGCATTGAAATGGCTGACGGTAGCGAGGAGTTCGTGTTCGTCGCCGGCGGTATCCTGGAAGTGCAGCCGGATTGCGTGACCGTGCTGTCCGACACTGCGATTCGCGGCAAGGACCTGGACGACGAAAAGGCCAACGCCGCCAAGCTGGCTGCGCAAGAAGCGGTCAAGAATGCCAAGACCGACCTTGATCTGGCCCGCGCCACCTCCGAGTTGGCGGTCATGGCAGCGCAAATCGCTGCGCTGCGCAAATACCGCCAGAAGAAATAAGCCGGGCTTAGCCCAGCGAGGGCTGATCCGGCGGTTCAGGTGTGCCAGGCTCAGCCCACAAGCGGCTGATCCGGCAGTTCATTCGGGTTGGCCTCGCCCGGCGCCAGCGCAAAGTGCTGGTCTAGCAGCGCGCTGATCTCATCCACCGCCAGCGCCAGTCCGGCCTCGAACGCCCCCTGTTTGAAGGCGGCGCTCATGCGCCTCACCATCGCCTGCCAAACCTCGGGCGCCACCCGGGCGCTCAGGCCCCGGTCGGCCACCACCTCAATGCGGCGTTCAGCCAGCAGCAGGTAGATCAGTACGCCGTTGTTGTGCGCCGTGTCCCAGACCCGCAGCTTGCCAAACTGGGTGATGGCCCGCTCCCGGATGATCTGGCCCAGCGGTGCGCTGCGCCACAGGTAGCTCAGCGGCAGACCGGTTTCCACAAACAGCCGTATCTCGCCCGAGTGGCCTTGTTCGCTCTGGCGTACCCGCTCGGCCAGCCGCGTCAGCATGGCCGCCGACAGGCTGTCGCGTGCAAGCCGGGCCTCGCGCCAACGGTGTTGGAGCAGTCGTGTCATCCGAGTCGTCATCACCAGTCTCCGGAGGCGCCGCCGCCCCCAAAATCGCCGCCACCACCCGAGTGCA
>JBEGOC010000312.1:0-6730 GCA_041182225.1 Pseudomonadota bacterium | reverse complement strand
AGCCGGTGCTGCGGTCCTCCACCGGCGCTTGATTGAGCCCTCTGGAGCCGCACGCGGCCAACACGGCACCGAGCACCAGTGCCATGCTGGCGGCTCTGAGGCATCTCGTCCCTGCTCGCATCGTTGTTCCCTTCATCCGAGGCCCGATTTTAGAGGGACAAAATGAACGGCCTCCAGCACGGTCTGGCGCAGGCCCTGGGGCGATTTGTCGATCACCAGCAGCGCCTGTTGCCCAGCGGAAGCGGCACCGACTGCCACCGGCGCCACCAGGCGCCCGCCCATGGCCAACTGATCCAGCCAGCTTGGCGGCACGGCCTCGCCGCCGGCAGCCGCAATGATGCCGGCATAAGGCGCGCCCGCGGCGTAGCCGTCACGCCCATCGCCAAACAGCAGATGCACATTGGCCAGCCGCAGATGCCGCAGGTTGTCCCGCGCCTTGTCATGCAGGCCGCGCAGCCGCTCGATGCTGTACACCTCGCTGGCCAGGTGGCTCAGCACGGCGGCCTGGTAGCCGCAGCCGGTGCCGATCTCCAGCACGCGACCCAGCCGGCCCGTCTGTCCGGTGCGCAGCAGCGCCAGCATGCGCGCCACAACGCCAGGCTTGGAAATGGTCTGACCCAGGCCAATCGGCAGACTCGTGTCCTCGTAGGCCTGATTCACCAACGCCGTGTCGACAAAGCGGTGTCGCTCGACCGTCCGCAGCGCCGCCAACACCAGCGGGTCAGCAATGCCCTGGGCTTCGAGCTTGCGCACCATGTTCGTGCGAACCGCGCTCGAATCCATCCCCAGGCCCTGCACCGTCGGCTCGGCAGTGCGGCGCGCCGGTGCCGGGGCTGTGGGCAAGCCCAGCCGGGCGGGAAAACTGGGACGCTCTTTCATGCCGTCCAAGTCAGGCAACAGGTGCGGCGGGGGCGCCCGGAACCGCCAGTGGCGAAAACCGGGCGGCGGTTTGTGCCCAGTAGCCGAGTCGGTCGTGGTCGGTCAGGTCCACCTTGAGCGGCGTGACCGCGATATGGCCCTGGTTGGTGGCATGAAAGTCCGTGCCCTCCGAATCGTCCATGGCCGCCCCGGCCGAACCGATCCAGTACATGGTGTCGCCGCGCGGGCTCACCTGGGTGATCACCGGCTCAGCGGCATGCCGGCGTCCGAGCCGGCACAGCTTGACGTGTCGGATCGCCTCCAGCGGCAGGTTGGGAATGTTGACATTGAGCAACCAGGGGCTGCTCCCGATCAGGTTGAGTTGTGCCATCTGCTGCACCAGATCGCGCGCCTTGTGCGCAGCGGCCTCCAGATGGCCCCAGTTTCGCTCCACCTGGGAGAAGGCGATGGCCGGGATGCCGAACAGGTAGCCCTCCATCGCGGCGCCCACCGTGCCGGAATAAATGGTGTCATCCCCCATGTTGGCGCCGTTGTTGATGCCCGACACGACCAGATCCGGGCGGTAACCGAGCAAACCGGTCAAGGCCACATGCACGCAATCGGCGGGCGTGCCGTTGATGTAGCGAAAACCGGGCGGCCCCTGGTACACATACAGCGGGGTATGCAGCGTCAGGGCATTGGATTTGGCGCTGTTGTTCTGCTCAGGCGCCACCACCTCCACCTCCGCCACCTGCTTGAGCGCCTGGTAAAGGGCGACAATGCCTGCGGCCTGGTAGCCGTCGTCGTTACAGATGAGGATTTTCATGGAGGGGGGATTGGTACCTGCTTCGCCGGGATTGTAGGTGGCCCACCCTGCGACGCGCGGCTGCTGTGGTGGTCACCCATGGGACATTTTGGCGCACGCCGCCCGCCTATCATGCCAGCCAACTCAAGGAATAGACACGATGCAAGCCTGGCTCTGTGAGAACCCTGTGGGCGTTGACGCCCTGACCTGGACCACCCTACCGACCCCGCAGCCCAAGCCCGGCGAAGTGCTGCTGGAAATCCACGCGGCGAGTCTGAACTTTCCCGATCTCCTGATCGTACAGAACAAGTACCAGATGAAACCCGCCCTGCCCTTTGTGCCGGGTTCGGAATACGCCGGCACCGTGCAGGCGGTCGGTGACGGTGTGACCCACCTGCGGGTTGGTCAGGCCGTGGCCTGCCTGTCCGGCACCGGCGGCTTTGCCACCCACACCCTGGCGCCAGCCGCCCTGTGCCTACCGCTGCCGCCGGGCATGCCGATGGTGGACGCCGCAGCCTTCATCATGATTTATGCCACCTCGCACCATGCGCTGGTTGACCGGGCGCAGCTCCAGGCCGGTGAAACCGTGCTCGTCCTCGGCGCGGCGGGCGGCGTGGGCAGCTCGGCCATCCAAATTGCCAAGGCCTGCGGCGCCCGGGTGATTGCCGCCGCGTCGACCGACGAAAAATGCGCGCTGTGCCAGTCCATCGGCGCCGATGCCACCATCAACTACAGCACCAGCAACCTGCGCGACGCGGTCAAGGGCCTGACCGACGGCAAGGGCCCCGATGTGATCTACGACCCGGTGGGCGGCGACTTCAGCGAAGCGGCGTTTCGCAGCATCGCCTGGCGCGGGCGCTACCTGGTGGTCGGCTTTGCGGCCGGCCCCATCCCCGCCCTGCCGCTGAACCTGGCCCTGCTCAAGGGCGCGTCCATCGTCGGTGTGTTCTGGGGCGACTTTGCCAAACGTGAACCCAAGGCCAATGGCGCGATGATGGCCGACCTGGCGCGTTGGTACGGCCAGGGCAAGATCAAACCCGTGATTGACCGGACCATGCCGATGCGCGAGCTCAAAGCGGCTTATGCCCACATGGGCTCGCGTGGTGTCAAAGGCAAGCTGGTGATGGTCAACTGACACCAGGCCGCCCGCGCGCACCGGCGGGGGCAGCTGCCGCGCCTTTGGTAGCATCCCTGGCTCACGGAGTTTCAACATGCAGCCATTTCACCTCGCCTTCCCCGTCACCAACCTCGACCAAGCCCGCGCCTTCTATGGCGACGTGCTGGGCTGCCCCGAGGGGCGCAGCAGTGCTGAGTGGGTGGACTTCAATTTTCATGGGCACCAGATCGTGGCGCACCTGAGCCCGACCATGAACACCGAGGTTTCGCGCAGCGAGGTCGATGGCCACGGCGTGCCGGTGCGGCACTTCGGCCTGGTGATGAACCTGCCGGATTGGGAGGCGCTGGCGGCCCGGCTCAAGGCCCTGGGCACCACCTTCATCATTGAGCCCTACATCCGCTTCAAGGGCCAGCCCGGCGAGCAGGCCACCATGTTCTTCCTCGATCCGTTTGGCAACGCGATCGAATTCAAGGCTTTCAAGAACCTCGATTCACTGTTTGCCAAATAAAAGGACGCTGCCATGACGCTGGCCATTGACTATGACGACGTGGCCGCAGCGCACGCCCGCCTGCAGGGGGTCGCGCATCGCACCCCGGTGATGACCTCGCAAACGGCCGACGCGCTGACCGGCGCCCAGCTGTTTTTCAAGTGCGAGAACTTCCAACGCATGGGTGCCTTCAAGTTTCGCGGCGCCTACAACGCACTCGCGCAGTTCACGCCCGAACAAAAGCGGCTCGGGGTCTGCGCCTTCAGCTCGGGCAACCACGCCCAGGGCATCGCGCTGTCGGCCCGCCTGCTGGGTATCCCGGCCGCCATCGTGATGCCGCAAGACTCCCCCGCCGTCAAAATGGCGGCCACCCGGGGGTACGGCGCCGAGGTGATCCGTTACGACCGCTACACCGAGGACCGCGAAGCCATCGGCCGCCAATTGGCCCAGGAGCGGGGCATGACCCTGATTCCGCCCTATGACCATGCCCATGTGATGGCCGGTCAGGGCACGGCGGCCAAGGAACTGCTCGAAGACACCGGCCCATTGGACCTGCTGCTGGTCTGCCTGGGCGGTGGCGGCCTGATTTCGGGCTGTGCCGTGGCGGCCCGGCAGCTCAGCCCGGACTGCAGGGTGATCGGGGTCGAACCCGAGGCCGGTAACGATGCCCAGCAGAGCAAACGCCTGGGCCACATCGTGCGCATCGACACACCGCGCACCATCGCCGACGGGGCGCAAACCCAGTTTCTGGGGCAGCTGACCTTCCCGGTAATTCAGGCGCTGGTGCATGACATCGTCACCGTCAGCGACGCGCAGCTGGTGGAGGCCATGCGCTTCGCTGCCGCGCGCATGAAGATGGTGGTGGAGCCCACAGGGGCCCTGGCCATGGCGGCGGCGATGCAGGGCGCGGTCAATGTGCGCGGCAAACGCGTGGGCATGATCGTCTCGGGTGGCAATGTGGACATTGCCCAACTCGCCAGCTACCTGGCCTGATCGCTGCGGCGGCTCAGGTCGCTCTGCAACACCGCCACGGACACGCCAGCCGGCTCGGTCGCATTCGGCCACCGCTCGAGCGCTTCAAGGCGCGCGTCGTGGGTGGGCTCATCGATCGCCGCCACGCCGTGGGCGTGGGCATCCGGGAACGGGTGGGCCGGCGATTCACTCACCACCACCCCTTTTTCAACGCACAGCGTGGCCAGGCTGGTCAGCGCGCGTTCGTCGTAAACGGCGGCAAAGTCGTGGCGCCGCGCCATGCGCTCAAGGGCTGCTTCGATGGCGGCCGCGCGCGGCCCGCAAAGGATCAGTGCCCGGCCATGCGCTGCAAATGAGCCCGCATCTGCTCGCCCAGGCGTGCCACCAGGCTGCCGTCGGTCTGGGTCGCGGCAGCCAGGATGATGGTCACAGCCGGCAAGGCGGCAAAGCCCTGCTCGGGTGTCAGCACCGCAGCATCGGCCGGAACGCAACTCTGGGCCACCACGGACACCGCAAAGCCGGCCTGCACCGCCGCCTGGATGGCCGACATGCTGCGGCTGGTGCAGACGATGCGGTGGTCGCGGCGGTGCAGTTTCAGTTGGGTCAGGGCCCACTTGCGAAAAATGCAGCCCTCCGGGAAAAACGCCACCGGCAGGCAGGCGGCCCGGTGCACATCGTGTTGGGCCGAGGCCGTCCAGACCACCTGCTCGGTGCGCAGCACCACCCCCTCCTGGGTGTCGGTTTCGGCCGACAGGATCGCCAGGTCAAGCTGGCCGTCGGCCAGCATCGGGCGCAGCTCGGCGCTGGGGGCACACAGCACCTCGATGTGCGCGCGTGGCGCCAGGCGGGCCAGGGTGGCCAAGAGCGGCGTCATCAGCACCGGAATGTAGTCATCGGGCAGGCCCACGCGCAGCGCGCCACTGATGTCGGTCGCCTGAAAATGTGCCACCGCCTCACCCTGCAGGGCCAGGATGCGCCGCGCGTAGCGCACCAACTCGGTGCCGTCATGGGTCAGCACCAGGCGGCGCCCCTGGTGCTGCAGCAACTCCCGCGACAAGGTCTGCGCCAGCTTGGACAGGTGCAGGCTGACCGCCGACGGCGTCTTGTGCACCAGCTGGGCCGCGCCCTTGCAACTGCCGGCATCGGCAAAGGCCACCAGGGTGCGCAGCTGTTCGGTATCCAGAAGCATGCGGGCACTACAGTTGATGAAAGTTCAATTGTCACACGTCAAACATTCGATTGTGGAGAACGAGTGGGCCGCTTATAGTTTGGGCCATTCCCCTCTACCGGACCCTCCCCATGTTGAAACTGCAGATCCGCAAACTTGTCATCCAGCTCGAAGAAACCTGTCTGGAAATGGGCCGTGAGGTGTCGCCGCCCTCACGCAAAGTCACTGTTGCCGCCGTCATCACCAACCCCTATGCCGGCCAGTATGTCGAGGACCTGTCACCGCTGTACGCGCTGGGCGCCGAAATCGGCGGCTTGCTGGCACAACGCGGGGTGGCGGCGCTCGGGGTTGCCCCGGACGATGTGCAAAGCTATGGCAAAGGCGCCATCGTGGGCACCGCCGGTGAGCTGGAGCACGCGGCGGCGTTGATCCACCCCAGTTTTGGCGCTCCGGTGCGCGCCGCAGTCCATGAAGGCAAGGACATCATTCCGTCCACCAAGAAAATGGGGGGGCCGGGGGCCGTGATCGTGATGCCGGTCACCAACAAGAACCGGATCTGGAACTTTGACGACATGGACGCCGCCGAAATCGTGATCCCCGATGCGCCCCACGCCGACGAGGTGGTGGTGGCGCTGGTGCTGGGCATCGGCGGGCGCCCGCTGCACCGGATCGGGCCGGCCAAGTAAACACGCACCTGGAAACACCCACCTGGAGCCTGCCATGTTCAAAGCCATCATCCTGCTCAAACGCCGCGACGACACCAGCCCGGAAGAATTCGCCCAGTGGTGGCTGGGCGCCCATGCCCCGCTGGCCAAGGGCCTGCCCGGGGTGCGCGGTGCCACCTTCAACCTGGTCGCGGGCGACGGCAGCGGCGCCTATGACGGCATCTCGGAACTCTGGTTTGACGACCAGGCCGCTTTTGAGGCCGCCTACGCCACCGAGCACGGCCGGGCCGTGGCCGCCGACTCGATGGCGCATGTGTCGCGCCGAGAGCGCCTGTTCGTGGCCGAGCATGTGCTCGTGCCGCTGGCCTGAATCCCTTACCACCTTCCCTCACGTCATCCCCTCACCGGAGTCTGCTCATGGGCAACCACCTCAACGCCGAGCTGCTGGCACGCGATCACCGCCACCTGGTGCACTCGCTGCACAGTGAAAAAACCCACTTGGACGGCAAAGTCTGGGTCAAGGGCGAAGGCTGCGAACTGATCGATGCCGACGGCAACCGTTACATCGACGCCATGTCCGGCCTGTGGAACGTGACCCTGGGTTACAGCCAGCCCACGCTGGTGGCGGCTGCCGCCGCGCAAATGGGGACCCTGGCCT
>JBEGOC010000311.1:0-11811 GCA_041182225.1 Pseudomonadota bacterium | reverse complement strand
CAGGCGCCCCAGTGGCCGGTGCAGCGCCTGCTGCGCTGGCAAGACGGCGCCGCCATGCGGGCCTTACCCGGACCCGCAGGCCAGCGCTATGCCCGGGTGCTGAGCTATCTGCCCGGACGGCCCCTGCACGAGGCGCCAGCCAGTGCGGCACAGCGCCAGGCCATCGGCGCTGCGCTGGCCGGGCTGGACCGGGCGCTGCAGGGCTTTGCGCACCCGCGGGTCAGCAATGACGCCCTGCTGTGGGACCTGCAGCGCACGCCCGAGCTGCGGGCCTGGTTGCCGGCCATCGAGGATGCTGCCTCGCGCGCCTGGGCCGACACCGTGTTCGGCCTTTACCTGCAGCAGGTGCAGCCGGTGCTTGCGAACCTGCCGCAGCAGTTTTTGCACAATGATTTCAACCCCCACAACCTGCTGGTGAACCCGGTCGACCCGGATCAGGTGTGCGGCGTGCTGGACTTTGGCGACATGCTGCATGGCCCCCGGGTGTTCGATGTGGCGGTGGCCGCCTCTTACCAAGCCCACGCCCAGGGCCAGCCGCGCATCGAGAGCCTGCTGGATTTCATGCAGGGCTACCAGCAGGCCAATCCGCTGTCCCGAGCGGAGCTGCAACTGCTGCCGCTGCTGGCGGCGGTGCGTTGCGCCATCACCCTGTGCATTACCGAGCGGCGCGCCCGGTGGTTCCCGGAAAACCGCAGCTACATCCTGCGCAACCATGCGGTGGCCAGTGCCGGGCTGCGTGCATTGATGACCTTCGGTCTGCCGGCGGCGGCCGAGCGCCTGCTGGATACTTGTTCGCCACAGTCCGACCGCCACACCCCATGAAAACCATCAACGCCTTTGACCCGGCCACGCTCTCTACCCTGCCCGAGCGGCGGCAAGCCCTGATCCGCCGGCGCGAGGCGCTGCTCGGCCCAGCCTATCGCCTGTTCTACCAGGATCCGGTGGAACTGGTGCGCGGCCAGGGCGTGTGGGTGTGGGACGCCGAGGGCAAACGTTACCTGGACGCCTACAACAATGTGGTGTCGCTGGGGCACTGCCACCCGCACGTGGTGCGGGCCCTGCAACAGCAGGCGGCCACGCTCAACACCCACACCCGTTACCTGAACGAGGCCCTGCTGGACTATGCCGAGCGCCTGCTGGCCACGCACCACCCCAGCCTGGATCGCCTCATGTTCACCTGCACCGGCAGCGAGGCCAATGACCTGGCCCTGCGGCTGGCGCAGTTCCACACCGGCGGCAGCGGCGTCATCGTGACCGACTGGGCCTACCACGGGGTGACGCAAAGCACCGCCGCCTGCTCGCCCTCCCTGGGGGCATCTGGCGTCGGACCGCTACG
The DNA here is from genome assembly GCA_041182225.1 of Pseudomonadota bacterium. GTDB lineage: Bacteria > Pseudomonadota > Gammaproteobacteria > Burkholderiales > Burkholderiaceae_C > Rhodoferax. Next base: position 10,475 of record JBEGOC010000311.1, on the reverse strand, counting down.
GGTGTACACGGTACCCGCTCCGAGCGGGGACGGCGAGGGCGTGGGCGCGGCCTTTGCCGCCGGCATTGAGCAGGCCATTCTGCGGATGCAGGCCGACGGCGTGCGCCCGGCCGCGCTGCTGGTCGACACCCTGTTCACCAGTGACGGCGTGTACGGTGCGCCAGCGGGTTTTCTGCAAGCGGCGGTGGCCTGCGCCCGCGCCGCTGGCATGCTGGTGATTGCCGACGAGGTGCAACCCGGCTTCGGCCGAACCGGCAGCCACATGTGGGGCTACCAGCGCCATGGCCTTGCGCCCGATCTGGTCACCCTGGGCAAGCCCATGGGGAACGGCCATCCGCTGGCTGGCCTGTGTGCGCGGCAGGACCTGCTGGACGCCTTTGGCCGCGAGACGCGTTACTTCAACACCTTTGGCGGCAACACCGTCAGTGCGGCGGTGGGCATGGCGGTGCTGGATGTGCTCGAAGGCGAGCGCCTGCTGGCCAACGCCCAGACCCAGGGCGCGTACTTCAACCAGGGCCTGCAGGCGCTGGCCCGGCGTCATGGCTGGATGGGCGAGGTGCGCCAATTCGGGCTGTTCCTGGGGGTGGCGCTGGTGCACGACGGCGACCCGGCCCGTCCGGCGGCCGAGATCACCACCCGGGTGGTGAACGGCATGAAAGACCGGGGCGTGCTGATCAGCGCCTGCAGTCGCAGCGCCAATGTGCTCAAGATACGGCCGCCGCTGGTGCTGGAGCGCGGCCATGTGGATGTTTTTGTCGAGGCGCTGGATGACTGTCTGACGGGTTTGAACGCGGCTTGACCAAACGGTGTGCCGTCGGGCCCTGCTCAGCTGAGTGCCAACCAGCTTGAGTTTTTCACCTCTTCCATCACCGCATAGGTGCGCGTCTCGCGTACCCCGGGCAGTTGCCAGAGCACGGTGCCGGCAAAGTCGCGGTAGGCGCCCATGTCGGCCATGCGGGTCTTGAGCAGGTAGTCAAAGCCGCCGGCCACCATGTGGCATTCCATGATCTCCGGGCGCACCTGCACCGCGGCCTTGAAGGCCTCGAACACATTGGGCGTGGTGCGGTCCAGCAGCACCTCGACAAACACCAAGAGGCCAGCGCCCAGCTTGAGCGGGTTCAGCCGCGCCTCATAGCCCAGGATGAAGCCTTCCCGCGTGAGGCGCTGCACCCGCGCCAGCACGGCGGTGGGCGACAGGGTCACCGCCTCGGCCAATTTCAGGTTGCTGATGCGGCCGTCCTCCTGCAGGCAGGCCAGGATTTTCAGGTCGATGCGGTCCAGGTCGGGCGGTGCGGTCATGGCGGCGGGTATGAATATTCAACTAATAAAGCACCAAATTTTAGTGAATCATTTGTCTAAAAAACCCAGAACATACGGTCATTCCACTATTTTGGAGATTGCCATGCTGACCCAGCAACACCTGCCTGATCCCTACCTGCCCGAAGCGCCCCAGGTGGCGCACTGCCTGGCCGCGCTCGACCGGGCGCTGGACTGGGCGGCGGCGGCCCAGGTGGCCAGCCCCTGGGTGCAGGCGGTGCGGCAGAACCCGCCGCCGTTCTGGGCCATGGAGAGCCTGCTCAAGGAGTACCCGATTGCCAGCAGCGAGGGCCTGGCCCTGATGCGCCTGGCCGAGGCGCTGCTGCGCGTGCCCGACGCCGAAACCGCCATCGCGCTGACCGCCGACCAGCTCGGTCGGGCCGATTTCAGCCACGCCGGCGACACCACCCTGGCCCGCTTGTCCGGCACGGCCATCGCCCTGAGCAAGCACTTTCTGCCCGAGGGCGAAGCCCCGGCCGGCCTGCTGGCGCGCCTCGGCGCACGCACCGTGGTGGCCGCCACCCTGCGCGCGGTGCAGCTGCTGGGCCGCCAGTTTGTGCTGGGCCAGACCATGGCCGACGCGATGCAGGTGGCCGGCGCCGCGCGCCACCAGAGCGCCGGCCTGCGCTACAGCTTTGACATGCTGGGCGAGGGCGCCCGCACCGCGGCCGACGCCGCCCACTACCTGGTCAGCTACCGCCATGCTATTGAATCCATAGCTGCAACCTCAGACCGGACGGGGCCTTGCGAGCGAAATGACGGTATTTCCATCAAGCTCAGCGCCCTGCACCCACGCTATGAAGAGGCCCAGTCGGCCCGGGTACTGGCCGAGCTGGTGCCCACGCTGTGGGGCCTGTGCGAGCTGGCCGCCCAGGCCAACATCAACCTGACCATTGACGCCGAAGAGGTGGACCGGCTGGAGCTGTCGCTGGCGGTGCTGGCGCCGCTGGTGGCCCGGGTGGCGCAGCAGCAGCCGCAGTGGCACGGCCTGGGCTTGGCGCTGCAGGCTTACCAGACCCGCTCGCTGGCGCTGATCGAGCATGTGACGGCGCTGGCACGCCAGCACCGGGTGCGGCTGATGTGCCGGCTGGTCAAGGGCGCCTACTGGGACGCCGAGATCAAGCGCGCGCAAGAGCTGGGCCTGGCCGGCTACCCGGTGTTCACCCACAAGCACCACACCGACATCGCCTACCTGGCCTGCGCCCGCGCCCTGCTGGCCGCGCCCGACGTGATCTACCCCCAGTTCGCCACCCACAACGCCGGCACCATTGCAGCCATTTTGCAGATGAGTGCGCGTAACGGCGCGCCCTTCGAGCTGCAGCGGCTGCATGGCATGGGCGAGGGCATTTACCGCGAGGTGTTGAAAAATCCGCTGCTGGCCTGCCGTGTCTACGCGCCGGTGGGTGCCCACAAGGATTTGCTGGCCTACCTGGTGCGCCGACTGCTGGAGAACGGCGCCAACGCCTCCTTTGTGCACCAGCTGGCGGATGAATCCGTGGGCCTGGATGCGCTGCTGATGTCGCCGCTGCGCCTCACGCCCGAGCCCTCGCTGCCGTTGCCGGCCGACCTCTTCGGTCCGGGTCGGCGCAACAGCGCCGGGCTGGACCTGACGCTGCCCAGCCACCGCGCCCCGCTGCTGGCCGCGTTGCAGACGGCACAGCTGCCCCAGGTGCTGGAGTTTGATGCCAAATGGGTCTCTAAGCCTTTGGCTATAAGCCTATCCAGCTATCAAAGTTGGAGCAAAACTGAAGTCGCAACCCGCGCTGCGGTGCTGCGCCGCGCCGCCGACGCGCTGCAGGCCGAGCTGCCGCGCTTCTGTGCCCTGCTGGTCAAGGAGGCCTTCAAGACCTGGGGCGACGCGGTCAGCGAGGTGCGCGAGGCGATCGACTTTCTGCGCTACTACGCCGGCGAGGCCGAGCGCATCATGGCCCCCATGCCGATGCCAGCCCAGGCTGATGGCCGTGTTTTGGGCATCACCGGCGAGACCAACACCCTGCGCCTGACCGGGCGCGGCCCCTGGGTCTGCATCAGCCCCTGGAAGTTTCCGCTGGCGATCTTTGTCGGCCAGGTAGCGGCCGCCCTGGTCACCGGCAACACGGTGCTGGCCAAGCCGGCCGAGCAGACCCCTGGCGTGGCGCAGGCTGCGGTGCAGCTGCTGCATGCCGCCGGTGTGCCCGAGGGGGCGCTGCAGCTGCTGCATGGCCCGGGCGAGACGGTGGGCGCCGCGCTGGTGGCTGCACCCGGGGTGGCCGGCGTGGTGTTCACCGGCTCCACCGAGGTGGCCCGCCTGATCAACCGGGCGCTGGCCGCCAAGGACGGCCCCATCGTGCCGCTGATTGCTGAGACCGGCGGCATCAACGCCATGCTGGTCGACAGCAGCGCCCTGCCCGAGCAGGTGACCGATGCCGTGATGCAAAGCGCTTTTCGCAGCGCCGGCCAGCGCTGCTCGGCGCTGCGCCTGTTGTGCCTGCACGCCGACATTGCCGATGCCGTGATCGACATGATCGCCGGCGCCGCGCGCGAGCTGGTGGCCGGCCGCCCGGCCGAGCTGGCCACCGACCTCGGTCCGGTGATCGACGCCGAGGCGTTTGTCGGCATCGGGCGCCACCTGCAGCGTCTGAAATCTGAGCAAAAACCACTGCTAAGCCACGCCAGTATTGGCTCTATAGCTATTGAATCAATAGCAAATTTGGTGCCGCCACAGGCCTTTGAGGTCGCTTCCATCGCCGATCTGCGCCAGGAAATCTTCGGCCCGGTGCTGCACATCGTGCGCTGGCAGGGCGACCCGCAGGCGGTGCTGGCGCAGATCAACGCGCTGGGCTACGGCCTGACGCTGGGCATCCAGACCCGCATCGACTCGCGCGCCCTGGCCCTGGCCCACGCCGCGCACATCGGCAATGTCTACATCAACCGCAACCAGATCGGCGCCGTGGTGGGCGTCCAGCCCTTTGGCGGCGAGGGCCTGAGCGGCACTGGCCCCAAAGCCGGCGGACCGCACTACCTGCTGCGCTTTTGCGCCGAGCAAACCGTCACCGTCAACACCACGGCGGCCGGGGGCAATGTGCAGTTGCTGGCCAGTGGCCTTCAATGCTGAGCATCCGCTGAGTCCAAGCGGTCCAGCACGGCCAGCGCCGTTTGCACATCGCCCGTAGCCGCCATGGCGCGGAAGTGGTTCTCGGTGTCCCAGGCGGACAGCGCATGGGCGCTGAGCTGTTCCACCAGCTTGTTCATGCTCAGGCCCCGGCTTTTTGCCAGCGACTTGAGCCGCTGCGCCGTATCGTCAGGTAACCGTATGGTTAAGGTGCTCATTGCCATTCCTCCAGACATTGCGCGGGTGTCAGCACCCGCAGATTTCCCAAGCGCAAGGTGCCGCCCCGCAGATCCCGCAAATTGTGGGTCACGATGGCCAGCGCCCCGCCAGCCAGCGCCAGTTCGATCAAATGGTTGTCCCCCTCGTCGGGCAAATTGGGCCGCCATCCGTAATAAACCGTGACCCAGCGCGCTTGTCGTGCCAGTGCTGCCAGAACCTTGTGTCGCTCGTCTGCCGTGGTGGCATCGCCCCAGACTGGCCGGCCTAGCAGGTCCTGGTATTCCATCCAAAGCGCATTGCCGAACAAGGGCTGCAAGCCGCCACCCAAAGCCTGTCGCAGAACCGCCCGCGACGCGCCGCCACCGGAGCGCAGGCCTGCGACGAGCACATTGGTATCGATAACAACCGGGATCATGATGACAGCATAGATGCTGTCAAATAGAATTGCAAGTGCTGCGCTTTTGCGCCGAGCAAACCGTCACCGTAAACACCACGGCGGCCGGGGGCAATGTGCAGTTGCTGGCCTGAGCCCCTCAGCGCGAGTCGCCAAAAAAGACCGAATCGCCCCGCCCGGCCTGCTTGGCCTCGTACATGGCCTGGTCGGCGCTGGCCAGCAAGGCGGTCAGGGTCTGGCCGTCAGCCGGAAAGCGCGCTATGCCCAGGCTGCTGCCTACCTTGACCGCGCCGTCTGGCAGCGGCACCTCCGCCTTGATGACGCTTTGCAAGCGCACGGCCAACTCGCCCATCCGCCGCCGGTCCAGCTTGTCTGCGGCACCGGCCACCAGGACCACGAACTCGTCACCGCCCAGGCGGGCTGCCGTGTCCCCGCCGCGCAAGGCCCCCTTGATGCGTTTGGCCACCTCCACCAAAACGGCATCGCCGGCGCCGTGTCCGCGGCGGTCGTTGACCGCCTTGAAGCCGTCCAGGTCAAGCAGCATCACGCCCTGCAGGTTCGACTCGGCCAGCAACTGAGCCGCTCGATCCTGCAGCCCGACCCGGTTGACCAGCCCGGTCAGGGCATCGGTCTGCGCGGCCTTGGCCAGCCACCCGGCCTGTCGTTGCAGCGCCATTTGCTCGGCCTGGATCAGCCGGATCCGACGGCTCATCGCCAGGGCAAACACCAGCATTTCCATCACGATGCCCAATTGCAAACCGTTGGCGTTCAGGAACGGCGAGTCGACCAGGCCCCAGTTCACCAGCACCACCACCAGCACCGCCAGAAACAACATGCTCTGCCCGCCCAGGTACCACAGGGCGGGACGGTAACCGCGCACAAACACCAGCACCGCCGCCACCACCATCAGCACGGTGGCCCCGGCCGACGTGATTTCGATCAGGCGCTGAGCCCAGGCCACCCGGTGCGCCAATGCCGACACCAAGGCCAGCAGACTCAGCCCCACGGGTAGCCAGACCATCCGGCTGACCCAGGGTGCGCGCCGGGGCAACTCCAGGAAGCTGCGACCAAACAGAACACTGAACAAGATCCACAGGCTGGGTGCCGCCACGTAAGACAGCTCAATCGCGGTAGGCCAGTCCGGGAACAGATATCGGGCCGCATGGCCGTTGAAACTGGCTACGGTGAGCAGGGCAAAGCCGCAACTCAACACGTAAAGCCCATAGCTGCGGTCACGGAACACCAGTGCCAGCGCCATGGTGTAGACCAGTAGCGCCAGCAAGACGCCGTAGCTGATGCCGTCAAACAGGCGTTTGTCCTGGCGCGATGCCAGGTAGCTGGCCGGGTCCCAGGCGGAGAGCTGGTACGGCTGCGAGGTCTGCGAGACTAAGCGCAGGTAGGCGGTGTAGGGCCCGGGGTGTGGCAGATGGATCCGGAACACATAGCGCTCGCTGCCCAGCGTGCGGGAGGCAAAGGCCTGGGTCAGCCCGGTATGCACTGGCGGCGCCAGCAACTGCCCATGGGTGTCGTAGGGGCCGTGGAACTGCAGGTCCTGGATGCCGGTGGTGGGCAGTGCCAGCACCCAGTCACCGGGCCCGCCGCCTTGCACCAGGTCAATTTTGAGCCAATGGGGGCGGTGGTCCAGGCCGCTGCGCAAATCCGGGCGGGCAAGGGCCAGCTCGGCGTCTGCGGCTGGCGAACGCAGGTCGGCCACGTCGCGCTGGCCGCTGTCGTCGATCAGGTAGCGCACCTGGCCCGTCAGCCCGGAGCCCGGCACCCGGGCCTGCAGCACCTGTTGCGCCAGCGCGGGCAGAGTCAGCGTCAAGGCCAGCCAGAGCAGCAGCCAAGCGGTCAGACGTGAACTCCGGTTCATGGTGGGCGATTATGCGATAGGCCCCCTCACCGCCACGGCCCATGACCTGCATCAAACACAGCCGGGCCGGCCTGTCGCCCAATGGGGGTACCAATGGACTTTGAAAGGTCGTTACCATGAAAACCAACGAAGGCGGCGTGGACCGCACCCTGCGCATCGTGGCCGGTTTGGCCCTGATCGGCCTGACCCTGAACGGCACCATCGGCGTCTGGGGCTGGCTGGGCCTGGTGCCTTTGGCCACCGGCGCAATCGGCTGGTGCCCGCTCTACAGCGTGCTGGGCTGGAGCTCCTGCCCGGCCGGTCAACCCAAGGTCTGATCAGCCCTTGCTGGCCACCAGGCCGGTCCAGAGTTCGTCCAGGTTGTCGATGCCCCAGGTTTCGGGCAATTCGCGGCCGACGATGCGCTCGATGTTGCCGGGCCGGGCCAGGTCAATGATCTGCGGCACGATGTAGAGCTTGAACGCGGTCGAGAAGAACACCTTGATGCGCGGTGTCAGGGCCGAGGTGGGGTGCTGCTCCAGCACCACCGCTAGCCGGCCCGACTGCAGTTTCACCAGCGAGCCGGTCGGGTAGATGCCGACGCTTCGGACAAAACCCTCAAAAATTCGCTGGTCAAACTGGCCGGCCTTGGCCCAACCGGCCATGCTGTGCATGGCCTGCGAAGGATCCCAGCCTGCCTTGTAAGGCCGGTTGGAGGTGATGGCGTCGTACACATCGCAGATGGCGCCCATGCGGGCCAGCAGGCTGATCTGGTCGCCAGCCAGTCCCTCCGGGTAGCCCCGGCCGCTGAGGGTCTCATGGTGGTGCAGCGCCACGTCGCGCGCGGCGTCGCCGCTGGCGCCGCTTTCGCCGGCGAGCATCTCGAAACCGTCGCGCGGGTGCTGTTTGACGACCTCGAACTCCTCCGGCGTGAGCTTGCCCGGCTTGTTCAGGATGTCCAGCGGGATCCTGGCCTTGCCCACGTCATGCAGCAGCCCGGCCATACCGGCCACCCGCAATTCGTCGTCGGCCAGCCCGAGGCGCTGGCCCAGCGCCACCATCAGCGCGCAGACCGTGACCGAGTGCAGGTAGGTGTAGTCGTCCATGTGCTTCAGGCGCGACAGGCTGGTCAGCACGCCCGGGTTGCGCAGCACCGAGTCCGAGATGTCGCTCACCAGCGGCGCCAGATGCGCCGTGGTGAGGGCATGGCCGAGCCGGGCCTGTTCGTACAGCGCCTTGATCTCCACCTTGGCGTAGTTTTTGATCTCGCTGGCCTTCTCCACCGCCCGCTCCAGGCTCAGCGGCGGGGGTGGCGGTTTGGGCGGCGGAGGCGGTTCGGGTTCAGGCGCGCTTGCAGCCGGTGGCGTTGGCGGCTCCGGGCTTGGCGCCACGTCGTCCCCCAGCGTCACATCAATCCAGACATGGGTGACGGTGCTGTGGCGCAGGCGGTCGAGCTCGGACTGGCTGCGGATCAGGAATTTGGACTTCCAGTAGGGGTGCTTGAGCCAGGATGTTCCTGCCAGTTCGTGCAGGAACATGCCGACCTGAACCTCGCTGACCGGAATCTTCTTGAGCATGGCCCATTGTACGAATCGGTCCCCGAGGAGCCGCTGCGCGAGAATGCAGGCAACGCCGCCCTCTTTTGAAAGGAATTTCCATGTCTGTCCCCTCCAAAGTTGCCATCGTCACCGGTGCTGGTTCCGGCGTTGGCAAGGCCGCTGCGCTGGCCCTGCTGGGCGCCGGCTACCAGGTGGTGCTGGCTGGCCGTCGGCTGGAGCCGCTGCAGCAGACGCTGGCCGAATCCGCCGCCCCGGGCCACGGCCTGGCCGTGGCGACCGATGTGGCCGATGAGGCTTCGGTGGAGCGCTTGTTTGCCACCACGGTGGCCAGCTACGGCCGGCTGGATGTGCTGTTCAACAACGCCGGCGTCAGCGCCCCCGGCATCCCGCTGGAAGACCTGACGGTGGCGCAATGGAAAAACGTGGTGGACATCAACCTGACCGGCATGTTTCTGTGCATCCGGCAGGCGTTCCGGGTCATGAAGGCGCAAACCCCGATGGGCGGGCGCATCATCAACAACGGCTCGATCTCGGCCACCACGCCGCGCCCCAACTCCATTGCCTACACCGCCACCAAGCACGGTGTCAGCGGCCTGACCAAGACCGCCTCGCTCGACGGGCGCAAGTACAACATTGCGGTCGGCCAGATCGACATCGGCAACGCCGCCACCGAGATGGCCGCGCGCATGGCCACCGGCATTCTGCAGGCCAATGGGCAGATTGCGGTCGAGCCGCTGATGGACGTGGCCATCGTCGGCCAGTCGGTGCTCTACATGGCCAGCCTGCCACTGGAGGCCAATGTGATGTTCCACACCGTCATGGCGACCCAAATGCCCTTTGCCGGCCGGGGCTGAGTGCCGCTCGGGCGGCCTGCCATTCCTTGCCCGCCACGAACGCCTCAAAGTCGCCCAGCAGGTTGAGCCGGATCGGCACCGGCAGCGGGTGTTCGGCACTGGCATGTTGCAACAGGTCCATGTCCAGCAGGTACTCGTAGCGCATCAGGTCGCCGTCGGCCTGGGGCGTGGGGTCCAGGTGGCGGCCGGTTTTTTCGTTGAACACCCAGTAATGGGGAATGCATGGTGTTCAGCCTGCCGGATCAGCCAGTCAGCTTGTTCTTGTTGTCGGTACCGGGTTTTCTGGGCGAGACCCCTGGCGCATCAGCGTGGTCTTGCCAAACAGCGAGGCGATCAGGTCCACCGCCAGCTCGGCAGTGCGGTTGCGCACATCCAAGGCCGGGTTCAGTTCCATCACGTCGAGCGAGGCCAGGCGGCCGGTGTCGGCAATCATCTCCATGCACAGCTGCGCCTCACGGTAGGTGGGCCCGCCGCGCACCGTGGTGGCCACGCCGGGGGCGATGTCGGGGTCCAGAAAATCGACATCAAAGCTCACATGCAGGTGGGTGCCGGGGTCCAGCCCGGCCAGCGCCTGCGTCATGGCGGCGCGCATGCCCTGCTCGTCGATGAAACGCATGTCAAACACCTCCAGCCCGACCTGGTGCACCAGCCGCTTCTCGCCCTCGTCCACGCTGCGGATACCGATCTGGCGTACCCCGTCTGGCGCCAGCGCCGGCGTCTGCCCGCTCAACCCGGTCAGACCGGCCGGGCCGTGGCCGCACAGGCAGGCCACCGGCATGCCGTGCAGGTTGCCGCTGGGGGTCAGGGTGTGGGTGTTGAAGTCGGCATGGGCGTCCAGCCACAGCACACGCAGCCGCTGTCCGTTGCTGCGGCAGTGGCGCGCCACCGCGCTGATCGAGCCGATGCCCAGGCAGTGGTCGCCGCCCAGCAGCAGCGGCAGCTGCTCATCTTGCAGCGCGGCCAGCACCGCGTCGTGCACCGTCTGGTTCCAGGCGGTCACCTCGGCCAGGTGGCGGTAGCCGTCCACCGCCGGCTGCCAGGGGTTGGCCGGGCCGCTCAGGTTGCCCTGGTCCTGCACCGTCAGGCCCAGCGCTGCCAGCACTGGCGCCAATTGCGCCACCCGCAGCGCCTCCGGCCCCATGCTGGCGCCGCGCGTGCCGGCGCCGATGTCGGTGGGCGCGCCGATCAG
>JBEGOC010000310.1:0-25579 GCA_041182225.1 Pseudomonadota bacterium | reverse complement strand
GCCTGGATGTCGTCAGGCGCCACATAGTCGCGCCCGGCCACCATGGCCTGGGCCCGGGCTGCCCGCAGCACGGCGATGCCGGCGCGCGGGCTCAGGCCCTGAACGAACCAGCGGCCGTTGCGCGTGGCCGCGATCAGGTCTTGCAGGTAGTCCAGCAGGGGTGCAGCGGCATGCACCTGCTGCACCCGCTGCTGCAGCGCCTGCAGTTCGGCCTGGGTCAGCAGGCGGGGCAGTGCGTCCACCCGCTGGCGCGGGTCTTCGCCAGCCAGCAAATCGCGCTCGGCGGCGCGGTCCGGGTAGCCCAGCGAGATGCGCATCAGGAACCGGTCCAGCTGCGACTCCGGCAGGGCGTAGGTGCCCAGCTGCTCCAGCGGGTTTTGGGTGGCAATCACAAAAAAGGGCTGCGGCAGGGGCCGGGTCTGGCCCTCGACCGTCACCTGTTTTTCTTCCATCGCCTCCAGCAGGGCGCTCTGCGTCTTGGGGCTGGCGCGGTTGATTTCGTCGGCCAGCAGCACCTGCGCGAACATCGGTCCGGGGTGGAACACAAAGGCTTCCTTGGCACGCTCATAAACCGACACCCCCGACAGGTCGCTGGGCATCAGGTCGGAGGTGAACTGGACGCGCGAAAACTGCAAGCCAAAGGTGCGTGCCAAGGCATGTGCCAGCGTGGTCTTGCCCACGCCCGGCACGTCCTCGATCAGCAGGTGGCCGCCAGCCAGCAGGCAGACCACGCAGTCCTGTGTTTGCGCGGCTTTGCCCACAATGACCGTGTTAAGCTGATCTACCAGAGATTTGAGCGTCTGATCGACCAGCAATTTGACTTGTTGTGAATCCATGGCGCAACCTTAACAAAAATTTCGAGGCGCAGGCGAGCACCGTGACGATGACCGGCTACTTTACCCACCGCGACTGCTGGAAACACGAGATGGGCGCGCGTCACCCGGAATGCCCGGCCCGGCTGGACGCGATCGAAGACCGCCTGCTGGTCAGCGGCCTGGCCAATGTGCTGGACCGGCGCGAGGCGCCGCTGGCCCCGTTGACCGACCTCGAACTGGCGCACGCTCGCCAGCATGTGGCCGCCCTGCGCGGCCTCAGCGACAACCTGCGCGATGAGATAGCGGCGGGCGGCCCCACGCATGCGCAGGTCGACCCCGACACCTCGCTCAACGTCAGCACCTGGGATGCGGCGCTGCGCGCCGCCGGCGCTGCACTGGCGGCCACTGACGCCGTGCTGGCGGGTGAACTGGAAAACGCCTTTTGCGCGGTACGCCCGCCCGGACACCATGCCTGCCGCGACCACGCCATGGGGTTTTGTTTTTTCAACAACGTGGCGGTGGCGGCCAAGTACGCGCTGGCGCGGCACGGCCTGCAGCGGGTGGCGATCGTCGACTTTGACGTGCACCACGGCAATGGCACCGAGGACATCGTCGCCGGTGACGAGCGCATCCTGATGGTGAGCTTTTTTCAGCACCCGTTTTACCCCGAGGGGGGCAGCCGCTCGAAGGCCGGCAACCTGGTGAATCTGCCGGTACCCGCTTACACCCGCGGACCGCAGGTGCGCGAGCTGATCGAGCAGGCCTGGATGCCGCGGCTGGAGGCCTTCGCGCCCGAGATGATGTTCATCAGCGCCGGTTTTGATGCGCACCGCGAGGACGACCTCGGTCAGCTCGGCCTGGTCGAGCAGGATTACGCCTGGATCACACAGCGCCTCAAGGATGTGGCCCGGCGCCATGCCAAAGGGCGCATCGTCTCCTGCCTGGAAGGCGGCTACAACCTGGGGGCGCTTGGTCGCAGTGTGGAGGCCCATATCCGGGTGTTGGCTGATGTCTGACCTGCCCACAAACGACATGGGCAGTTGGCTGCAGGCCCTGGCGCGGCCGGCCGCGCTGACCGAACTTGGCGCCCTGGCCGCCAGTGCTGCGCTTGCCGGGCTGCTGGCCTGGCTGCTCGGGCGCACCGTGATCCAGGGCGAGCGCAACTCGATTCTGTTCGGCCGGCGCATTGTCGATGGGGTTCTGTTCCCGCTGCTGCTGCTGGGCCTGGCGCTGGTGGCCCGGGCCATCGTGATGCGCTGGCTGCCGCTGCCGCTGGCGGTGTTCAAGATTGCGATTCCGGTGCTGCTGTCACTGCTGGCGATACGGCTTGGCGTGAAGGTGCTGCAGGCGGCATTTCGCGACACACCCCTGGTGCGGGCGCTGGAGCGCACCATTTCCTGGCTGGCCTGGCTGGCGATGGTGCTCTGGGTCAGCGGCCTGTTGCCGCTGCTGCTGGAGGAACTGGAACAAATCACCTGGAAGATGGGCGACTCGCGCATCTCGGTGCGCACCCTGATCGAGGGCAGCCTCACCGCGGGCCTGGTGCTGATCGTGGCGCTCTGGATTTCGTCGGCCATCGAGGCGCGCCTGCTGCGCTCGGCCACCGGCGGCGAGTTGTCGCTGCGCATGGCGGTCAGCAACGCGACCCGGGCGCTGCTGATGTTTGTGGGCCTGCTGATTGCGTTGTCGGCGGTCGGCATTGACCTCACGGCGCTGTCGGTGCTGGGCGGTGCCATCGGGGTTGGCCTGGGCTTTGGCCTGCAAAAGCTGGCCGCGAACTACATCAGCGGCTTTGTGATCCTGGCCGAACGCAGCATGCGCATCGGTGACAACGTGCGGGTAGACAATTTTGAGGGGCGCATCACCCAGATCAATGCCCGCTACGCCGTGATCCGTGCCCTGACCGGGCGCGAGTCGATCGTGCCCAATGAGATGCTGATCACCAGCCGGGTCGAGAACCTGTCGCTGGCCGACGCTCAGGTTTGGCAGTCGACCGTGGTGTCCGTGGCCTATGACAGCGACGTCAATCTGGTCATGCGCCTGCTGCGGGAGGCGGCGCTGAACCAACAGCGCGTGTTGCGCGAGCCCGAGCCCTCGGTGGCCTTGTCAGCCTTTGGTGCCGACGGTCTGGAATTCACGGTGGGTTACTGGATCGCCGACCCGGAGAACGGCACGCTCAACCTGCGCTCGCTGATCAACCTGGATATCCTGCGCCTGCTGCGCGAGCACGGCGTCGAAATTCCGTTTCCGCAGCGCGTGGTGCACACCCGGGCGGGCTGAGCCGCCGCGTAGCCGGCTCAGCCTGGCGACGGTGGCCGGTTCACAGGCAGCCAGCGCCTGAGGCTGCGCTCCAGGTCGGCCAGGATGACGGGCTTGCTGATGAAGTCGTCCATGCCGGCGTCCGCGCATTCGCGCTGGTCTTCGGCAAACACATTGGCTGTGACCGCGATGATCGGGCAGCGTGGTCGCCCGTGCCGACGTTCCCAGTCGCGGATCTGGCGTGTTGCGGCCAGACCGTCGAGCTCGGGCATGCGCACATCCATCAGGATGCAATCAAAATGCTGGCCTGAGGTGGCGGCCGCAACCGCCTTCAGCCCGTTTTCGGCCACCTGCACGGTGATGGCGAATTTGGCCAGGTGCGTGCTCATGACCAGCCGGTTGACCGGGTTGTCTTCCGCCACCAACACATGGCCGCGCCGGAGCGACGCCCCGGTCGGCCCCGGCGCGGCGGCGCCGGCAGACAGGGCGGCCTCCAGTGGCGCCAGGTCGGGCTGGGCCAGGATGCGGAACCAGAAGCGGGAGCCTTGGCCCGGGCTGGACCGGACCCCGACGCTGCCGCCCATGGCCTGGGCCAGGCTGCGCACGATCGACAGCCCCAACCCGGTGCCTTCGAAGTGGCGGGTGGTGGAGCTGTCCACTTGGGAGAAAGTTTCGAACAGCACCGCCTGGTCGGCGAGATCGATGCCAATGCCGGTGTCGCTCACGGCAAATTCCAGCTCGGCGCCCTGATCGCCCTGCGTGCGCTCGGCCATGCTCACCGCAATGGTGCCGCTGGCCGTGAACTTGAGGGCGTTGCTGAGGAAGTTGGACAGCATCTGGCGCAGGCGCAAGGCATCGAGCTGGTAGCACCGCGAGGGGTCGAGTTCTGAACTGACCGTGAGGCGCAGTTGCTTGGCTTGGGCGGTGCTGGCAAACAGGGCCAGGGTGTCATTGACCACCTGCAACGGCGCTGTGCGGGTGCGATGCAGCACCAGTTTGCCCGCCTCGATCTTGGAGAGGTCAAGAATGTCATTGAGCAGCGCCAGCAGCGTTTCGCCCGACTCCATCAGGATGCGCACGTAGTCCTGACGCTGTTGGGGGTCGAGGGACGGCGTCATCAACACCTGGGCCATGCCCAGGATGCTGTTCATCGGGGTGCGGATTTCGTGGCTCATGGTGGCCAGAAACGCCGATTTGGCCTGGCTGGCCGCTTCGGCCCGGGTTTTTTCGTGCTCCAGGTCGCTTTGCATCTGGCGCAAGGCGGTCGAGTCGGATTGCACCGCGATGTAACGGCGGATCTCGCCGGCCCGGTCGCGGATCGGCGTGATATAGAGGGTGACCCAGTAGGGAATGCCGGAGCGCCGGTAATTGAGGATCTCGGATCGGACCGAGCGTCCGGCCCTGATTTCCCGGCCCAGTCGCGCCACCTCGGCCGGGTCGGTATCCGGGCCCTGCAGCACGTGGCCCGGCACCTTGCCCAGCATTTCGGCCAGCGTGTAGCCGGTATGTTGGGTGAAAGCCGCATTGAGCCACTCCACCCTCCCCGTGGCATTGGTGATCAGCACCAGGTTATCGGTGTGGTTGGCCACCAGCGACATGCGTTCGAGCTCGTCCTGGGCCAGCTTTTGCTGGGTGACGTCGCGCAGCGCCCCGACGAAGCCTTGCCCCGGCACCTGCACCACCGACATGTCCATCCAGCGCACCACATTGGCGGCGCCCGCAAACCGCAGCAGGGCAGGCGGCGCCTGGCTGGCCGGTTGGGCATTGGCCAGCGTGCTGGTCAGCAGCGGTCGGTCGGCGACGTCGGCAAAGTCGGCCAATGGGCGGCCCATGGAGTCCGCTTCACTCAGACCGAGCGACTGCGTCCAGGCGGCGTTGAGGAAGACAATTCTGCCGGTCTGATCGAGCTCGAACACCACCTCGGACAGCAGGTTGATGCGCCGGCGCATCCGCGCCTCGCTCTCGTAGAGCGCCTCGATCAGCCGGGTCGTCGCCTGGACCTGCAGGTCTGTGCTGAGCGAGCCGTCCTCGTCCTGCCCTTCCTCCATGGTGGTGGCGAGAAGCCGCCTGAATCAGGCCGTGACCTGGGCGTCCGCCGCCTGCATCACCTGGTCACCGCGCAGCACCTCGCCGTACAAGGGGAAGACGGTGCTGCAGAAAAAGTCCTGCTCAGTCGCGGTACGTGAGGAGGTGCAGTCCGATAGCACGGTCACGCTGTAGCCGCGCTCGTAGGCGGCGCGACCGGTGGAGTCAATGCACAGCGAAGTCACCATGCCGGCCAGCAGCACGCGCGTGATGCCCTTGTCGCGCAGCACCTGCTCCAGCTGGGTGCCCGAGAAGCCATTGAAGCCCACCTTGCCGCTCACGTACTGGATGCGGTCGCCGAAGGCGGCCAGCTCAGGGATGGTTTCAGCGCCTTTGGTGCCCAGTGCAAAAGCGCCCGAGGTCTTGATGGCGTGCAGGATCCCGACCGGGCTGGCCAGCGCGCGGTAGTCGGGCTTGAGCACAATGGGTGTCGAAATCAGGGTGGCCGGGGTGGGGGCGAGCGCGCGGATCAGGCTCAAGGTGTTGGCCAGCACCGTGTCGACGCGGCCCGGCTCTTCGATCACGCCGCGCAGGATGCCATCCTTGGCAAAGTAATCGTTCTGGTAACCGACCAGGATCAAGGCAGTGGTCTTCAGGTTCATCGTCGTGGCTTTCGGGGATAAAAAATAAACGTCCGCCATGGCCGCAGGGCGAGCAGCCCGGATGCTGGTGCACCCAGGCTGAGTGTAACGCTGCAGGGTTCAGCAGCCGAGTCAGCAGCCGAGTGGACGGCAGGTGGGCGCTCGGCGCCATCGGCGTATAATAAAAAGCACGGTCGTTCTATTTTTTGTTTATCCTGGGGAATGTCATGGGCATGACCGGGCGGGCAGGGTGTGCGACTTAGAATCAGTAGGTTGACGTAAACGTCAAGTCGGCAACACGGAATGTATAACCCTTTGGAGTGAGAACAATGAAAGTCCTGGTCGCAGTCAAGCGCGTGGTGGACTACAACGTGAAGGTTCGGGTCAAGTCGGACAACACGGGTGTGGACATCGCCAACGTCAAAATGAGCATGAACCCGTTTGACGAGATCGCCATCGAAGAGGCGGTACGCCTGAAGGAAAAAGGCGTGGCCACCGAGGTCATCGCCGTCTCCTGTGGCGTGGCCCAGTGCCAGGAAACCCTGCGCACCGCGATGGCCATCGGTGCCGACCGGGCGATTCTGATCGAAACCGCGGCGGAACTGCAGCCACTGGCCGTGGCCAAGTTGCTCAAGGCCCTGATGGACAAGGAGCAGCCAGGTCTGGTGATCCTGGGCAAGCAGGCGATTGACGACGATTGCAACCAGACCGGCCAGATGCTGGCCGCACTCGCCGACCTGCCGCAGGCCACCTTCGCCAGCAAGGTCGAAGTGGCGGACGGCAAAGCCTCGGTGACGCGCGAGGTCGATGGCGGTCTGGAAGTGCTGTCGCTCAGCCTGCCGGCCATCATCACCACCGACCTGCGGCTGAATGAGCCGCGTTATGTCACGCTGCCCAACATCATGAAGGCCAAGAAAAAGCAGCTCGATGTCTTCAAACCCGAAGACCTGGGCGTAGACGTAACGCCCCGCATCAAGACCCTGAAAGTGGTAGAGCCGCCCAAGCGCAGTGCCGGCATCAAGGTGGCCGACGTCGCCGCGCTGGTCGACAAGCTCAAGAACGAAGCCAAAGTCATCTGACGACACAAGGAAGAATTGACATGACATCACTCGTCATCGCTGAACACGACAACGCCTCGCTGCGCGCAGCGACCCTCAACGCCATCACCGCCGCAGCCCAGTGCGGTGGCGACGTGCATGTGCTGGTGGCCGGCCAAAACGCGGGCGCTGCTGCTGCCGCCGCCGCCCAGGTGACTGGCGTAGCCAAGGTGCTGCACGCCGAAGGCGAGGGCTTTGCGCATGGCCTGGCGGAAAACGTCGCCGCCCAGGTGCTGGCGCTGGCCGGCAACTACAGCCACATCCTGTTTGCGGCCACCGCCTTTGGCAAGAACATTGCGCCGCGCGTCGCCGCCCGGCTTGACGTGGGGCAGGTGTCCGATGTGACCCGGATTGAGTCTGCCGACACGTTTGAACGCCCGATCTATGCCGGCAACGCCATTGCCACGGTGCAGAGTCTGGACGCCACCAAAGTCATCACCGTGCGGACCACCGGCTTTGACCCGGCGGCGGCCTCGGGGGGCAGTGCGGTGGTGGACGTGCTCAGCGCCGTTGCCCCCAGCGACAAGGCCACTTTCCTGCGGGCCGAGATTGCCAAGAACGACCGCCCCGAGCTGACCTCGGCCAAGATCATCGTCTCGGGTGGCCGGGCGCTGGGCTCGAACGAGAAATTCATGGAGGTCATGACCCCGCTGGCCGACAAACTGGGCGCGGCCATGGGTGCTTCGCGTGCGGCGGTTGACGCCGGCTATGCGCCCAACGACTGGCAGGTCGGCCAGACCGGCAAGATCGTGGCGCCCCAGCTGTACGTGGCCTGCGGCATCAGCGGCGCGATCCAGCATCTGGCCGGCATGAAAGACTCCAAGGTGAGCGTGGCGATCAACAAGGACGCCGAGGCACCGATCTTCTCGGTGGCCGACTACGGCCTGGAAGCCGATCTGTTTGACGCCGTGCCGGCGCTGACCGCCTCGCTCTGATGGTGGTGCGGCGGCGCGATGCCGCCGCCTTGGCCCCTGTGCAACCCAGGGGCTGGCCGGGGCTGACCCTGGCTCGGATAAGGCTGCAAGAACTGGAGCATTGCACATGAGTTACCGCGCCCCCCTTCAAGACATGCTGTTCAACATCCGCCACCTGGCGAATATTGAACAGATTGCCGCCATTCCCGGCTTCGAGGACGCGGGCTTTGACACAGCGCAGGCGGTGCTGGAAGAAGCCGCCAAGTTCAACGAGGGCGTGCTCTCGCCCCTGAATTGGGAGGGTGACCGCAACCCGTCGAGCTGGCACCAGGGCAAGGTCACCGCCACAGCCGGCTTCAAGCAGGCCTTTGTCCAATTTACCGAGGCCGGCTGGCAGGGTTTGCAGCACCCGGTGGCCTTTGGCGGCCAAGGCCTGCCCAAAACCATCGGCGCCTCCTGCGGCGAAATGCAGAACTCGGCCAACATGAGCTTTGCGCTCTGCCCGCTGCTGACCGACGGTGCCATCGAGGCGCTGCTCACAGCGGGCTCGGACGAGCTCAAGGCCATTTACCTGGAAAAACTGGTGAGCGGCCAGTGGACCGGCACCATGAACCTGACCGAGCCGCAGGCCGGCTCCGACCTGGCGGCGGTGCGCACCCGGGCCGAGCCCCAGTCCGACGGCAGCTACAAGGTGTTTGGCACCAAGATTTACATCACCTGGGGTGAGCACGACATGGCCGAGAATATCGTCCATCTGGTGCTGGCCCGTGTGACTGGCGCGCCCGAGGGGGTCAAGGGCATCAGCCTGTTTGTGGTTCCGAAGTTCCTGGTCAATGCCGATGGTTCGCTGGGCGCGCGCAACGACGTGCACTGCGTCAGCATCGAGCACAAGATGGGCATCAAGGCCAGCCCGACCGCCGTGCTGCAGTATGGCGACCATGGCGGCGCCGTGGGTTACCTGGTGGGCCAGGAAAACCGTGGCCTGGAGTACATGTTCATCATGATGAACGCCGCCCGTTTCGGTGTGGGCGTGCAGGGCATCGCGATTGCCGAGCGGGCGTACCAGAAGGCCGTGAGCTTCGCCCGCGAGCGTGTGCAAAGCCGGCCAGTGGATGGTTCCCTGCCCAAGGCAGCGCCCATCATCCACCACCCTGATGTGCGGCGCATGCTGATGACCATGCGGGCATTGACCGAAGGTTGCCGTGCCATGGCCACGGTGGCGGCTGCGGCCTTTGATGCCGGCCACCACCATCCGGATGCCGAGGTGCGCCGGCAAAACCAGGCCTTTTATGAATTCATGGTGCCGCTGGTCAAGGGCTACAGCACCGAGATGAGCCTGGAAGTCACCTCGGCCGCGGTGCAGGTGCACGGCGGCATGGGCTTCATCGAGGAAACCGGCGTGGCCCAGTATTACCGCGACGCCAAGATCCTGACCATCTACGAAGGCACCACCGCGATCCAGGCCAATGACCTGGTCGGGCGCAAGACCGCGCGCGACGGCGGCCAGACTGCCCGCGCCATTGCGGCACAAATCCAGGACACCGAGGCAGCCCTGGCCGCCAACGGCAGCGCCGATGCGCTGGCCTTGGTCCGGCGTCTGCAGGCGGCGCGCCAGGCGTTTCTGGAGGTGGTGGCCTTTGTCGCCGACCAGACCCGTGCCAGTCCGAATGCGGTGTTTGCCGGCAGCGTGCCCTACCTGATGCTGGCCGGCAACCTGATGGCGGGCTGGCAACTGGCGCGCGCCTGGCTGGTGGCGCAAGCGCAACTGGCGCAGGGTGTGGACGAGACCTTCATGGGGGCCAAGATGGTCACGGCGCGTTTTTATGCCGACCACCTGCTGACCCGCGCGCCCGGCCTGCGCGATGCGATTTTGGACGGCGCCGACTCGGTGACCGGCCTGGCGCTCGAAGCCTTCTGATTTGCTATTTTTTTGATAGCTATAACCCTAATAGCCACAAGGGCTGGGGCTATTTTTTACCGATAAATATTTGTCTGGAGACGGTATGTCCAAGCTGCCTGCGGCCCTGAGCCACCTGCCTTTCCCGGTGATCGGCTCGCCACTGTTCATCATCAGCAACCCTAAGCTGGTGATTGCCCAGTGCATCGCCGGCGTGGTCGGCTCCATGCCGGCACTCAATGCGCGGCCGGCCGAGCAGCTGGAAGAGTGGCTGATTGAAATCACTGAGGCACTGGCTGCACACAACCGCGCCCACCCCGAGCAGCCGGCGGCCCCCTACGCCATCAACCAGATCGTGCACAAAAGCAATGACCGCTTGGAGCATGACATGGCGATGTGCGTCAAATACAAGGTGCCGATCATCATCACCTCGCTGGGTGCGCGCGAGGATATCAACGCCGCTGCCCATGCCTACGGCGGGGTGGTGCTGCACGACATCATCAACAACAAGCATGCGCACAAGGCCATCGAAAAAGGCGCTGACGGCCTGATCGCCGTGGCGGCGGGTGCCGGCGGCCACGCCGGCGTGAAGAGCCCGTTTGCCCTGATCCAGGAAATTCGCCAGTGGTTTGACGGCCCGGTCGCGCTCAGCGGCTCAATCTCGACCGGCGACGCGGTGCTGGCCGCCCAGGCCATGGGCGCCGACTTTGCCTACATCGGCTCTGCCTTTATCGCCACGCAGGAGGCACGCGCCGCCGAGGCCTACAAGCAGTCCATCGTGGACAGCAATTCGGACGACATCGTCTACAGCAACCTGTTCACCGGCGTGCACGGCAACTACCTGGCGCCCAGCATCCGCAACGCCGGCATGGACCCGGACAACCTGCCGGTGAGCGACCCGAGCAAGATGAACTTTGCCGGTGACAAGACCAAGGCCTGGAAAGACATTTGGGGTTGCGGCCAGGGTATCGGCGCCATCACCAAAATCCAGAGTACGGCCGACTACGTGGCTCAGCTCAAGCGGGAGTACGCCGCAGCGCGTGCCCGCCTGCTGCTGCCCGCTTAGGCCAGCCCGGCGTCGTTGGGTGCAAATGGCCTTGGATCCCCGCTTGCGCGAGGATAACGGGGTAGGTGGGGTGCCCCAATGTGGACCTGATGGCGTGATTTGGCCAGCTCCCACTGCCGCTGCCGCTCACGCGCGCTGCTTTTTTGTGCGTCGCTGGTGTGCTCGGCGCATTTGGGGCAGCTCACCCCCGCTTCGAACTTTACGGAAGCCTGGTCGGCCGCTGTGAGGGGCTGCCGGCAGGCCCGGCACAGGCCGTGAGGGCCGGTTTGCAGCCCGTGGCCGACTGAGACCCGCTCGTCAAACACAAAGCACTCGCCCTGCCACAGGCTGTGCTCGGGCGGCACGGTTTCCAGGTAGTTGAGGATGCCACCCTCCAGGTGGTAGACCTCGTCAAAGCCCTGTGCCCGCAGCAGCGCGGTGGACTTTTCGCAGCGAATGCCACCGGTGCAAAACATGGCCACTTTGGGCTTGGTGCCGCCAGGCGGGTGCAGCGCCGCAGACTGTGCCACCCACTGCGGCAGATCGGCAAACCGCGTGATGCGCGGGTCAATCGCCCCGGCAAAGCTGCCCAGCCCGACCTCGTAGTCGTTGCGCGTGTCCACCAGTATCACCGCCGGGTCGCTGATCAGCGCGTTCCAGTCTTGCGGCTTGACATAGGTGCCTGCCATGCAGGTCGGGCTCACGCCCGGCACCCCGAGCGTGACGATTTCCTTCTTGAGGCGGACCTTCATGCGATAAAACGGCGCGCGCTCGGACCAGGCCTCCTTGTGCTTCAGGTCGGCCAGCCGCGGATCCTGGCGCAAGTAGGCCAGCACGGCCCGCACGCCTTCGGCCGAACCGGCGATGGTGCTGTTGATGCCCTCGGTGGCCAGCAGGATCAGCCCCTTGACGGCGTGTTGTTCACAACACGCCAGCAGCGGCGCCTTGAGCTGCCCCGCGTCCGGCAGGTCGACAAACTTGTAGAAGGCAGCAGTCAGGTGGGCGGGCATGACCGGATTTTAGGATCCCCCCAGCCGCCATTCGCCGATACCGTGAGGTGAGGTCGGTTTGCGGGGGCTACCGCGGCGCGGCCACGTCCTCCACCAGCACCGCCAGGTTCTGCCCGGCGCGCACATGGCCGATCAGACCATGGGCGTACAAGGTGCCGCTGGACTGGAAGTACACCGGCTCGGGCTCCAAGGTGGGTCGGTTCAGGGCGTGCATCAAGCCGGCCAGTTGGCCCGACTCAATGCGTTCCCCCAGGGCAAAGCGCCGCTCAAAATAGCCATCCATCGGCGCAAACACATAGGCCTTGCCGCCGTTGATGCGCGTCCAGCGGGTTGTTTCACCGGGCACAGTGGCAATGTGCGGCAACACGCCCGTGTGTTTGAGCACCCGGTGTGTGGCCTCGCGCGTGGCCCGCACCGAGTCGCCGGTGACCCAGCCGCCCATGCCCATTTCAGCGGCCAGGGTGGGAATGCCCTTGAGTGTGGCGTAGCCGGCCGAGGTGCGGTAGTCGCCCATGTTGCTGGTCTGCACCGTGATGCCAACGCCAAAGACCTCGGCCAGTCGGGCGTTGGCCTTGATCAGGTCGGGGGGCATGCCGTCAGCCATGACCACGTGGGCGCTGGGCTGGATGAACAGCGTGCGGCCGCCAGCATGCAGGTCCAGGTAGACATTGGCCCGGCTGAGGATGTGGTCGGTCACATAGCGGGCGATTTGCTGCGTTGGCAAACCGTGGTCGTCGCCGGGGAAGACGCGGTTGAGGTTGAGGTGGTCGATCGGTGAGGTGCGGCGACCGGCTTTAAGCGCCGGCGCATTGAACGAGGGCAACAAAATCAATTGCCCGGCCACGTCACTGGCCTGGATCTGCCGCATCAACTCGGCGATGACCACCGGCCCCTCGTACTCGTCGCCATGCACGGCGCCCGACACCACCACCACC
Source organism: Pseudomonadota bacterium (assembly GCA_041182225.1). Taxonomy (GTDB): domain Bacteria; phylum Pseudomonadota; class Gammaproteobacteria; order Burkholderiales; family Burkholderiaceae_C; genus Rhodoferax. The sequence continues at coordinate 12,941 of JBEGOC010000310.1, read as the reverse complement.
GGGCCCCGGCCGTTCTTGATGGAGGCGGCGGGGAAGGGGATCACGCCCCAGGCGTCGTCATCGGGTGAGTGAGGCAGGTGCAGCGTGCCCACCTGCTTGCCGTCCTGATCCCAGTCAATGTCGCTGAATACGGTGGTGCTCATGTCAGTCTTGCGATGGCGTCGATGGCGGCATCGTACCGCGATCGCTTGGCATAATAACTGGCTATAAATACAGTTATTTGACGATGAGTCACTTCACCCTACCGGTCCATGCCATCAAAGGCCGCGGCAGTGCGACGGCCATGCCACACCGCTTCCACGCCGATGCGCGTGAGCCGTTTGACGATGGCTGGGGCACGGCCGAGGCGGTTGTCCGTACGGAATCGGCAGCCCGGACCGAGGTGGTGCTGGAGGACGCCAAAAGCGCCATCAGCCGCAATGAGTCGCCTGACATCCACTTTGACTACGGCCTCAACCCCTACCGTGGCTGCGAGCACGGCTGTATTTATTGCTACGCCCGGCCTACCCACAGCTACCTGAACCTGTCGCCCGGGCTTGATTTTGAGACCCGCATCATCGCCAAGCCGAACCTGGCGCAGCGCTTGGCTGGAGAACTTGGACGGCGCAGCTACGTGCCGCGGCAGATCGTCATCGGCTCCGCGACCGACGCCTACCAGCCCATTGAGCGCCGCCTGCGCATCACCCGCAGCCTGATCGAGCTGCTGCAGCGCTGTCACCACCCGTTGGCCATCGTCACCAAGGGCAGCGGTGTCGAGCGCGATCTCGACTTGCTCGCACCGATGGCCGCGCACGGCCTGGTGGCGGTTTACGTGACCATCACCACGCTGGACAGCGAGTTGGCGCGCAAACTGGAGCCTCGCGCGGCTTCACCAGAGCGGCGCCTGCGCACCATCCGCACCCTGGCCGAGGCCGGCGTGCCGGTGGGCGTGAGCGTCGCGCCGCAGATTCCCTTCATCAACGAAGACCTGGAGCAGGTGCTGGGGGCGTCGGCAGCGGCGGGCGCGCAGCGCGCGTTTTACGCGGTGCTGCGCCTGCCCTGGGAGGTGAACCCTCTGTTCCAGCAGTGGCTGGCCTTGCACTACCCGCTGCGGGCGGAGCGCGTGATGGCCCGAGTGCGCGAAATGCGCGGCGGACGGGACTACGACAGCGATTTCGCCACGCGCATGAAAGGGCAGGGCGTCTGGGCCGAGCTATTGCGTCAGCGCTTTGAGAAAACCTGCGCCCGCCTGGGCCTGAACCGTGAGCGCCTGCCACTGGACGTCACACAGTTTCGGCCGGCGCTGCTGGCAGGCCAGGGCAGCCTGTTTTAATCCTGGGGCGCGTCGGGGCCGGCGCCCGTGGCTGGCGCGTTGCCGATCACACCGGCCAGGTGGCGCCGTGTTCCGGCACCCGCGCTCGCCAGCCCAGTTCATGCTGAATGCGTTTGCGCAACTCGTCCGAAGCGCCGGGTTCGCCGTGTACCACGTAGACCTGTTCCGGCGCTTTGGGTGCGCTGCGCAGCCAGGCCAGCAATTGGCTGGCATCGGCATGGGCTGAGGCCGATTGCAGTTGCACCACTTCGGCCGTCAGCGCCACATCGTGGCCGTGAATCCGCACTGACCGGGCGCCGCTGGCCAGCGTGGCGCCGCGCGTGCCGGGCGCCTGGAAACCGGTCAGCAAAATCATGTTGCGGGCCTCGCCCGCGTAACGCTCCAGGTGGTGCAGCACCCGCCCGCCCGTGGCCATGCCGCTGGCTGACAGGATCACCATGGTGCCACGCCGCTGCGCCAGCGCGCGCGAGTCGTCGGTGCTGCTGACCATGGTGGCGGTGCGGGTCAGGGCCAGCGCCTCTTTGGCGCTGAGCCGGTGTTCGCCCACATGGTGTTCAAACAAATGGGTCGTATGCACCGCCATCGGGCTGTCCAGAAAAACCGGCAGCGACTTGGGCAGCTCGCCACGCAGTTTGAGCAACTGGATCGCATGCAGCAGGGCCTGGGCGCGGCCCACGGCAAAGACCGGGATCACCGCCACCCCTTTGCGCTGCACCAGGCGCGCCAAGGCTGGACCCAGCTCGGCCAGTACATCGTCCTGCGGGTGTTCGCGGTCGCCGTAGGTGGACTCGATCAGCACGGTGTCAGCGGCCGGGGCTGCGGCCGGCGGGTTCATGATCAGATCATCGGGCCGGCCGATGTCGCCCGAAAACAGGATGCGGCGGCCCGCCACTTCGAGCAGGAGGCTGGCCGCCCCCAGGATGTGGCCGGCCGACGAGAAGGTGGCATGCCAGCCCGGCAGCGGCTCAAAGCGGATGCCAAAGTCGCGGGCCTTGATCAGCGGCAGGCAATCGAGCGCATCTTGCCGGGTGTAGAGGGGCAGGGCCGGCGAATGCTTGGAGAAAGCGTGGCGGTTGGCAAATTCGGCGTCTTCTTCCTGGATGTGGCCGCTGTCGGGCAACAGGATGCGACACAGGTCGCGCGTGCCGGGCGTGGCATAGATGGGGCCGGCAAAGCCTTCGCGCGCCAACAGCGGCAGGTAGCCGCTGTGGTCCAGGTGGGCATGGGTCAGCAACACCGCGTTGACTTGATGCGGGGCGATCGGCAGCGGCGTCCAGTTGCGCAGCCGCAGCATCTTGTAACCCTGGAACAGGCCGCAGTCCACCAGCAGCGTCTTGTCGCCGCTGCGGACCAGGTATTTGGAGCCGGTCACCGTGCCAGTGCCGCCCAGGAAGGTGATGTTGACACTCATGGGCGGCAGGGGTGGCGGTCCGCTAGCTGAAAAAGCTTTTGAGCCGGTCGGTCCAGGTGTCGCCGCTGGGCGAGTGCTTGCCGCCGCCTTTTTTCAGCGACTCATCGAGTTCGCGCAGCAGTTTGCGCTGGTGCTCGCTGAGCTTGACCGGGGTTTCGATCACGATGTGGCAGTACAGGTCGCCGGGGTAGCTGGAGCGCACGCCCTTGATGCCTTTGCCGCGCAGCCGGAATTGCTTGCCGGTCTGAGTGCCTTCGGGGATGTCAATGGCCGCCTTGCCTGCCAGCGTGGGCACTTCGATCTCGCCGCCCATGGCCGCGGTGGCAAAGCTGACCGGCACCGAGCAGTGGATGTCGTCGCCGTCGCGCTCGAAAATGTCGTGCTTTTTGAGCCGGATCTCAATGTAGAGGTCACCCGCCGGGCCGCCGTTGGTACCCGGCTCCCCGTTGTTGGCACTGCGGATGCGCATGCCGCCGTCGATGCCAGCCGGGATCTTGATCTCCAGCGTTTTTTGGCGTTTGATCTTGCCCTGGCCGCTACAGGCCGTGCAGGGTTCGGGAATCACCTTGCCGGCGCCGCGGCAGGTCGGGCAGGTTTGTTGCACGCTGAAAAAGCCTTGCCGCATTTGCACGGAGCCCGAGCCATGGCAGGTGCCGCAGCTCTTGACCTGGGTGCCAGGCTTGGCGCCGCTACCGCTGCAGACGTCGCAGGTATCCCAGCTCGGGATCCGGATCTGCGCGTCCTTGCCGCGGGCGGCCTCTTCCAGCGTGACTTCCATGGCATAGCTGAGGTCGTTGCCGCGGAACACCTGCTTGCCGCCACCGGCTCGGCCGCGCTGCTGGCCGAACATGTCGCCAAAAATGTCGCCAAAGGCTTCAGCAAAACCGCCATAGGCCTCGGCGCCACCGGCGCGCATATTGGGGTCCACACCGGCGTGCCCGTGCTGGTCGTAGGCCGCGCGCTTTTGCGGGTCGGAGAGCATTTCGTAGGCTTCCTTGCTCTCCTTGAATTTTTCTTCGGCCGCCTTGGAGGCCTCACCCTGGTTGCGGTCAGGGTGGTGCTTCATCGCGTGCTTGCGATAGGCCTTCTTGATCTCTTCGTCAGAAGCGTTCTTGGGAACGCCCAGGACTTCGTAAAAGTCTCTTTTTGCCATCTTGGTTGGTACCCTGGTTCAATACAAACGCCGCGTTGAACCACTGGGAGCGATTCAACGCGGCGCGCATGCCGTGCGGTCAGCGGCGCAGATCAGCCCTTTTTGACTTCCTTGACTTCGGCGTCGACCACATTGTCGTCTGCCGCCTGTGCGCCTGCGGCCTTGGCCGAGGCCCCGCCGGCGGCGGCGCCTGCATCAGCGGCACCGGCTTCTTCGGCCGCCTGTTTGGCCTGCATGTCAGCGTACATTTTCTCGCCCAGCTTCTGGCTGACTGTCATCAGCGCGGTGCTGCGCTCGTCGATGGCAGCCTTGTCGTCGCCTTTCAGTGCTTCTTCCAGGTGCTTGACGGCCGCCTCGATCTTCTCTTTTTCGCCGGCTTCGAGCTTGTCGCCGTACTCGGTCAGGCTCTTCTTGACGCTGTGCAGGCTGGCATCAGCCTGGTTCCTGGCTTGCACCAGCTCCAGCTTTTTCTTGTCTTCGGCGGCATTGAGCTCGGCATCCTTCACCATTTGCTGGATTTCAGCCTCGCTCAGACCGGTGTTGGCCTTGATCGTGATCTTGTTCTCTTTGCCGGTGCCCTTGTCCTTGGCGCCCACGTGCAGGATGCCGTTGGCGTCGATGTCGAACGACACCTCAATCTGCGGCGTGCCCCGGGCTGCCGGCGGAATCCCCTCGAGATTGAACTCGCCGAGCATCTTGTTGCCGGCCGCAATCTCGCGTTCGCCCTGAAACACCTTGATGGTCACCGCCGGCTGGTTGTCATCGGCCGTGGAGAAGGTCTGTGCGAACTTGGTCGGGATGGTGGTGTTCTTGGTGATCATTTTGGTCATGACCCCACCCAGGGTTTCAATACCCAGGCTCAGCGGCGTCACGTCCAGCAGCAGCACGTCCTTGCGATCGCCGGCCAGCACCTGACCCTGGATGGCGGCGCCCACGGCCACGGCCTCGTCCGGGTTCACGTCCTTGCGCGGCTCCTTGCCGAACAGCTCCTTGACCTTTTCCTGCACCTTGGGCATGCGCGTCATGCCGCCAACCAGAATCACGTCATGGATGTCGGCGACACTCACGCCGGCATCCTTGATGGCGGTGCGGCAGGGCGCAATGGTGCGTTCAATCAGCTCCTCCACCAGCGACTCCAGCTTGGAGCGCGAGAGCTTCACGCTCAGGTGCTTGGGGCCAGTGGCATCGGCGGTGATGTAGGGCAGGTTGATGTCGGTCTGGGCGCTGCTGGAGAGCTCGATTTTGGCTTTTTCAGCGGCTTCCTTCAGGCGCTGCAGCGCCAGAACGTCCTTGCCCAGGTCAACGCCCTGTTCCTTCTTGAACTCAGCGATGATGAAGTCAATGATGCGCTGGTCGAAATCCTCGCCGCCGAGGAAGGTGTCGCCATTGGTGGACAGCACCTCGAACTGCTTTTCGCCATCGACGTCGGCGATTTCGATGATGGACACGTCGAAGGTGCCGCCGCCGAGGTCGTACACCGCAATTTTGCGGTCGCCTTTTTCGCTCTTGTCCAGGCCGAAGGCCAGCGCGGCGGCTGTCGGCTCGTTGATGATGCGCTTGACTTCCAGGCCGGCAATTCGCCCAGCATCTTTCGTGGCCTGGCGTTGTGCATCGTTGAAATAGGCTGGCACGGTGATCACGGCCTCGGTCACCGCTTCACCCAGGTAGTCTTCAGCGGTTTTTTTCATCTTGCGCAAGACATCGGCGCTGACCTGCTGCGGTGCCAGCCGGTTGCCACGGGATTCCACCCAGGCGTCGCCGTTGTCTGCCGCCACGATGCGGTAGGGCATCAGGTCGATGTCTTTCTGCACCTCTTTTTCGCTGAACTTGCGGCCTATCAGGCGCTTGACGGCGTAAAGCGTGTTCTTGGGGTTGGTGACAGCCTGGCGCTTGGCCGATGCGCCCACCAAAACCTCGCCATCCTCCTGGTAGGCAATGATGCTGGGCGTGGTACGGGCGCCTTCCGAGTTTTCAATGACCTTGGGCGTGTTGCCTTCCATGATCGCCACGCAGCTGTTGGTGGTGCCGAGGTCGATACCGATGATTCTTCCCATGATGGACTCCTGTGTTCAGATGTTTCGAACGTGTGTCTGACTTAACCAATTTCAAGCCGAAAAAATGGATTATTTGGGCGCGCTGACCGTCACCAGGGCCGGGCGCAACACCCGTTCCGAAATGGCATAGCCTTTTTGCAGCACCGTGACGACCGAGTTGGCGTCGAGTTCGGATGGCACCACGCTGATGGCCTGGTGTTGGTGCGGGTCAAAGCGCGCGCCAGCGGCTGGGTTGATGGCCACCACCTTGTTGCGCTCCAGCGCTGCGATCAGCTGGCGCAGCGTGGCCTGGGCGCCTTCGCGGATCTGCTCGATGCTCGCGTCCTTGATGATCAGGCCGGCCTCCAGGCTGTCGGCCACCGGCAGCAGGCTCTCGGCGAAGGCTTCGACCGCAAAGCGCCGGGCTTTGGCGATCTCGTCTTCCGCACGACGGCGCGCGTTTTCGGCTTCGGCCTTCGCGCGCAGGTATTGGTCGGCCAGTTCAGCACTCTTGGCCTGCAACTCGGCCAGCTCGGCCTGGACTCTGGCCAGCGCGCTGCTCTCCATGGCCGACTGGGCAGCGACCATGTCTTCGGTGCTTTGGTAACTCTGGGCTGCCTGGGTGGAAGACGTGGACGGAGGTGTTGGGGGAGTGCTGGAATCAGACATACAAATCAGAGGTTGAAAGCGACGCTGGCATAGCTTGGGACAGCCGGTGCCATTTCAAGAGCGCCGGGGGCTGTTTGGAGTCAACGGGGTGCCTGGCCTGTGCGCCAGGCCCGGCGATCAGCCGGACACGCCGAGCAGTTCGACGTCGAATTTCAGGGTGGCGTTGGGTGGAATGACGCCGCCCGCGCCGCGCGCGCCATAGCCGAGTTCGGGAGGGATGATCAGGGTGCGGGCGCCGCCGACCTGCATGCCGGCCACGCCCTCGTCCCAACCCCGAATGACCATGCCGGCCCCCAGAGAAAACACGAAGGGGTCGTTGCGGTCCTTGCTCGAATCAAATTTGGCGCCTTGAACGCCGTCCTTGAAGAGCCAGCCGGTGTAATGCACGGTCACCCGTTGCCCGGCGCTGGCAACAGGGCCCGAACCGGTCACGGTGTCATCGTACTGCAGGCCGGAAGGGGTGGTGGTGCTCATGCTGGATCCTTGGTACTACTAAATTGATAGCGGAAGAGGTCCGCTGGCCGTGGCTTACGCCCTGAAAAGGCTTGGATTTTCGGCGGCCCGAAGCTTGTTCCGGGCGGCAACTCAACTGGCTTTTTTGGCCAGGCCGGCCGCCCACTTGCTGGCAAAGGCGGGCAAATCGCCGAGCCGCTTGAGCAGGTCGCCGCCGGCAGGCGTGAGCAGGTAGCCGTCACTGCCGTGGTCGAGCAGGCCCGCCGCACGCAGTTCCTTGATCCGGGTGTTGAGCGTGTTGGGGGTGATGCCGCCCACACTGTCTTGCAGCAGGCGGAAGGTCTGGGCATGGCCGTCTTTCAGGGCCCACAGCACTCGCAGGGCATACCTGGATTCCAAAAGCGTCAGCAGTTGGCTGGTGGCTGCATTTTCCTTGAGCGTCATTCCCACGGTCTCCTGTAGTCGGTTTGTCGCAGAACTATAGCGCAGAATTTGTCCTGCTACAACTTTAATAGCTTGAATTCGCTGTGCCGGCCGCGATTCTTGTAAGATGGCCGACCGAAAGCCCAACAATGGCTTGACCGAAGGCCACCGCAATTTTTGCCGGACAAGACATGACCATCAATTTCGAGCAGGTCCACAACTACTACGAGCGCCTGATTCTGGAAGACGTGGTTCGGCTGTCCTACCAGCACCCTGAATTCACCGATGACATGCTGGCCGATGTGGCCTGCATTGCGCTCAACCAACTGCCGGCTCGGTATGTGCGGCATGACGTTGACCTGATGTTTTTCCTGACTGAAAAAGACCGGCTGCATATCGAGCAGTCGATCGACGCGGCCCTGACGTATGCGTTTTCCTTCGTCGCTGAACGCAGCTCTGTTGAACGTCGGCGTTCTTAGCGGACGCGCGACAGCCGCTGTGTCCGGCGGGCAGCGTCAGACCGGGCCTTAGCGCAGCAGGCAGGGCTGCTTGGGGTTGAAGCGCCAACCCGGTACCAGGTATTGCATGGCGATGGCATCATCCCGGGCGCCGAGGCCGTGCTGCCGGTACAACTGATGCGCCTTCTCGACTTCCGCCATGTCGAGCTCGATGCCCAGGCCCGGTTTGTCCGGCACATTGATGCCGCCGGCCACGATCTGCAGCGGCTCGCGCGTGAGGCGCTGGCCGTCCTGCCAGATCCAGTGGGTGTCGATGGCCGTCACCCGCCCCGGTGCGGCCGCCGCCACATGGGTGAACATGGCCAGCGACACATCAAAATGGTTGTTGGAGTGCGAGCCCCAGGTCAGGTCGAACATCTGGCACAGCTGCGCCACCCGAACCGAGCCCTGCAGGGTCCAGAAATGGGGGTCGGCCAGCGGGATGTCGACCGACTGCAGGGAGATGGCATGGGCCATTTCTCGCCAGTCGGTGGCCACCATGTTGGTGGCGGTAGGCAGGCCGGTGGCACGCCGAAACTCGGCCATCACCTCGCGCCCGGAGAACACGCCCTCGGCGCCGCAGGGGTCTTCGGCGTAGGCCAGCACCTGGTGTTGGTCGCGGCACAGCCGCACCGCATCCTTGAGCAACCAGCCGCCGTTCGGGTCGAGCGTGATGCGCGCCTCGGGAAAGCGCTCGTGCAAGGCCGTCACCGCTTCGATCTCGTCCTCGCCGTGCAGCACACCGCCCTTGAGCTTGAAGTCCTGAAACCCGTAGCGGGCCTGTGCGGCCTCGGCCAGCCGCACCACGGCGGCGGTGTCCATGGCCTTCTCGTGGCGCAGCCGCAGCCAGTCGTCAGCGGCCTCGGGCTCAGCCCGGTAGGGCAGGTCGGTCAGGTGGCGGTCACCCACATAAAACAGGTAGCCGAGCACCGCCACGCGGCTGCGTTGCTGACCCTCGCCCAACAGCGCGGCCACCGGCACATGCAGAAACTGGCCCAGCAGGTCGAGTAGGGCGCTCTCCATGGCGGTCACGGCGTGGATGGTCACGCGCAGGTCAAAGGTCTGGTTGCCGCGGCCGGCGCTGTCGCGGTCGGCGAATCGGCTGCGCATGGTGCTCAGCACCTGGTTCCACTGTCCCAGCGGCTGGCCCACCACCAAGTCGCGCGCCGCTTCCAGCGTCTGGCGGATTTTTTCGCCGCCGGGCACTTCGCCCACCCCGGTGCGGCCTGCGCTGTCGGTCAGCAGCAGCAGGTTGCGGGTGAAAAACGGGCCGTGTGCACCGCTCAGGTTGAGCAGCATGCCGTCACTGCCGGCTACCGGGATGACTTGCAGGGCCGTGATGCGGGGCGTGCCGGCGGTGTGGGCAAGGTGCTGGGTGTTCAAGGGTGCAGCTATTCAGGTGGGTGTTGGGGATGGATGGGTCAGGGATCGCATGCACGGTCTCGACGCTTCGATTCTGCCGCAATCCATCGTTTAGGATAGCGGTTGACCCTACCGAGGGTCAAACTCCCGTCAAGCAAATCCATGACCCTCAAAAATCACCACAAACTTTTGCTGACCGGCGCCGCGGGCGGCCTGGGTCAGGCGCTGCGCCAGCGGCTCAAAGCCAATTGTGATGTGCTGCGCCTGTCTGACCGGATCAGCCCTGGCGATGCCGGTCCCGGCGAAGAAGTGGTGCTGGCCGACCTGGCTGACGCGGCCGCGGTCAATGCCATGGTGCTGGGCGTGGATGCCATCGTGCATCTGGGCGGCATATCGGTGGAAGGGCCATTCGGCCCCATCCTGCAGGCCAATATTCTGGGTGTTTACAACCTGTACGAGGCCGCGCGTGTGCATGGCGTCAAGCGGGTGGTGTTTGCCAGCTCCAACCACGTCACCGGCTTTTACCGCCAGAGCGAAACGATCACCGCTGACCGGCCGGCGCGGCCGGACGGGCTGTACGGCGTGAGCAAGGCTTTTGGCGAAGATTTGTCGCGTTTCTACTTTGACCGCTACGGCATCGAGACCGCCTGCGTGCGCATCGGCTCGTCCTTTCCCGAGCCCAAAGACCGGCGCATGCTGGCCACCTGGCTCAGCTATGACGACTTGAACCGACTCATCACCGCCTGCCTGAGCACGCCGGTGCTGGGGCACACCATCATCTTCGGCATGTCTGACAATGCCGTCACTTGGTGGGACAACGCGCAGGCCCGCCACGTCGGCTATGTGCCGCAGGACAGTTCCGACGCGTTTCGTGACGCGGTCTACACGCGCACCGCGGCCCCGGACCTGAGCGACCCGGCGGTGCAGTTTCAGGGGGGTGTCTTTGTCCGCACCGGCCCCTTCACTTCTTGATAGGCCCGCCATGGAACAGATTCACGTCATCGCCGACACCCGCGACCGGGTGGGCGAGTCACCGGTCTGGTCGGTGACTGAGCAGGCCCTGTATTGGGTGGACATTGAAGGCCGGTGCATTCGCCGCTGGGACAGTGAAGCCGGCACGGTGCAGAGCTGGCCCACGCCCGAACGCGTGGGCTGCATCGCGCTCAGTGCGCGTGGCGGCTTGGTGGCGGCCATGGAGAGTGGGGTGTTTGCGGTGACTCTGCTGGCACCGCCCGCCTTGCGCACCACGCTGCTGGCCGGCATCACCCACCCGCAGGCCAACATGCGCTTCAACGACGGCTGCTGTGACCGACAGGGGCGCTTTTGGCTCAGCACCATGTGCATGGACATGGCACTGGCGGCACCGGTGGGTGAGGTGTTTTGCCTGGACGAAGCCGGCCTGAGCCCGGCCCGGGTGAGCGGGCTGATCACGCCCAACGGCATGGCTTTCAGCCCGGACGGGCGTTGCTACTACCTGTCAGACTCGCACCCGTCGGTCCAGAAAATCTGGACTTTCGAGCTGGACCCGCCCAGTGGTGCCCTCAGCCGGCGCCGCGAGTTTGTCGACATGGGGCCGCTGCCCGGCCGACCCGATGGTGCGGCCGTGGATGCCCAGGGTTGCTACTGGATCTGCGGCAACGACGCCGGCCTGGTGCATTGCTTTTCGCCGCAGGGGCAACTGCTGCGCTCCGTGCCGGTGCCGGTGGCCAAACCCTCGATGTGCGCTTTTGGCGGGCCGAATCTGACCACCCTGTTTGTTGCCTCCATTCTGCCTGGCACCGTGAGCCCGGAGCAGCCGGGCCTCAATGGCGCTGTGTTTGCGCTCGACGTGGGGGTCATCGGTCTGCCCGAGCCGGTGTTTTCGCGGTTCCCCGCGCCGCGGCCAGCATGAGCCAACCCGCCGAGCGGCCGGTGCCGCGGCACATCCGCATGCACGCCGCCGACAACGTGGCCATCGTCGCCAACGAGGGCGGATTGCCGGCCGGCACCGTGATGGCGGACGGCCTCACCTTGGTGGGCAAGGTGCCGCAGGGTCATAAGGTGGCCCTGGTGGACTTGGCGCAGGGCGCGCCGGTCTTGCGCTACAACACGGTGATTGGGCATGCGCTCAAAGCCATCCCCGCCGGCAGCTGGGTGCACGAGCGGCTGCTGGCCATGCCCGGCGCCCGCAGTCTGGACGACCTGCCCCTGGCCACGGGGCCTGCGCCTGACCTGCCGCCGCTGACAGGCTACACCTTTGTGGGCTACCGCAATGCCGACGGCTCGGTCGGCACCCGCAACCTGCTGGCCATCACCACCACGGTGCAGTGTGTGGCCGGGGTGGTGGCGCTGGCTGTCAAACGCATCCGCGACGAACTGCTGCCGCGCTTTCCCAATGTGGACGGCGTGGTGGGGCTGGAGCACAGCTACGGCTGCGGTGTGGCCATTGACGCGCCCGAGGCCGTCATCCCCATCCGCACCCTGCACAACATCAGCCGCAACCCCAACTTTGGCGGTGAGTTGATGGTGGTCAGCCTGGGCTGCGAAAAGCTGCAGCCTGAGCGCCTGTTTCCGGCGGGCAGCATCGCCATCAGCGCGGCCGACACCGAGCCGCTGGACGTGCTGTGCCTGCAGGATGCCGAGCATGTGGGTTTTATGGCCATGCTCGACGCCATCGTGGCGCGCGCCGTGCCGCACCTGGAGCGCCTGAATGCAAGGCGGCGTGAAACTGTGCCGGCCAGCGAGTTGGTGGTGGGAGTGCAGTGTGGCGGCAGCGATGCCTTCTCGGGTGTGACCGCCAACCCGGCGGTCGGCTTTTGCACCGACCTGCTGGTGCGCGCCGGCGCCACCGTGATGTTTTCCGAGGTGACCGAGGTGCGTGACGGCATCGCCCAGCTCACCAGCCGGGCCGCCACCCCCGAGGTGGCCCAGGCCATGATCGAGCAGATGGCCTGGTACGACGCCTACCTGCAGCGCGGCCAGGTGGACCGCAGCGCCAACACCACACCGGGCAACAAGGCGGGCGGCCTGTCCAACATTGTCGAAAAAGCCATGGGCTCGATTGTCAAATCGGGCAGCGCGCCCATCAGCGGCGTGCTGGCGCCGGGCGAGCGGGCCAACCACAAAGGCTTGATCTACGCCGCCACCCCGGCCAGTGATTTCATCTGCGGCACGCTGCAACTGGCCGCCGGTATGAACCTGCATGTGTTCACCACCGGGCGCGGCACGCCCTACGGCCTGGCCGAAGTGCCGGTGATCAAGGTGGCCACCCGCACCGAACTGGCGCGGCGCTGGCACGACCTGATGGACCTGAACGCCGGCCGCATCGCCGACGGCGACGCCAGCATTGACGAGATGGGCTGGGCGCTGTTCCACCTGATGCTGGACGTGGCCAGCGGCCGCAAAAAAACCTGGGCTGAGCATTGGAGCCTGCACAACGCACTGGTGCTGTTCAACCCTGCTCCCATCACCTGACCCGAAAGATCCCCCATGAGTCGACCCACACCTTACCAAGCCTTTCCCAACAGCTTCAAGCGCGACCTGCTGGCTGGCAAGCGGCTGATCGGGTGCTGGACCTCGCTCGCCAACCCCATCAGCACCGAAGTGCTGGGTGTGGCCGGCTTTGACTGGCTGCTGCTCGATGGCGAGC
>JBEGOC010000309.1:0-9587 GCA_041182225.1 Pseudomonadota bacterium | reverse complement strand
CCCGCCACCGCTGCAATGCTCACACAGCGCCCGGGCCGCGCAACTCACTGTGTTCGCTTCGCTCTCGCCGTTCGGACAAGCGCGGCCAAAATGAAGACGATACGCGCCATGCGCGTTGGGCGCTGCGCTGCGCTTCTCGCCGCCACAGAATGCGCCATCGCCAGATAACCCCTGCCCCGAGGCTCTGTCACTCCATCGCAGCGATCAGAAAGCCAAGCCAGCGACACGATGAAGGAGACCGGCCATGGCGCGCCTCTGGGGCGCCGGCAATGCCCAGGGCTGGTGGCCTCGCGCGAAGCGCGAATCGTCATCTGACTCGTCGCGGCTGTCTGAGCGTAGGGAGCGCAGCGACCGCAGTGAGTTCCGCGACGCAGGCCGCCAGCCCTGGGCATTGGCGGGGAGTCGGTGCAGTGCACCGACCGCCACAGTGAAGCGTTGGGGTCGACCTCCTTCGACATTAGAAGCAAATCAATGGCCAGCCCTTGTAAAATATAGCGTTATAGCTCCTGATTTAATAGCAAATGACCCTGCCTAAACCCCCTGCGCCGCCCGCACCCACCTTCCGGCGCGCAGCGCCGCCGGCCCAGCGGGCGCCGATCCCGGCCGGGCAGACCAATACCGCCGCCATCGGCCCCAATGGCACGCTGCGCCTGAACAAGCGCATGGCCGAGCTGGGGCTGGCCTCGCGGCGCGAAGCCGACGACTGGATTGGCAAGGGCTGGGTCAAGGTCAACGGCGTGGTGGCCACCATGGGCATGCAGGTCTTGCCCGATGTGCGCATTGAGATCAGCCCGCAGGCGCAGGGCCAGCAGGCCAATCAGGTCACCATTTTGGTGAACAAGCCCATAGGGCTGGTCAGCGGCCAGGCCGAAGACGGCCACCTGCCCGCCATCACGCTGGTGCAGCCGCAAAACCGCTGGACCGAGGACAACGCACGTTTTTTCTTTCACCCCAAACAACTGCAGAGCCTGGTGCCCGCCGGCCGGCTGGACATCGACTCGATCGGGCTGCTGGTGCTGACGCAGGACGGTCGGGTGGCGCGCCAATTGATCGGCGAAAACTCGGCGATAGAGAAGGAATATTTGGTGCGTGTGGTTTACCTGGGGCTGGACAAGACCGGCCAGCCCCATGCCGACCCGCAACCGGGCCAGCTGGTGCGCATGGACGACGACGACCCCATCACCACCAATGTTCAGGCGGTGTTTCCGCCGGCCCTGCTGGACAAACTGCGCCACGGCCTGAGCCTGGACGGGCAGGCCCTGAAGCCGGCCAAGATCAGCTGGCAAAACCCGGAGCAGCTGCGGGTGGTGCTGACCGAGGGCAAAAAGCGGCAAATCCGGCGCATGTGCGAGTTGGTGGGGCTGAAAGTGGTGGGGCTGAAACGGGTGCGCATCGGCCAGGTGATGCTGGGTAACCTGCCGCTGGGGCAGTGGCGCTACCTGGCGCCGCACGAACGGTTTTAAACGGGGCGAGCGCAGTGAACCCGGATTTGCAGACCTTGCAGACCGCACTGGCACAGTTGCGCGCTGGCACCCTGCCGGTGCAGGCCTTCAGCGCCCAGGCCCGCGCGCTCGATCCGCTGCTGGCCGCCCTGCCGCCGCGCTATGGCGAGGTGCTGCTGGGACTGCTGGATCGGCTGGAGTCGAGCGCGCTGTTCACCGATGAGAGTTGCTCGTTCAGCCACCGGGATCTGATCGACAGTGTGCAGATTTGGCTGGACAAGGCCAGCGCCCTGCTGGCTGCAGCCGACCACAGCTGAAGGCACTCGCAGCGTGGGGGCATGGCCACACTGGGCACCGGCTGCACCGCCCTATGTCTACGCCGCCGGCCAGCGGTAGCCCAGCACGCAGCTGCGGGGGTAACAGTGCTCCCGCACTTCGTCGAGCTGGTTGCCGCCCAGCAGGTGCACGTGCGCTGCGTCTTAGCGCAGCCAAAAGCCGACGTGGCCTTTCCAACCCGCGGGGTCATCGCGCCACAGCAGGTGATGAGCCCGGCACCGGCGCGGCCAGCGGCTCGCCCCAGGTCAGCCGGGGCGCGGTGCGCTGGGGGGCAGGGTTCGTGAAGGGTTGGTAGTAAGGGTGGCGGCGCCCTTGAAACCCAGGCCCATCGCCCATAATTGCGGGTTGTCCGGACGACCGGCTTCTGTGCCCCGTCGGCGCAACCCGTTTTTGAGACCACACCACACCTATGAGCAAGCAAACCCTGTCTTTCCAGGCCGAAGTGGCCCAACTTCTGCACCTCGTCACGCACTCGCTGTACTCCAACAAGGAAATTTTTCTGCGCGAGCTGGTGTCCAACGCTTCTGACGCCTGCGACAAGCTGCGTTTTGAAGCCATCAACAACAGCGGCCTGTATGAAGATGCGCCCAACCTGGAAGTACGAGTCAGTTTTGACAAGGACGCCAAAACCCTGACCATCACCGACAACGGCATCGGCATGAGCCAGCAGGAAGCGATCGACCACCTGGGCACCATTGCCAAGAGCGGCACCAAAGACTTTGTCTCCAAGCTCTCGGGCGACCAGAAGGCCGACTCGCAGCTGATCGGCCAGTTCGGCGTTGGCTTTTACTCCGGCTTCATCGTGGCTGACAAGATCACGGTCGAGTCGCGCCGCGCCGGCCTGAGCGCGGCCGAGGGGGTGCGCTGGATCAGCGGCGGCGCCGGCGACTTTGAAGTGGAAACCATCGACCGCGCCGCTCGCGGCACCAGCGTGACCCTGCACCTGCGCGACGACGCGCTGGACTACGCCAGCGCCTGGAAGGTCAAGAGCATCATCGGCAAGTATTCCGACCACATCAGCCTGCCAATCCTGATGGAAAAGGAAGAGTGGAAAGACGGCGAGCTGATCAACCCGAGCGACGAAAACGGTGGCCGCCAACCGGGTGCCATGGTCAAGACCGGCGAGTGGGAGACGGTGAACAAGGCCAACGCCATCTGGGCCCGCGCCAAGAAAGACATCACGCCCGAGCAGTACGACGAGTTCTACAAGCAGATCAGCCACGACTTCGAGGCTCCGCTGGCCCACACCCACAACCGGGTCGAAGGCAGCACCGAGTACACCCAGCTGTTGTACATCCCGGCCAAGGCGCCCATGGACCTGTACAACCGCGAGAAATCCGCCGGCATCAAGCTCTATGTCAAGCGCGTTTTCATCATGGACGACGCCGAAGCCCTGCTGCCGACCTACCTGCGCTTTGTCAAAGGCGTGGTCGACTCGGCCGACCTACCGCTCAATGTCAGCCGCGAGCTGCTGCAGGAGAGCCGTGACGTCAAAGCCATCCGTGAAGGCTGCACCAAGCGCGTGCTGGGCATGCTCGAGGACCTGGCCCGCCACGACAAGTTGCCGGCGGCGGCCGAGGGCGACGTCACCGATGTGCTGAGCGCCGAGGACAAGGCCGCGGCCGAGGCCAATGCCGGCAAGTACACCAAGTTCTACAACGAGTTTGGCGCGGTGCTCAAGGAAGGCCTGGGCGAAGACTTCGCCAACAAGGACCGGCTGGCCAAGCTGCTGCGCTACGCCAGCAGCACCAGCGACACGGTGAGTGTGGGCCTGGCCGACTACAAGGCGCGCATGAAGGAGGGTCAGGAGGCCATTTATTACATCACCGCCGACACCCTGGCCGCCGCCAAGAACAGCCCGCAGCTCGAAGTCTTCAAGAAGAAGGGCATCGAGGTGCTGCTGATGACTGACCGCGTGGACGAGTGGGCGCTGAACTACCTCCATGAATTTGACGGCACGCCGCTGCAAAGCGTGGCCAAGGGCGCGGTCGATCTGGGCAAGCTGCAGGACGAGGCCGAGAAAAAAGCGGCTGAGGAAGCGGCCGAAGCCTTCAAACCCCTTTTGGCCAAACTGAAAGAGGCACTGAAGGACAAAGCCGAAGACGTGCGCGTGACCACCCGTTTGGTGGACAGCCCGGCCTGCCTGGTGGTGCAGGACCATGGCATGAGCACCCAGTTGGCCCGCATGCTCAAGCAGGCCGGCCAGAGCGCCCCCGAGGTGAAACCGGTGCTGGAAGTCAACGCCGAGCACCCGCTGGTGAAAAAACTCGATGGCTCGGTGCACTTCCACGACCTCGCGCACATCCTGTTCGACCAGGCGCTGCTGGCCGAAGGCGGCCTGCCGGCCGACCCGGCCGCCTATGTGAAGCGGGTCAACGCGCTGCTGGTGTGATGCCGTCCACCGACGTAACCCGGGGTTGACCGATGCTGAACCGGTCAGCGCCCTAAGGGAATCGCTGGGACAACTGCGTGCGCTGCTCGGTGCAGCGCTTTGATCCGCGAGCGCTCGATGCCCTTGTCCGCATGGGTGATGGGCAATTGCCAAACTTGCAGATTCGACTGCACAATCGGCGTAACGCCGCATGGCACTCGAACCAAAAAGCAAGCATGACCCCTGACATCATTCGGAACCACAACTGCGACGTTCTGGTGGTCGGCACCGGGGCGGCCGGACTGACGGCGGCCGTCGTCGCGCGCAAAGCTGGCCTCGATGTGCTGCTGATCGAAAAAGACGCGCTCTTTGGCGGCACCACTGCCTACTCGGGGGGCATGATCTGGATTCCCGGCAACCGACACTCGCTGGCGGCCAATGCCAAGTCGGGCAAGACCGATTCCATTGAGTTGGCGCGGCGCTACATTCTTGACGAAGGTCGGGGCTGTTCCGACCCGGATCGGGTCGACGCCTACCTCCAGCATGGCCCCGACATGGTGGACTACCTGGAACGCGAAACCGAGGTCAGGTTCTATTCGATGGATTATCCGGACTACGTGTCGGAGCATCCCGCCTCACGGACCCAGCGTGGCCTGTGTACCGAAAACTACAAGACCAGCGAGATGGGACCGCACTTGAAGCAGTTGCGCAACCAGCTGCCCCAGACCCTTTTTCTCGGCCTGGCTATTGGCTCCAGCGTCGAAATGAAAGAGTTCATGCGCGCCGGTCGCTCCCTGAAATCACTGGGCTTCGTGGTGCGCAAGCTGATCGCCCATGCCAGAGACATGGTGGTGTACGGGCGCAGCGAACAGATGGTGCGCGGCCGTGCACTGGTCGGCCGGTTGGCGCGAACGGTGTTCGACCTGGGCATCCCGATGTGGCTCTCAAGTCCGATGAAGGAACTGGCTATGGAGGATGGTCGTGTCGGTGGCGCCCTTGTCCACACCCCAGAAGGCGTCGTTCGGGTCAACGCCGGCCGCGGCGTCATCCTGGCCTGCGGCGGCTACGGGCGGGATGCGCTTCGCCGCGCCACCACCTACCCGCCAGTGGCGGCTGGCAGTCATCATCCGACCCCTGTGCCGCTTGGCAACACCGGGGATGGGGTCCGGCTGGCGGAACAGGCGGGTGGCAAATTTGCCGCCAACGTGGCGCAGGTCAGTCCCTGGATGCCGGTGTCACAGATTCCTGGCGTCGAGGGCGTCGAAGGGGTCTGGCCCCACTTGGTGGACCGCATGAAGCCGGGCTTTATCGCCGTTTCGCGGAAAGGGCGCCGCTTTGCCAATGAGTCAGGGTCCTACCACCACTTCGTGCCGGGCATGATCCGCGCCAGCGAGGAAGAGGGCGAGGCGCAGGCCGCTGCCTGGCTGATCGCCGACCACCGTGCGGTCAAGCACTGGGGGATGGGCTTTGTGCGCCCTTTTCCGGTGCCCAAAGGCCGCTACCTGCGCAATGGCTACCTGTTGCGGGGTGAGACCTTGGCCGAATTGGCACACAAGGCCGGCATTGATCCCGCCGGGCTGCAGGCGACGGTGGCGGCCTTCAATGAGGATGCGGTCAAAGGGGTGGATCGCCTGTTCCATCGTGGCAGCCGCACCTACGACAGCTATCAGGGCGATGAGGATATCCGGCCCAACAGTTGCCTGGCACCCCTGACTCAGGGCCCTTTTTATGCGGTGCGCCTGTACGTCGCCGAAATCGGCACCTTTGCTGGCATCCAGGTGGATGTGCATGCCCGCGTCATCAACACCGAGGGGCAACCGGTCAGCGGGCTGTACGCGGTCGGCAATGACCAGGTCAGCGTCTTTGGCGGCGCCTATCCCGGCCCGGGCTCCACCCTGGGCCCGGCCATGACTTTCGCTTACCTGGCGGCCAAGCACGCAGCCGGCGTACCGGCCTGAACGCCGGTACCCGGCGCCCCACCCTATCAGGCTACCCATGTCAAATACGCCCTTGCTCAGCATGACCGCCCCGCTGGAAGTCGGCATCGGCTGCCGGAACCTTGACCTGATGCGACAGTTCTACCAGCACACCCTGGGGCTGCAGTTCATCAGTGAGGCGCGAGTTCCGGTCCAGGTGGCGCAAGCTTACCGATTGGCCCAGGGCAGCGCCACGGTGATCCGGCTGCAGACCACCCGCGGAGAGCGGATCAAGCTGATTGCCCCGGATGAGGCGGCCCCGCTGCCCACCGAGCACGCAGCCTACGTCCTTGACCACCCGAACGTCATGTACCTGACCTTCATCATCAGTGACGTCAAGGGCGCCATGGTGCGCCTGACGGAAGCCGGCATCGGCTTCATGACGGGTCCAGAGCCCATCCAAAGGCGGCCTGGCTTGTATGTCGCGTTTCTGCGCGACCCCGAGGGCAACATCATCGAATTGGTGCAATACGACGATGTAGCCGCCTATCGACCCGACTTGCAATAACAACCAGGACAAGACACCATGACGATCCCACGCCGCGTGCCACCGACCGCCACCAGCAGCCTGGAGGGCCGCCTGGCCGCGGTCGAAGACCAACTCGCCATCCGCGACTTGACGGCCCGCTACAACTTTGCCATCGACAACCGGGATCTGACGGCCGCCGCTGAGCTGTTCACCGATCAGGCATCGTTCGGATCCAAAGATGGTGCCATGCGTGCCACCGGGCGGGAGGCGGTCCTCAGGCAATTCGAGAGCCGCTACAGCGTGATGGGCCCCTCCAACCATTTTGCCCATGACCACGTCGTCTGGTTCGACTCGGCAACCCAAGCCCAGGGGCGGTTGTCGGTGCATGCAGAGGTCTGGCGCAATGAACAGCCCATGGTGACGGCTATGCGGTACAGCGACCGCTACGAAAAGGTAGACGGTCTTTGGCGGTTTTCGGAACGACTGTTGTCATTTTTTTACTACCTCAACGTCGCCGACTACCCCGCAGCCATGGGCCAGCTCGAGCGCAACCGGGCCTCTGGTACACCGGTGGCTGCCGACTACCCGGAGCGCCTGGCCACCTACAAGGAAATGCGCCCGGGCAAGTCAAAACCCTGAGCTACTCCGGCTTGATGCCAGCGGTCTTGATCACCCGCACCCAGTTGTCGAGTTTAGACATCGCGCTGTGGTCATCTGATTGAGCCCGGCCGCCTGCCCAGCTTGCTATTGAAAAGAGAGCAATGAGCGCAGGCTGCGACAATACTGCGCTTCCATCAACTTTCGGACATCCCGCCATGACCCGCTTTATGCCCCGTGCCGCCCTCACCCTCAGCCTGGCCCTGAGCACCCTGCCCGCCGCCTGGGCGCAAAACGCGGTTACCGCCGCCGCGGCCAAAGAGGCCGGCGCCGTGGTCACCGCCTCAGGCCTGGTCTATCGCTCGCTCAAGGATGGCGCGGGCGCCAGCCCCGGCGCCAGCGACAAGGTCAAGGTGCATTACCGCGGCACGTTTCCAGATGGCAAGGAGTTTGACAGCTCCTACAAACGCAATGAAGCGATCGAATTCCCCTTGAGCGGCGTGATCAAGTGCTGGACCGAAGGCGTACAGCGCATGAAGGTCGGCGGCAAGGCCAAGCTGACCTGCCCACCGGCCATCGCCTATGGCGAACGCGGCGCCGGCGGCGTGATTCCACCCAATGCCACCCTGCTCTTTGAGGTGGAGTTGCTGGCCATCAACGGCAAGTAAGCCGGCAGCAGCAGCATGAACCTGGCGCTGGTGCTGCTGCTGGGCCTGGTGGCCGGCACCGTCGGCGGGGTGGTCGGGTTTGGCACCTCGATCATGCTGATGCCGGCGCTGGTGCTGGTGTTCGGCCCGCGCGAGGCCGTGCCCATCATGGCGGTGGCGGCCATCCTGGCCAATGCCTCGCGGGTGGCGGCCTGGTGGCGCGAGGTGGACTGGCGTGCCACCGCCGCCTACAGCGCCACCGGCATGCCAGCAGCGGCCCTGGGCGCCCACACCCTGCTAACCCTGCCCCCCGGCGTGGTGGAAGCCTCCTTGGGCCTGTTTTTCATCGGCATGATCCCGCTGCGCCGCTGGATGGCGCGGCAGCGCTGGGTGCTGACCCTGTGGCACATGGCGGCCGTGGGGGCGGTGATCGGCTACCTGACGGGCATCGTGGTCAGCACTGGGCCGATCAACGCGCCCTTCTTTTTGGCGCACGGACTGGTCAAGGGCGCCTACCTGGGTACCGAGGCCATGGGCTCGCTGGCAGTGTATGGCGCCAAGGCCCTGACCTTTCGGGCTTTCGACGCCCTGCCGCTGGCCACCCTGGCGCGCGGCCTGACCATTGGCGCGTCGCTGATGGCGGGCGCCTTCATCGCCAAACGCCTGGTGCTGCGGCTCGACTCCACACGCTTTCAGTTGCTGATGGATGCCCTGCTGCTGCTGGCCGGGGCCAGCATGCTGTGGGCGGCGCTGCGACCGCCCTCTGTGTGAGCGCACTCACACCACCAGCGGCGCCTCTTGCATGGCCTCCAGCTGGTCTTCCAGCATCTGCACCTGGCCCTGCCAGTAGTCGCTGGAGCCGAACCAGGGGAAGTTGATGGGAAAAGTCGGGTCGTCCCAGCGCCGCGCCAGCCAGGCACTGTAGTGAATCAGGCGCAGGGTGCGCAGCGGCTCAATCAGGGCCAACTCACGCCGGTCAAAGTCCCGAAACTGCTCGTAGCCATCCACCAGCGCGCCGAGCTGGCGGCTGCGCTGCTGTCGGTCGCCACTGAGCAACATCCACAGGTCCTGCACCGCCGGGCCGGTGCGGGCGTCGTCCAGGTCGACAAAATGCGGCCCCGGACCGGCCGCAGCCGGCACGTCCAGCGGCGTCCAAAGGATGTTGCCGGGGTGGCAGTCACCGTGCAGCCGCAGCTGCCGAATGGCCGCATCTTCAGAGTCTTTTTGGTCTCCAGCCCCCGTCAATGCTGGATAGTCAGCTATCAAATCAAGAGCGTTCTGGGCGGCGCGGGTCCAGGCTGACTGCACGTCGAGCGGCACCGTGTCGTGCGCCAGCAGCCAGTCGCGTGACTCCGTGCCAAAGCTGTGCAGGTCCAGCGCTGGACGACTGGCAAACGGTCGGGCCGCACCCACGCTGTGGATGCGTGCCAGAAAGCGTCCAACCCATTCCAGCACATCGGGGTCATCCAGCTCGGGGGCCCGGCCACCCCGGCGTGGGCTCACGCTGAAGGCAAAGCCGCCAAAATGGTGCAGGGTACGGCCTTGCAGCAGCAAGGGCCCGACCACCGGGATTTCGGCCGCCATCAACTCGGCCGAAAAGGCGTGCTCCTCCAGAATCTGCGCCTCGCTCCAGCGCTGCGGCCGGTAAAACTTGGCCACCACCACCTGGCCGTCCTCCAGATGCAGCTGGTACACCCGGTTTTCGTAGGAACTCAGCGCCAGCAAGCGGCCGTCACCGTACAGGCCGAC
>JBEGOC010000308.1:0-6775 GCA_041182225.1 Pseudomonadota bacterium | reverse complement strand
CGAGCGCCAGCGCCGCCGCCACCGCGCCCACCCCGGCCAGCGGCGCCTGCCGCGGCGCCAACCACCCGGCCGGCTGCAAGGCCAGATACCAGACCAGCGCGCCCCACCCCGCCAGCGCCAGCGCCTGATTGAAGAAGGGGGTGGACGGGGAGACGTTGTAGGCCAGCAGGGTGCTCAGCCCGGCAGCGGCCAGCGCAAATGCGTGCATGGTGGTGGTCTTGTCAGCAGGCCGAGGTTATCCGGTTCGGCCAGGCTTCGAGCATCACACCATCGGCGGAAGCCTCAAGGCGGGCATGAGACAGAATCAAAGCTCCCTATCCCTCCTTCCCGGATTGGTTCACCATGTTTCGCAAGTTGCTGCAACGCTTCTGGGCCCCGTCTGGCATCAACACCACGGTCGAGGCGCTGGTGCGCGAACTGGTCCGGCGCTATCCGCCCTCGATGGCCAGCGGCGAGGGGCGGCGGCTGTCACCGCAGGCGGTCACCAATATTCTTGAGGCGGTGATCGGCAAGGCCGTGGCCAAGAGCCAGGAACTGGAGCTCGGCGTGGTCGGTAAGGCGCGCTTGAGCAACAACTTCAAGTGGGCTTTGAAGGAACAGGGCTACCCCGAAGCATTCATCGACCTGGTGACCGAGGCGCTGGTCGTGTACATGACCCGGGCAGCCAAGGGCTGAGTTCCGGGGTCGTCCGCATGCTCGGTAACTTGTTTCGTGAGGTGGCGCGGCAACTGCGCCGTCCTGCTGCGCAACCCCACAACCCCCTGGAAGAACTGGACCGTTGGGCTGCGGAGTTTCGCCCGGCGGGCGAGGGCCGGCGCGCCGAACTGTTCACTGCCTTGGACGACTGGATCGAACGCCAACCCGAGCGGATCGAAGGCTGGACGTTGCGGGCCGACTGGCACACACGGTCAGGCCGCTACCCCGCTGCCGAAGACGATTACCGGCGTGCGCTGCGCCTTGACCCGAATTCTCCCGCGGCCCAGGAAGGCATTGGCTGGGTGCTGCTGCGGGCGGGGCGCCTGGACGAGGCCTACCTGCACATGGAAACCGCGCACAAGCGCCAGCCCATGGACGCGGACATCCTGGTGCACTGGGGCTTGGTCTGCCTGGAGGCCGGCGATCTGGCGCAGGCGGGGGACAAGTTCCAGCGGGCCATAGACCGCAGCCCGCGCAACCCCCACGCCTGGCACAACCTGGGGCTGGTGGCGCTGCGGGCCGGGGATACCGGGCGCGGCATCGCCCACCTGCGGCGGGCCATCGAGTTCGACCCGGCGATTGGCATTGCCCACAGCAACCTGGCACTGGCTTGCCGCGACGCGCAGATGCTGGATGAAGGCCTGCAGGAAGCGCGCCGGGCGGTAGAACTCAAGCCGGGTAACACCCGGTGCCAGGTGATCCTGGGCGATCTGCTGACCGACGCCGGAGACTTCGCCGCGGCTGAGCAAGCCCTGGACGAGGCCGCCCGGCTTGATGCCGACGACGCAGGCATGCGGGTGGGTTTCGGCAAGCTCTTCATGGCCTGCGGGCGGTATGACGAGGCGCAGGCCGTACTTGAACAGGCCTTGCAGGCAGATCCGGATGATGCCGAGGCGGCGGCCGGCCTGGGCCAGTTGCAACTGCTGCGCGGCCGGTTCGACACGGGATGGAGCCTGTACGAGGCCCGCTGGCGTACACCCACAGCCCAGACCCGCAGCTTCCAGGCCCCACGCTGGCAGGGCGAGGACCTCTCGGGCAAGACCCTCCTTGTGCACGCCGAACAGGGTTTGGGGGACATCATCCTGTTCAGTGGCTGCATTCCAGACCTGATTGCCCAGGCCCAGCATGTCATCGTGGAGACCTACCCCCGGCTGGCCTCGCTGCTGCAGCGCTCCTTCCCCCAGGCCACCGTGGTGGGCCGCGATGTGCGCGAACCCGGGCAGGCGTGGCTGGCCTCACTGCCGCCGATCGATCTGCAACTGCCCATCGGCAGCCTGCCCATGTGGCTTCGCCGCGCGAGAGAAGACTTTCCGCTCCACACGGGTTATCTCAAGGCCGACCCGCAGCGGGTGGCCGCCATGCGCCACCAGTTGGCGGCGCTGGGCCCGGGGCTGAAGCTGGGCATCGCCTGGCGTGGCGGGCTGGCCCGCACCGCCGGGGTGCAGCGCTCGCTGGGCCTGGCGCAGCTGCTGGATGCCCTGGCACCCACCGGGGCGCGGTTGATCAGCCTGCAGCACGATGCCACCGACACCGAACTCACGCACACGCAAGAGGCCACCGGTGTGATGGTGACGCACTGGCCCGAGGCCGTGGCCGACCAGGACGCCGCGGCAGCGCTGACCTGCGCACTGGATGCAGTGGTCACGGTGTGCCAGACCCAAGCCCACCTGACCGGGGCGTTGGGCCAACCCGGCTGCGTGCTGGTGCCGCGGCACCCCAACTGGCGCTACGGCCTGGATGAAGGCTCGCTGCCCTGGTACCCGTCGCTGCACCTGAAACGCCAGGCGGCGCAGAACGACTGGGCGCCCCCGTTGGCGGAGGCTGCCGCCTGGGTATCAGCTCGGGTGGCGGGTTGGAAAACCGAAGAGGCGGTGGATAAGCCAAAGGAGCCTCCCCCGTGAGTTGGTGGCAGCGCTGGAAGGGTGGGGCCAAGGCCGCTGAACCCCAGCCAGTCGGCGCACCGTCAAGCCCGAGCGCGCAGCAGGCCCTGCCTGGCGCTGTGGCACCCGAGGTGGCTGACGACCAACACATCATGGAGCAAGCCCAGGCCTTGCTGGCACAAGGCGATGTCTTGGGCGCCGTGACCCGCCTCGAAGCCGCCCTGGCCGACGCCATCGAGCCGTCACGCCTTCAGTTGGCGATCGGCAAGGCGCGCCTGAAGTTGCCCGATCTTCCCGGTGCCGAAGACGCATTCGCCGTGGCCGTGGCGCTGGATGCCCAACTGGGCGAGGCCTGGCTGCGGCTGGGCGAGATTCAGGCCCGACTGGAGCAACTCGATGCGGCCTTGGAGTCGCTCGTGCAGGCGCGAGCGACAGTGACGGAAGAAATGCTGTTCGACGTTCTGTACTTGCAGGGGCGGGTGCTGAGCCGCCGCGAACGGTTCAAGGAAGCCCAGGAGGCCTTCCAGCAGGCCTTGGGCATTCAACCCAGCCACGCGGCGGTACTGCTCGAGGCAGCAGCCCTTGCTTTGAGGCTGGAGGAAGACACCAAGGCTCTGAATTTGTATGAGCGCTCCTTTCAAGCCGATCCAGATCTGAAGCACCGGGCTGGAGTGGGCTTGGCTGTTGCCTACCGGCAAGCAGGCCGCTGGCACGACGCCCGGGCGATTCTGGAAGAAGCAACGGCACGACAGCCGAACTCTCCCGAGCTTCGCTGGACGCTGGCCCAGGTTCGGCTGGCTTGCGGCGAGTGGCGCCAAGGCTGGGCCGATTACGGACACAGGTTCGCTGCGGGCGCCGTCCCCTACCGCCCGCTACCCTACCGCACCTGGAGCGGGCAACCCGCGCCGGCGCAGACCGTGGTGGTGCTGGCCGAACAAGGGCTGGGCGACGAGATCATGTTCGCTTCCTGCCTGCCGGATGTGATCGCCCGGGTAGGCCACTGTATCGTGGAATGCGAGCCGCGCTTGACGACACTCTTCAGCCGGTCGTTCCCCGCAGCCACCGTATTGCCTACCCGCCGCGAGCGCGATGCATCATGGCTGAACCGAGCGGCGGAGCCGCAATGGCAGATCTTCAGCGGTGATCTGCCGGCCCTGTTCCGCCAGGGTGACGAAGAATTCCCCCGCCACCAGGGCTACCTGCAGGCCGATCCAACCCGGGTGCATTACTGGCGAGAACGCCTGCAGCACGACCTGGGTGCTGGGCTGAAGGTGGGCATCTCATGGCGGGGCGGTACGCCCAACACCCGTGCTCGGGCCCGCACCCTGGCCTGCGCCGATTGGGCTCCGATCCTGGGCGTGCCAGGATGCCGTTTCGTCAACCTGCAGTACGGTGACTCTGACGCGATGCTGGGTCAATTCCAGTCCGAGCACGGCATCCGCCCCGCGCATTACCCCGAAGCGCTGGCGGACTATGACGAGACGGCGGCCCTGGTCTGCGCGCTCGACCTGGTGGTGTCGGTCTGCACCGCCGTCATCCACTTGGCCGGGGCTTTAGGCCGGCCAGTGTGGATCCTGGCCCCGCTGGCCCCCGAATGGCGCTACACAGCCCACCGTCCCGTCATGCCTTGGTATCCCTCGACGCGCGTGGTCCGCCAAGCAAGCGCGGAAGACTGGTCAAGCCCGTGCCAAGAAGTGTCAGCCAGACTGCGCCAATTGACACAAATTGGCAGCTCGCTAGTCGAGGCTGCGATGGAACACCGTTGAAGCGACGAAATTTGTCAACAAACGTGGCGCGTGACTCCGCGGTAGCAGCCTAACCTTCGGCACGCTTCTTGCGTTTTCTCAGTGCTAGCGGCATCCGCTATTTTCTCCCTCTTCAAAGGACAGCAAATGAAAAAGACGATTCAGAAAGGTTTCACGCTCATCGAATTGATGATCGTGGTGGCCATCGTCGGCATCTTGGCCGCCGTGGCCTTGCCCGCCTACAACGACTACTCTCTCAAGGCCAAAACAACTGAGTTGATGGCCAGTGCCAATCAGGCTAAAGCAACGATCACGGATCAGGCAATGGCCCAAGCCGGACTTAGTGGATTCACGGCTGTTGCCCTGCCCTCCACTGGAGGAGCTGTAGCTTCTGTAGCAGTAGCTGCGGCCTCTGGAACCATCACGATAGGGGGCAATAACACTGCATTTTCTTCGGAGACGGTTACCCTTAAACTTGAACCAAGTTGGAATAACACCACGAAGAGCGTCTCTTGGTCTTGCTCCTTGACCCCGGCGCGCTTGGAGCCCTCATCCTGCAAGCTCGATTAATTTGAACCCAGTGCTTAGGCAGTCAGAGCGCCTAGGCTGTAATTAAAAGAAGGCCAAGGAAACTTGGCCTTTTTTCTTGGCTCACTGATGACCAGCCTGAATCGATTTCCAGACTTCCATCATCAATGCTTTCCTCTTCGCGCCTTTAAAGTGTATACATACAGGCAATTCGTTATCTTTGACATACTCAGGAAGGCATGCAATCTCATCCTCAGGAATATAGATAGTCCGAAATTTACCACTTTTCGAAATATTACGCATAGCTTCCTGATCTCCATACCACCAATGAAATTTTTCATCTAATCTTAATAGCTCATCGAGGCAGGTAGCCCAAAAACTGAAGTTTTCTGTGACCGTGAAACACGCGATGATTGGATAGATCTCCCCAAGGGTTCTATCTTTATATTCAGTCAAGTCCATTCCTCTAAATTTTGTATTAATTAAGTCGTCTCGACCGAACGATCGCTCACAGCAAGCCACTTGCGAACTCTTCAATATTTCCATGGGAACGACTCGTCTAAGGACAAGCATATCGGTGTCCAGGTAAATTGCTGGCTCAGTTAGCCTCAATTTGGAAAAACACTTCAACCTGAACGTCATCAAATTTGATACATCTGAGTCGATCCTGAATATCTCTGTAACGCCATTTAATCTATTAGTTTGATAATCCGAGCACTGAGTAATATGAGCCCCAGGATTTGAAAACCTAATTGAATCAACAAATAGTTGAATATTAGCATCCTTGCCTACGTGCAAGAAAACAAATTTCATTTTGAAGAAATCCAGTGTACCGTAAGTAAAGAAATTATAGGTGCTAGAAAATTGCAGGGCCCAATTAATCGAAACTAATCCTTATAGGGTGCTCAAGATGTTGTGCAATGTAGTTTCTGCCCGAGAGAGGAATGATTTTATATCCAAGATTTTTTAGCACACCCTCGATTTCCAATGACCGTTCTGTATACCATTCAAATTTACCCCTCCAATCCTCAAAGACTATTGGAGGAAACCGATTCCAATCTAATGTTTCCCGCATACCCTTCAGGCAATATAATTCATTACCCTCCACATCAAGCTTAATGAACGATATTTTCTCCTTAATTCTAAGGCTATCAATTGTAATCATTTGAACCGATTCAAACTTTCCTGGGATAAATTCGTTACGGGCGGTTGTTCCTCTTGAGTACTCCTGAAGTAGTTTAATTCTAATATCCGAGTTTGTTGTAAACCCGCCTGGGTTGGTACTCTTGAAAAAGTTGAGCACTGGTATCTCGAGTTCTTCATGACAGTCACCGACAGCAGCATTTATCGCCCGACAATTATCTAATTGGTTGATGAATATATTTGCGCAAAGTTGCTGAAAGATAACTCTTTGCGGTTCAAAAGAAATAATATATCCATTTTTGAAGTTCAATGTTTTCGCGACTGGTACCGTAAATGTACCTATATTTGCGCCAATATCAAGAACGATCGGCTCTTCTGATTCACTAATAAATCGACGACAGATCTCCACCTCTTGAGCAGAAAAAGCTCCTCGCTGAGATAACTCTTGACCAATGATGTCTTCATTTTCCATCAAAATAAATTGCGAGTCATTTGCTTTCACTATTTTCATTTTTGGCAGCACTTCTTAACCTCATCTCTTTCCATATATGTTACGCGTAAAACCATCTATCCCGATAGCAAAAATCAGGCTCAACATCTCCACCTCTGATGCCTTTTTTCTGGCCCCTCGTCGTTTCGTGTGGAACCCAACAGTCAGAATTGATGGTCGTCGTCGAGCCCGGTGGGCATGTGGGCAGGTCGCTTGCCGGCCTGTCCACATGTCCACGGGGCGGGTCTAGCTTGGGGTTGTCATGAGCGTTGGCGTTGAAGCTTTGTTCACCA
>JBEGOC010000307.1:0-3802 GCA_041182225.1 Pseudomonadota bacterium | reverse complement strand
CACACCTCTGGTGTATCGGTTGTCACGCCAGTGGCATTGCCGAGTAGCTAAGTGTGGAAGAGATAACCGCTGAAAGCATCTAAGCGGGAAACTCGTTTCAAGATGAGATCTGCCGGGGCCTTGAGCCCCCTGAAGAGTCGTTCAAGACCAGGACGTTGATAGGTCGGGTGTGGAAGCGCAGTAATGCGTTAAGCTAACCGATACTAATTGCTCGTGCGGCTTGACCCTATAACTTTGATCCGCCCAAAAGCAGATCAGGGAAGTTATGCCAAGTTGACGCATTCAAAATGGCTGTACCCGTGCAAACCGGTGCAGTGTCGTGAACCCGACAAGCTGATTAGCTCTATAAATTGGCCGTCCTGACGCAAGTCACGGTGGCAACAAGTTAAGCCTGACGACCATAGCGAGGTGGTACCACTCCTTCCCATCCCGAACAGGACAGTGAAACGCCTCTGCGCCGATGATAGTGCGGATTCCCGTGTGAAAGTAGGACATCGTCAGGCTACCCAACCAGAAACGCCCAGTCTCAAGATTGGGCGTTTTTTTTCGTCTCGCCCGATCAGCGCGGCAATCCGCTATCCTTGAGGTTGTTTCACTACCGCAAATCCTGCCCCCTTGGCTGTGTCAGACCCACTTCACGCACGCGTCCCCACTCGCGAGGACAAGCGCTCCTTCCTCCAAAAGCTAGCAGAGTTCATCCATCCGGGACCCGATTCGACCGCAGAGCTGATCGAAACTCTGGCCGAAGCTGAGGACAACGACGTCATCGGCGCCGAGTCGCGCGTCATGCTGGAGGGCGTGATCCGCATGGCCGACATGACTGCCGGTGATGTGATGGTGCCGGCCACCCGGATGGATTTGGTGGACATCAGCGAGCCCTACGAGGCCCTGCTGCACGTCGTGATCGACACCGCTCACTCCCGCTTCCCCGTGTACGAGGGCGAGCGTGAAAACATTATTGGCATCCTGATGGCCAAGGATCTGCTCAAACTCCAGCGCGCGCCAGAGTTGAACATCCGCGCGTTGTTGCGCCCAGCTGTCTTCATACCCGAGACCAAGGGCCTGAATGACTTGCTGCGCGAGTTTCGAGGCAACCGCAACCACCTGGCCATCGTCATTGATGAGTTCGGCCGAGTGGCCGGGCTGATCACGATCGAAGATGTGCTGGAGCAGATCGTCGGTGAAATCGAGGACGAGTTCGATATTGCTGCGGATGAGGGCGATATTTTTGCCTTGGCCGATCGAACTTACCGCGTCAGCGGCGATACGGCGGTTGAGCGGGTGAATGAGGCCTTCGGCGTACGGCTGGCCAGTGCCGACGCAGACGCGGCGTTTGACACCATCGGCGGCCTGATCGCCCATGACATGGGCCATGTGCCGAAGCGGGGCGAGCACCATGTTCTGGCGGGGTTGGCGTTCGTGGTGTTGCACACCAAGGGTGGTGCGGTCAAATGGTTCAAGGTGTCGCCTGTGACCGATGGCCCAACCTGAACCGGCTTGTGACGACCCGAGGGGCGTCGTCAGTTCAGCCTATGGGGGACTGACGCCAGCACGGCTCGGTCTCGCCTTGGCGGCGGGTTTGCTCCATGGTTGGAGTATGGCCTGGCCGGTTGCTTGGGCCCCGGCGGCCTCAAGTGACCATGCCCTTGCTGCGGCACAGCCGGTGTGGTGGTTGCAGATGCTGGCGCTTGGCCTGTTGGCGGCGCTGCTGCAACCTCGGGCGGGGCCCGCGGCCGTGCCCTGGCGCGCGGCCTTGGTGTATGGCGCCCTGTTCAGCACTGCCTGGTTGTGCGTGGCATTTGGTTGGTTGTACGTGGCGATGCACACCTATGGCGGCCTCGCGGCGCTGCCGGCTGGTCTGGCGGTGCTGGCTCTGGCCGCCTTGCTGGGGCTGTACTACGCCGTGGCTTGTGCGGTTTTTCGGGCGCTAGGCCCCGTCGGATCTCACGAATCTGCTACTGTTTTCGCAGCACTATGGCTCTTGGCCGAGCTGGCGAGGGGTACCCTGCTGACGGGTTTTGGCTGGGGCGCGGCGGCCTATGCCCATCTTGACGGGCCGCTCGTTGGTTTTGCCCCCTGGCTCGGGGCCTATGGCATTGGGGCCCTGGCGGCTTGGCTGGCGATGCTGCTGGTGTTGACGCTAAATGCGCCGGGGCAAGTATCGAGCCGGGCTCGGCTGGGCAATCTACTCTTGATCGCGCTGGTTCTAGCGCTGCCCGTCATGATCCGCGCCGTGAGCGGCACACACTCACAGCCGACTGGCCGTCTGAATGTCGCCCTGTTGCAAGGCAATATCCCGCAGGACGAGAAATTCGAGACCGGCTCGGGTGTGCCATTGGCGCTGCAGTGGTACGGCGAGCAGCTGCAGCAGTCCAGCCGGGCGCTGGTGATTGCGCCGGAGACGGCGCTGCCGCTGCTGCCGCAGCAATTGCCCCCAGGCTACTGGCCGGCGTTGCGACAACGCTTTGCCACGGGTACCCAGGCAGCCTTGATCGGGATGCCCCTGGGTAACTTTGAGCAGGGCTATACCAACTCGGTGGTCGGGCTGCGGCCCGGCGACGACTTGGCCTGGCGTTACGACAAACACCATCTGGTGCCCTTTGGTGAGTTCATCCCGCCGGGCTTTCGCTGGTTTACCGAGCTAATGCGTATCCCGCTTGGTGATTTTGCCCGCGGCGCGCTGGGCCAGCCGCCTTTTGAATGGCAAGGACAACGCCTGGCGCCAAATGTTTGCTATGAGGACTTGTTTGGCGAAGAGCTGGCACGGCAATTTCTGGATCTGACACGCGCCCCGACCATTTTGATCAATGTCAGCAACCTGGCCTGGTTCGGTTCCAGCGCCGCGATGGATCAGCACCTGCAGATTGCGCGGCTGCGCGCGCGTGAATTTGAGCGGCCGTTCCTGCTGGCCACCAACACCGGGGTGACCGCTATCATCGACCATCAGGCGCGCGTGTTGCAGGCCTTGCCGCGTGATATCCGGGCCGTGCTGCAGGGCGAGGTCGAAGGCCGCACGGGCGTCACGCCCTACGCTTGGTGGGTGGCCAGGCTGGGCTTGTGGCCCTACGGGCTGGTGGCGGCCGTCGTGTTGCTGTGGGCGCTCTGGCGGTTGCGAAAACGCCGGTAGCACCGGGCCTTGGCGCGGTGGATCGCCGGTAAAATCAGCGTTTTCGCGCTGACACAGCGCGTTGTTGCCTGCCAATGCCACCACCCAGGGTCCGGCCTGCCCTGAACCCCGTCCTGTCATGTTGACTTTCCAGCAAATCATCCTGAACCTACAGTCCTATTGGGACGCGCAGGGCTGCGCCTTGTTGCAGCCCTATGACATGGAGGTCGGTGCCGGCACCTCGCACACCGCCACTTTTCTGCGCGCCATCGGGCCTGAGCCCTGGAAGGCGGCCTACGTCCAGCCCAGTCGGCGCCCGAAGGACGGCCGCTATGGCGACAACCCAAACCGCTTGCAACACTATTACCAGTACCAGGTGGTGCTTAAACCCGCGCCGAGCAACATCCTGGAGCTGTACCTGGGTTCGCTGGAGGCGCTGGGCTTTGACCTGAAGAAGAACGACATCCGCTTTGTTGAGGACGACTGGGAGAACCCGACGCTGGGTGCCTGGGGGCTGGGCTGGGAGGTTTGGCTCAACGGCATGGAGGTGACGCAGTTCACCTATTTCCAGCAGGTGGGCGGTATTGATTGCAAGCCGGTGACCGGCGAAATCACCTACGGGCTGGAGCGGCTGGCGATGTACCTGCAGGGGGTGGACAACGTCTACAAACTGCAGTGGACCGACAGCATGAGCTA
>JBEGOC010000306.1:0-9125 GCA_041182225.1 Pseudomonadota bacterium | reverse complement strand
TGCGGGTGTTGGTGCGCCCGGTGGGGCAGGGCCCGGCCAACACGGCCGACAGGTCGCCGGTGCCGAAACGGATCAGCGGGTAGACCGGGTTCAGGCTGGTCACCAGCACCTCGCCCACTTCGCCAACAGCCACCGGATCGCCGGTGCCGGGGCGCACGATTTCCACGATCACGCCTTCATCGAGCACCAAGCCCTCACGCGCGGCGGTTTCATAGGCAATCGAGCCGACATCGGCGGTGGCATAGCACTGGTAACCGGCAATGCCGCGCTCGGCAAACCAGCCGCGCAGCGAGGGCGGAAAGGCTTCGCCGCCAAACATGGCCTTGGTCACGCTGGGCAGGGCCACGCCCATCTCGGCGGCTTTTTCGACAATGATCTTGAGGAAACTGGGCGTGCCGATGTAGCCAGCAGGCCGCAACTGGGCCATGGCCTGCACCTGCTGCTCGGTCTGGCCGGTGCCGCCGGCAAACACGGTGCACCCCAGCGCGTGGGCGCCAGACTCCATCATCGAGCCGGCTGGCACAAAGTGGTAGCTGAAGCAGTTGTGGATCAGCTCGCCCGGCCGAAAACCGGCCGCAAAAATGGCCCGCGCCATGCGCCAGTAGTCGCGGCCCGCACCTTCGGGTTCGTAAATCGGGCCCGGGCTGGCAAACAGGCGCGGCATTTGCGCGCCGTAGCCCAGGGTGCTGAAACCGCCAAACACATCGCCGCCGGCCACAGCGCGGCTGGCCTGTTGGCGCTCCAGCAACTCGTGCTTGCGGGTGACCGGCAGCTGCGCCAGAGCCTGCCGGCTGGTCACGGCAACCGGGTCCACCGCCGCCAGAATGTGCGCCAGCGCGGCCGAGGCCTGCTTGGCATGGGCCACCTGGCCTGGCAGGGCGGCCATCAGTGCGGCCTCGCGCAGGGCGGGTTCGCGGTTCTCCAGGGCATCAAAGAAGGAAGTCATGGGCATCCGTCCTCAGGCCAGCCAGCGTTTGCGCCGCTTGTAACTCTTCACGTCCTTGAAGCTCTTGCGCTCGCCGCCACCCACGCCCAGGTAAAACTCCTTGACGTCTTCGTTGTTGGCCAGGTCGCTCGCCACACCATCCATCACCACCCGGCCCGACTCCATGATGTAGCCGTAATCGGCGTACTTGAGCGCCATGTTGGTGTTTTGCTCGGCCAGCAAAAAGGTGACCTTCTCCTTCTGGTTCAGGTCTTTCACGATCTCGAACACCTCTTCCACGATCTGAGGCGCGAGGCCCATGGAGGGCTCGTCGAGCAGCACCATGCTGGGGTTGGCCATCAGCGCCCGGCCGATGGCGCACATCTGCTGCTCGCCGCCGGAGGTGTAGGCGGCCTGGCTGGTACGCCGTGTCTTGAGGCGCGGGAAATAGGTGTAGACCTTGTCCAGGTTGCGCGCGATTTCGGCCTTGTCCTTGCGGGTATAGCCACCTGTGAGCAGGTTTTCTTCGATGGTCAGGTGAGCGAAGCAATGCCGCCCCTCCATCACCTGGACCACGCCGCGCTGCACCAAGTCGGCGGGCGACAGGTTCTCGATGCGCTCGCCGCGCAGTTCGATCGAGCCCTTGGTCACAGCGCCGCGTTCGCCGCGCAGCAAGTTGGAGACGGCGCGCAGCGTGGTGGTCTTGCCGGCGCCATTGCCGCCCAGAATGGCCACGATCTTGCCCTCGGGCACGTTCAGGGACACGCCCTTGAGCACCAGGATGACGTGGTTGTAAATGACCTCGATGCCATTGACGTTAAGTACGGTTGTGGGAGCGTCCATAAATCCTTGCCTTTTGCCAGTCGGCAGCGTTGCACGCAGCGCTGCCGGTTGGGCTGTCAGCCCAGGCCAGAGGCCCGGGCTGACAGGGCACTCATCAGGACTGGCAGTCCGCCGGGGTGCGCGGTGCCAGTTTTTTCTCGGCCGCATACTTGGCCGCCGTAGCCTTGACCAGGGGCTTCAGGATTTGCTCATCCGCCTGCAGCCAGTCGGAGGTGAAGTTCCACTGCTTGCCGTCCCAGGTGTGCACACGGGCCCAGTTGGAGCCCATGTGGTCGACGCAGGAGGTGCTGATCGGGCGCATCACGCCGGCAAAGCCGAGGGCGTCGAGCTTCTTCTGGTCCAACGCCAGGTTCTCATAGCCCCAGCGGGCCTGCTCGCCGCTCATCCACTTGCCCTTGCCAAAGCGCTCCTGTGCCCGGGCCACACCCTCGACGGCCAGCATGGCACTCATGGCGCCGCGGATATACAGCACCTGGCCCACTTCTTCCTTCGGCCCGGTGCCCTGGCCCTTGGCATGCACCAGCGCCAGGATGTCCTTGACCACCTTGGAATTCGGCTCGGCGCCGTGCTGCATGGTGACCGCGTTATAGCCCTTGGCGCCCTCGCCCACGTCCTTCACATCGGGCTCGGCGCCCGACCACCACACGCCGTACATTTTCTCGCGCGGGTAACCGGTGGCCTGGGCTTCCTTCAAGGCGGTGGAGTTCATCACGCCCCAGCCCCACAGCAGTACGTAGTCGGGCCGGGCCTGGCGCACCTGCAACCAGGTGGCTTTTTGCTCGACCCCCGGTGAAGTCACGGGCAACAACTGCAGGTTGAAACCATGCATGGCGGCGCGCTCCTGCAGCAGGGGGATCGGCTCCTTGCCATAGGGCGAGTCGTGGTAGACCAGCGCAATGCGCTTGCCCTTGAGCTTGTCAAAGCCGCCCTCTTTCTTGGCAACGGTCTGCACCAGCGCGTCCGCGGCCAGCCAGTAGGTTCCGGCCAGCGGGAAGTTCCACTTGAACACAGTGCCGTCCTGGCTCTCGCTGCGGCCGTAGCCGGCGGTGATCAGCGGAATCTTGTCGCCCGGTGCCTTTTCGGTCAGGGCGAAGGTGATGCCGGTCGACAGCGGCTGGAACACGGTGGCGCCACCGTGTTTGTCCTTGAGGCGTTCGTAGCACTCGACACCGCGGGCGGTGTCGTAACCAGTCTCGCACTCTTCATAGAGGATCTTCACGCCATTGATGCCGCCCTTGGCATTGACCAGTTTGAGGTAATCAGCATAGCCGTTGGCCCAAGGGACGCCGTTGGGCGCAAAGGGACCGGTGCGGTAAGGCAGGCCGGGGAAAAACTGCACCTTGGTCTCGGCCGCAGCGGCCTTGGCCGGTGCGGCCGGCTTGGCCGGCGCGGTTTGTGCCAGCGCTGCCGAAGCCATCGCGGCGAGGGTGACGAGGGCAAGGAATCTTATTTTCATGCAGGTCTCCTGAGTGTGCGGCACCGTGGTGCCAGGGTTAACGAAAGCGTTGTCAATGAGGGAAAGGCCACAAGCGCAGCTTCTGCTTGGCGGTGGACCACAGTTTGGCCAGGCCGTGCGGCTCCACAATCAGGAACCACACAATCAAAGTGCCGAAGATGATGAGTTCGGCGTGCGAAATGCCCGAAGTGGAAATGACCACGCCAAACAGGCTGCCCAGCACCGGCAGAAACTGGTTCAGGCCGATCGGCAGCAGCACGATGAAGGCCGCGCCAAAAAAACTGCCCATGATGGAGCCCATGCCGCCGATGATCACCATGAACAGCAGTCGGAACGACATCTCCACCGAAAACGCCGCGGGTTCCCAGGCGCCCAGGTAGACAAAACCCCACAGCGCGCCGGCCACACCAATGATGAAAGAGCTGACCGCAAAGGCGGTCAGCTTGGCGTACATCGGGCGGATGCCGATCACGGCGGCGGCCACGTCCATGTCGCGGATGGCCATCCATTCCCGCCCGATGGCCGAGCGCACCAGGTTTTTGGCCAGCAGCGCCAGCACCACCAGAATCGACAGGCAGAGCAGGTATTTCTCGCCCGGACTGTCAATCGACAGGCCCAGGACCTCCAGACCCGAGACCGAGACCGAGCCCGAGGGCGAGTTGTTAGTGAACCACTTGATGCGCAAAAACATCCAGTCGCTGAAGAACTGCGCCGCCAGCGTGGCCACTGCCAGGTACAGGCCCTTGACGCGCAAACTCGGCAGACCAAACAGGATGCCAAAGGCCGCGGCGCAGACCCCGCCCAGCACCAGCGCCAGCAGCAGCGGAATGCCCGGCAGGCGCGCAAAGAAGTTGAAGGCGGCATAGGCGCCCACCGCCATGAATGCACCCGAGCCCAAGGAAATCTGACCGCAATAGCCGACCAGGATGTTCACCCCCACAGCGGCCAGCGACATGATCAGGAACGGAATCAGGATCGCCCGGAACATGTAGTCCGAGCTGAACTGCGGCACCAGCAAAAAGGCCGCCAGCACGATGAGCAGCACCGCCCAGCGGTCCTGCGCGATCGGAAAGATCTGGCTGTCGCTGCGGTAGCTGGTCTTGAATTGGCCGTTTTCTCTGTAAAACATGATGCTTTCGGGTTAGTCATTCCCGCGACGGCGGGAATCCATCTGCACCGGGCCGTGGATTCCCGCCTGCGCGGGAATGACAGCCATGAGCAGCAGAGTTGAAGGGCGGCGGTACTGGCAGACAAGCATTGGGTGCCTCGTCAGACGCGATCAATAATTTTTTCGCCGAACAGGCCCTGCGGCCGGAACAGCAGGAACACCAGGGCCAGCACGTAGGCGAACCAGATCTCGATGCCGCCGCCCACGTAGGGGCCCAGGAACACCTCGGACAGCTTCTCGCCCACACCGATGATCAGGCCGCCGATGATGGCACCCGGCACCGAGGTCAGGCCGCCCAGAATCACCACCGGCAGGGCACGCAAGGCCACCGTGGTCAGCGAAAACTGCACGCCGAGCTTGCTGCCCCAGATCATGCCGGCCACCAGGGCCACCACCCCGGCCACACACCAGACGATGACCCAGATGCGGTTGAGCGGAATGCCGATGCTTTGCGCCGCCTGGTGGTCGTCAGCCACGGCACGCAGGGCGCGGCCGGTGGCGGTCTTCTGGAAAAACAGGCTCAAGGCCGCCACCAAGATCGCCGCGATCAGGGCGGCGTACAGGTCTTCCTTGTTGATCAGCAGGCCGCCGTCAAAGACGGTCTGGAACGCCATGATCGGCTCCTTGGGCATGCCGATGTCGATCTTGTAGATGTCGCTGCCGAACAGGGTCTGCCCGATGCCGTCCAGGAAGTAGCTGATGCCCAGCGTGGCCATCAACAGCGTGGTGCCCTCCTGGTTGACCAGATGCCGCAGTGCCAGCCGCTCGATCAGCCAGGCCACCACAAACATGATCAGCCCGGCCACCACAAAGGCGGCCAGCGTAGCCAACACCGGGTTGTTCATGCCGGTCCAGAGCGGAATCCATTCCGCAAAGCGCGCCATGGCCAGCGCTGCGAACAGCACCATGGCGCCCTGCGCGAAATTGAACACGCCCGAGGCCTTGTAGATCAGCACGAAGCCGAGCGCCACCAGCGAGTACAGCATGCCGGCCATCAGGCCGCCCAACAGAGTTTCAAGAAAGAAGGCCATATGCTTTAGTGACTGGTGCCCAGGTAGGCGCTGATCACCTCCTGGTTGTTGCGTACTTCATCGGGCGTGCCGTCGCCAATTTTCTTGCCGTAATCCAGCACCACCACCCGGTCGGAGATGTCCATCACCACGCCCATGTCGTGCTCGATCAGCACCACGGTGGTGCCGAACTCTTCGTTCACGTCGAGCACGAAGCGGCACATGTCCTGTTTTTCCTCGACATTCATGCCGGCCATGGGCTCATCGAGCAGCAGCACCTTGGGCTCCATCGCCAGCGCACGCCCCAGATCGACCCGCTTTTGCAGGCCATAGGGCAACTGGCCGACCGGCGTTTTGCGGTAGGCCTGGATTTCCAGAAAGTCGATGATGTGTTCGACAAACTCGCGGTGCTGCTCCTCCTCGCGCTGGGCCGGGCCGATACGCAGCGCCTGCAGGAACAGGTTGCTCTTGATGCGCAGGTTGCGTCCGGTCATGATGTTGTCGATCACGCTCATGCCCTTGAACAGCGCCAGG
Source organism: Pseudomonadota bacterium (assembly GCA_041182225.1). GTDB lineage: Bacteria > Pseudomonadota > Gammaproteobacteria > Burkholderiales > Burkholderiaceae_C > Rhodoferax. Next base: position 3,189 of record JBEGOC010000306.1, on the reverse strand, counting down.
TTCTGGAAGGTGCGGGCAATGCCCATCACCGCCACCTGATGGCTGTCCATGTGGTCGAAGGTCTGGCCGCGGAAAGCGATCGTGCCCTGCTGCGGCGTGTAAACACCGTTGATGCAGTTGAGCATGGAGCTTTTGCCGGCGCCATTGGGGCCGATGATGGCGCGCACCTCGTGCTCACGCACGTCAAACGAGATGTCGGTCAGGGCTTTGACGCCGCCAAAACTCAAGGAGATGTTTTTGACGTCGAGAATGACGTCGCCGATTTTCTTGGCACTCATGCTGCGGCCTTTACCGGGGCGAAGGTCTTGGCGTCGTCGATGCGCAGCGTGGCACTGACGCTGCCGGTGCGGCCGTCCTCGAACTTGACCTGGGTTTCAATGAACTGGGAGGTCGCGCCGCCGTACAGCGCATCGACCAGGGCCTGGTATTTTTCGGCAATGAAACCCCGTCGGACCTTGTTGGTACGGGTCAGCTCACCGTCGTCAGCGTCGAGCTCCTTGTGCAGCACCAAAAAGCGGCTGACCTGGCTGCCGGCCAGCAGGGTGTCGGCGCTGAGATCGGCATTGACCTTTTCCACGCACGCCTTGATCAGCTCGTAAACCTCGGGTTTTTGCGCGAGATCGGTGTAGCCGGCGTACGGCAGGTTGCGGCGTTCGGCCCAATTGCCCACGGCGTCGAAGTCGATGTTGATCATGACGCAGACCTTCTCGCGGCCGTCGCCGTAGGCCACCACCTCCTTGATGTGCGGGAAGAACTTGAGCTTGTTCTCCACGTACTTGGGCGCGAACATCGCGCCGTCGTTGGCGCCGCCACGGATGCGGCCCACGTCTTTCACCCGGTCGATGATCTTGAGGTGACCGTGCACATCCAGAAAGCCGGCGTCGCTGGTGTGGTACCAGCCGTCGGCGGTCAGCACCTCGGCCGTGGCCTGCGGGTTCTTGAAATATTCCTTGAGCAGCCCGGGTGACTTGACCAGAATTTCGCCGTTGTCTGCCACCTTGATCTCGACCCCGGCAATCGGCACGCCCACCGTGTCGGCGCGAGCCTCGTGGTCGGGCTGCAGGCAGACGAACACCGCGGTTTCAGTGGAGCCGTACAACTGCTTGAGGTTGATGCCGATTGAGCGGTAGAACGTGAACAGGTCCGGCCCGATGGCTTCGCCAGCGGTGTAGGCCACCCTCACCCGGCTCATGCCGAGGTTGTTGCGCAGCGGGCCGTACACCAGCAGATTGCCCAACGCATACAGCAGCCGGTCGGCCAGGCCAATTGACTTGCCGTCCATGCGCGTGGGTCCGACCCTTTGCGCCACCGCCATGAACGCGTGAAACATGCGCCGCTTGAGGGCGCCAGCGTCTTCCATGCGGATCATGACGCTGGTCAGCAGCCCCTCAAACACGCGCGGCGGGGCAAAGTAATAGGTGGGCCCGACCTCCTTGAGGTCGATCGTGACCGTAGCCGCCGACTCGGGGCAATTGACGACATAGCCGCAGGCCAGCCACTGCGCATAGCTGAAGATGTTTTGCCCGATCCAGGCCGGCGGCAGGTAGGCCAGCACCTCTTCACGGTGCGTCAGGTGGTCGAATTCGGCGCCGGCGCGGGCCCGGTCCAGCAGCGAGTTGTGGGTGTGCACCACCCCCTTGGGGTTGCCGGTGGTGCCGGAGGTGAAGAACATGGCCGCCACATCCTGCGGCTGCGACAGCGCCACCTCACCCTTGACGAAATCCGGGTGCAGCTTGGCAAAGGCCTGGCCCGCCGCCAGCAGCTCGTCGAGCGCGGCCAGGCCAGGCTCGTCGTAGTTGCGCAGGCCGCGCGGATCGTCAAAGTAGATGTGCGCCAGTTGCGGGCAGCGGTCGCGGATCTCCAGCAGCTTGTCGACCTGCTCCTGGTCTTCGGCAAAGGCGAACGCCACGTCGGCGTTGTTGATCGGGAACACGCATTCCAGCGCGGCCGCGTCCTGGTACAGCGGAATCGGCACCGCGCCCAGCGACTGCACCGCCAGCATGGTGGCGTACAGGCGCGGCCGGTTGGCACCCACCACCACCATGTGCTGGCCCCGGCGCAGGCCGGCCTGGTGCAGGCCACAGGCCAGCTGCACCACCATGGCGGCCAGGTCGGCCCAGCTCAGGGCCTGCCAGATGCCATATTCTTTTTCACGCATGGCCGGGTCGGCCGGGCGCTGGGCCGCGTGATTGAACAGCAATTGAGGGAAAGTGGTCTGCATCCCGTTACCTTGTCTTCGTATCAGCACAAGTTGGGCAGGGGGTTGCCGCTTGTCGCAATAGGGCAAATAATAGGGCTTCATTTGACGTCAAGTTGTCGTTTCGACGACAATCTTGCGCTTAATCAGTAGGGGTTTTCCCTTCGCTTTCTGGCAACTTACGGTCTGCTCCCGACATGGTTCACGAGTCGCCCCTGCACCAGCGCCGTCGCCCGCTCACCCCGGCGGAGCTGGACGCCATCCCCTGGCTGAGCCTGTTGGCGCCGCCCGAGCGCGAGCGCGCCGTGGCCGACCTGAAGATCACCGATGCCAGCCCGGGTGACTATGTGTGCCGGGTGGGCCGGCCGGTCACCTATTGGTTTGGTGTGGTCGACGGCCTGTTGAAAATGAGTGCCGACAACGCCCAGGGCCAGACCATGACCTTCACCGGCGTACCGCCGGGCGGCTGGTTTGGCGAGGGCACGGCCCTCAAGCGCGAGAGTTACCGCTACAACATCCAGGCGCTGCGCAAAAGCCGGGTGACCGGCCTGCATGTCGACACCTTCCATTGGCTGTTGGACCACTCGATCGGTTTCAACCGCTTTGTCATGAACCAGCTCAACGAGCGGCTGGCCCAGTTCATTGCCGCGCGCGAGATTGACCGCATGGGCAATCCCAATCTGCGCGTGGCGCGCAGCCTGGCGGCGCTGTTCAACCCGGTGCTCTATCCCGGCGTGGGCGAGGTGCTGCGTATCACCCAGCAAGAGCTGGCCTACTTGGTGGGCCTGTCGCGCCAGCGCGTCAATGAAGCGCTGACCGCACTGGCGGCGCAGGGCTCGATCCGGGTCGAGTATGGCGGCCTGCGGGTGCTGGACTTGGTTGCGCTTCGGACCCAGGTATTTGTAGGCTGAATTCGCGCAACGGTCCCGGCCCGCCCCGGGGCAGGGGCTATCCGACGGTGACGCTGACTGTGGCGGTCGGCGCAAAGCGCC
>JBEGOC010000305.1:0-5845 GCA_041182225.1 Pseudomonadota bacterium | reverse complement strand
TCGGAGGTGCTCATGATGGTTGGCGCCTGGTGGGCCTGGCCGGTGGCGCTGGCGCTGTACCTGCTGTTTCGCGCCTGGTACGACAACTGGCGCGGGCCGCTGAGCCAGGCCGAGATCGAGGCCTTTCTGGCTGAGACCGCCAAAACCAAACTTGGCGAACACACCGAAAGAGCAGTGATCCGCGCCTTTCTGGAGGCCGATGACGGCAAAGAGTTCATCATGAGCAACCTGGTGCGGGTGCACCCGCATGAGGTGCCGCACCCGGCTGACGGTCAACCCACGCAGGGTCTGGCCCTGCTGCAAGCCTATGGTCGGCGTTTCGTCAAGGTGCTGCTGGGCCACGGCGGTCACCCCATGCTCGTGATGCGCAAGGTGGGTGGTTATGTGGATGCCTGGGCTACCCCGCCCGACCCGGGCTGGCACGTGGTGGGCGCCATGCGCTACCGCAGCCGGCGCGACATGATGAAGCTCGCCATCAACCCGTCGCTGCGCGAGGTACACCCGCTCAAAACAGCCGGCACCGCCATGACGTTTTCTTTCCCGGCGCAGGTGGTGATGAGCTTTGCCTTGCGCCCGCGCACCTGGGTGGCCTTGGTGCTGGCGCTGCTGGCGGCGCTGGTGCACCTGGGCAGCCTGCTGGCGCTGCTGCCTCGCTAAGCCACCGCCATCACACCCTGGGCCAGCCCGCCATGATCACCCTGTACGACTGCGCCACCGCCCCCAGCCCGCGCCGCGCCCGCATCCTGCTGGCCGAAAAAGGCGTGCCGCACGCCACGGTACAGGTAGACCTGGCCCGGGGCGAGCAACTGGGCGAGGCCTACCGTGCCATCAACCCCAGGTGCACGGTGCCCGCGCTGCAGCTTGAAGACGGCGCCCTGCTGACCGACAACGCCGCCATTGCCGCCTACCTGGAAGCCCGCTTTCCCAACCCGCCGCTGCTGGGCACCACACCGCTGGCGCAGGCCCAGATTGCCAGCTGGCACTGGCGCGCCGAGTTTGAAGGCCTGATGGCCATTGCCGAGGCGCTGCGCAACAGTTCGCCAGCCATGGTCAACCGAGCCCTGCCCGGCCCGGTGGCCTATGCCCAGATCCCGGCCCTGGCCGAGCGCGGCCTGGCCCGGCTGCGGCAGTTTTTTGACGAACTCGACGCCCAACTGGCCGGGCGCGACACCATTGCCGACAGCGGCTTCAGCATTGCCGACATCACCGCCGTGGTGGCGGTGGACTTTGCCCGGGTGGTTCGGGTGCGGCCCGGTGAGCAACATGCCCACCTGCGGCACTGGCGCGAGGCCATGGCCCGACGCCCGTCGTTGCAATGAGCGGCAACATTTTCCAACCCAAGCAACAGCAACCCTGAAAGCAATGCGAACATGATCAAACGACTGGCCTGGGGGGCGGTGGCCCTGGCGGTGCTGGGCGCCGCCGGCTTTTACGCCGTGGGCGGGCGCACCGGCGCGCTGCTGCTGTACGTCAAATACGTGATGCGCCAGGAGTACGCGCCCAGCCGCGAGGTCACCTGGCAACAGGGGCCGGCCGTGGCTGCCGCCAGCCAGGCCGGCCGGCCGCCCAATGTGATGCTGATCGTGGCCGACGATCTGGGCTTCAACGACATCACCCACTACGGCGGCGGCATCGCCGGCGGCAAGGTACCCACCCCCCACATCGACAGCATCGCCAGTGGCGGCGTGAATTTCCGCAACGGCTACTCGGGCAACGCCACCTGCGCGCCCTCTCGGGCAGCCATGATGACCGGCCGCTACCCCACCCGCTTCGGCTTTGAGTTCACACCCACACCCAAACAGTTCATGAAGGCCATCACCGGCACGGCCCGGCCGGACCAGCTGCGGCCACCGATCTACCACGCCGAGCGTGAGGCCGACCTGATCCCCTATGAGGACATGGGCCTGCCCACCACCGAGATCACCATCGCCAAATTGTTGCAAGGCGCGGGCTACCACACCGTGCAGGTGGGCAAGTGGCATCTGGGGGACAACCCGCAGTTCCGGCCCTATTCGCACGGTTTCAACGAATCGCTGTCGCACCTGCACGCCGCCTCCATGTTCCTGCCGCCCAAGCATCCCAATGTGGTGAACGCCCGGCAAGACTTCGACCCGATCGACAAGTTTCTCTGGGCGGCTGAACCCTGGGTGGTGCGCTTCAAAGACCAGGAGCCGTTCCAGCCGCCCAAGTACATGACCGACTACCTGACCGACGAGGCCGTGAAGGTGGTGGCTGCCAACAAGAATCGGCCGTTTTTCATGTACCTGGCCTACAACGCGCCGCACACGCCGCTGCAAGCGACGCGCGAAGACTACGACGCGCTGAGCTTCATTCCCGACCACACCCTGCGCGTCTACGCCGCCATGATCCGCTCGCTGGACCGCAACATCGGCCGCCTGCTGCAGTCGCTCAAGGACCAGGGCTTGGACGACAACACCCTGGTGATCTTCACCAGTGACAACGGCGGCGCCCATTACGTCGGCCTGGACGGCCTCAATTCGCCTTACCGGGGCTGGAAAGCCACCTTTTTTGAAGGCGGCATCCATGTGCCGTTTTTCATGCGCTGGCCCGGCGTGATCCCCAAAGGCAGCACGGTGCAGGCCCCGGTCAGCCACTTTGACATCTTTGCCACCGCCGCCGCAGCGGCCGGCCGCGCTGTGCCCGCTGACCGCCCGATCGACGGTGTCAACCTGCTGCCCGTCATCACCCAGGCCTCGGCCGCACGCCCGCATGACACCCTGTTCTGGCGCACCGACACCTACCGCGCGGTGCGCGATGGCGACTGGAAACTGCAGGTCAGCCATCGACCCAAAAAAGAGTGGCTTTTTGACCTGGCCACCGACCCGACCGAAAAAGTCAACCTCGCCACCCGTGAACCCGAACGCCTGGCCGCCCTGAAGGCAAAGCTGGCCACCTGGGACAAGGCCCAACGCAAGCCGCTGTGGCCCTCACTGGGCGAGGGAGCAATCGCGATCGACAAAAACCTCAAGCAGACCGCGGCTGCAGACGACGAGCACATCTACTACGCCAACTGAGGCGTGACATGACCCACCCCGGCTCGCCACCAGACGCAACAAGCTGGCCGTCGTCGCGGCAACATGGCACAGCGACCCAGCGGGACGGGCGCATCCACCGCAGCGTCGTCACCCGCAAAAAAATCGTGACGGCCTTGACTGCCCTGGTCTATGAAGGCCATTTGAGCCCCACCGCTGAGCAGGTGGCGGCGCGCGCCGAAGTGGGCCTGCGCACGGTGTTTCGTCATTTTGACGACATGGATTCGCTCTACCGCGAAATCAGCCTGGACCTGGATGCCCAGGTGGCCCCGCTACTGCATGTGAAGCTGCAGGCCACGACTTGGCAGGCGCGCGTGCTGGAGAGCATTGATCTGCGCGGCGAGATTTACGACCGTTTGGCCGCACCCCATCTGGCGGCACAGGTGCATCGGCATCAATCACCCTACCTGGCGCAGAACCTCATGGACTCCGCCAAACTGCAGCGCGACCGGCTCAAGCTGCTGCTGCCCCCCGCTGTGACGCAAAACGCGCACCTGGTCGAGGCGCTGGACCTGGCCCTGAGCCTGGACACCTGGATCAGGCTGCGGCGTGAACAAGGCCTGACGGCGGCCGATGCCCGGCAAGTGCTGCGGCTGACCGTGGGCGCGCTGCTGGCACAGGCCAACTGACAGCAACGGCTGGTCAGAACGGCTTTGGACGGTGGGCTGATCGGGAGGTGGGGTGGCGCTACTGGGCTGCACGCCTCAGGGTCTCCACCACCGGCCGGCGCAGCACCTCGCGCAGGCCCCACCAGCCGGCCGCCAGTGCCAGCAGCGCGCCGCTGACCGAACCCCAGAGCGGCACCCACGGCGACACCACCCAGTCAAACTCGAACACATAGTGCGCCAGCGCCCAACCCACCAGCGAGGCCACCAAAGAGGCCAGCAAGCCGGCCAACAGGCCCACCCCCAGCAGCTCGGCGCGCTGCACCTGGCGCAACAGGCTGCTGCGCGCGCCCATGGCCCGTAAAATGGCAAATTCGCGCGCCCGCTCTTCACGCGTGGCGGTCACAGCGGCAAACAGCACCACCAACCCGGCGGCCAGGGTAAACGCAAACAGGAATTCCACCGCGCTGATCACCTGGTCCAGCACGCGCTGCACCTGGGTGAAGGTGCTGCTCATGTCCACATTGGTGATGTTGGGAAAGCGCCGCACCAGCGCGTTGTCGAAGCCGGGCGTGGCCGGCGCCTTGAAGGCACCCATGTAGGTGCTGGGCACATCGGCCATGCGGCTGACCGGGTACATGGCAAAGAAGTTGGCGCGCAGCGAGCCCCAGTCCACCTTGCGCAGCGAGGTGATGCGGGCCTCGGTCTGCACGCCGCCGATGTCAAACAACAGCGCATCGCCAAGCTTCAGGCCCAGGGTCTTGGCCAGCCCGTCTTCGACGCTGATGGCACCGGCCTCCTCCTCCACCCAGCGGCCGGCCACCACCAGGTTTTGCACCGGCTTGGCCGCACTGTGCGACAGGTTGAACTCGCGGTCCACCAGCCGGCGGGCGCGCTCGTCAGCGTAGTCTTCCGGCGTCACCGGCCGGCCGTTCACCGCCACCAGGCGGCCACGGATCATCGGGTACCAGTCAAACCGCGCCACGCCAGCCTCGGTCAGGGCCTGGCGAAAGGCGTCGCCCTGGTCCGGCATCACGTTGATGACAAAGCGGTTGGGCGCATCGGCCGGGGTGGCCTTGCGCCAGCTGTCGATCAGGTCGGTGCGCAAGAGCACCAGCAGCACCAGCGCCAGCAGGCCCACCGACAGGGCACTGACCTGCACCACGGTGTAGGCCGGCCGGGCCGAGATCTGGCGCGTGGCCAGCACCAGCCAGCGCGGCGCCGTGCTCTCGTTGACCTGCCAGCGCAGCAACTTCACCGCCAGCCAGCTCAGCAGGGCAAACACGCCGGTGGCGCCCGCAAAGCCACCCACCGCGATCAGGCCCAGCGTCAGGTCACTGCTGGCGGCCAGCAACAGCGCGGCAAAGCCGGCCACCCCCACCCCGAGCACCCCGAGCGAGGCGGGTTTGAGCCGGCCCACGTCGCGCCGGATCACCCGCAGCGGCGGCACCTGTGCCAGTTGCAACACCGGCGGCAGGCCAAAGGCCAGCAGCAGCGTCAGGCCCATGCCCAGGCCAAACAGCACCGGCCAGATTCCCGGCGCCGGCAAGGCAGCATCCACCAGGCCGGCAAGCAGCAGCACAAACACATGGTGCACCGCGTAGCCGCACAGCACGCCCAGCGCGCTGGCCATCAGGCCGACCGCGGCAAATTCAAAGGCGTAGGCCGAGGCGATGGTGCGCTGGCTCAGGCCCAGCACCCGCAGCATGGCGCAGTCGTCCAGGTGGTTGGCGGCAAACCCCCGGGCTGACAGGGCCACCGCCACCGCACTCAGCAGCGCCGCCAACAGGGCCACCAGGTTCAAAAACTTCTCGGCCCGCTCCAGAGTCTGCCCCAACTCGGGCCGGCCGCCCTGCAGCGACTCCACCCTCACCCCGCGCACCGTGCGGTTTTTAACCTCACCCTGCGCCCAGGCCACAAAGGCGCTGACGCTGGCATCCTCGCCCGCCACCGCCTGCCGGTAGGTCAGCCGGCTGGCCGGCTGCACCAGTCCGGTGGCGGCCAGATCGTCCCGGTGAATCATCCCGCGCGGCGCAAACTTCATGAAACCGGCGCCCCGGTCCGGCTCATTCACGATCAGCCGGGTCACCCGCAGGCTGATGTCGCCCAGCAGCAGCTCATCGCCCACGGCCAGCCCCAGACTCTCCAGCAGCGGCGCTTCCACCCAGGCCTGGCCGGGCGCCGGGA
>JBEGOC010000304.1:0-3677 GCA_041182225.1 Pseudomonadota bacterium | reverse complement strand
GTGCCGCCTCGTCGGCACTGCCGGGCGGCAACACCAGTTGGGTGAGCACCTGGCCGGCGTGCAGCGCCAGGCTCATGGCCAGTGCGCCACGCACCGGACGCAACTCGCCCGACAGCGACAGTTCACCGGCAAACTCGTGCCCGGCCAGCCTGGCCGGATCGAGCTGTCCGCTGGCGGCCAAGATGCCCAGCGCAATCGGCAGGTCAAACCGACCCGAGTCCTTGGGCAGGTCAGCGGGCGCCAGGTTGACCGTGATCCGTTTGTTGGTCGGAAACTCCAGGCCCGAGTTCTGGATGGCGCAGCGCACCCGCTCGCGCGCTTCTTTCACCTCGACATCGGCCAGGCCGACCAGCGTGAAGCTGGGCAGCCCATTGGCCAAGTGCACCTCCACGGTGACAGCGGCGGCCTCCAGGCCCAACAGGGCCCGACTTTGCACCAAAGCAAGACTCATCGGTGTTCCTCTCCAAAACGGTGCGGGGCCGGCAAGCCAGCAGGCCACTCGCACCAACACGGTGCATATGTTGTTTTGTACAGTGATCTTACCGCAGATGGGGGTCAAACAAGGCGCGGGCACCACCCCAACGTGCACACCGACATCTTGGAACGACCAGCTGGCACGGTCTGTGCGTAGCGATGGCGTACCTTAACTTTGCTGGAGCCCTGCATGACATTGACCCCCACTTCCGCCATCGTCCTGAGCGGCCTGCTCGCCGCCACCCTGGCCGGCACACCAGCCATCGCCGCCGAACCGGCCTACACCCTGTCGTACAACATTGGCGCCACCACCGATTACCGGTTTCGCGGCATCTCCCAGACCTCGTTCAAGCCAGCGGTGCAAGCTGGCGCCGATTTCTCGCACAAAAGCGGCGTCTATGCGGGTGTCTGGGGCTCCAATGTGAATTGGGTCAAAGATTTCGCTGGCGCAACCGACGGCTCGATGGAAGTCGATCTGTATGGCGGCTACAAGGGCGAGTTGGCCAAAGACCTCGGCTTTGATGTCGGCATCATCGGCTACATCTACCCGTCCAACAATGCCGCCACCAACGCCAACACCACGGAGCTGTATGTCGCCCTGAGTTACGGCCCGGTCACTGCCAAATACAGCCGCAGTGTGACGAATTTCGTGGCGAATGCCGACAGCACCGGCAGCCAGTACCTGGAAGCTGCCGCCACCTTCGACCTCGGCAAAGGCTTTTCCCTGACGCCCCACATCGGCCGGCAGATTGTGCCGAACCAGCTCAGCCCGGCAGACTACACCGACTACTCGCTCACCCTGGGCAAAGATCTCGGCAATGGCTTGGCTGCCTCGCTGGCCCTGGTCGGCACCGATGCCAAGGATGGCTTCTACAAGGTCGGCAGCGTCGACAACCTTGGCAAAAGCGGCGTGTTCGCCAGCCTCAAATACAGCTTTTGATTGAAAAACTATTGTTAGGAGACCCTATGAAACTCGTTACCGCCATCATCAAACCGTTCAAGCTCGACGAGGTGCGCGAAGCCCTGTCGGCCATCGGTGTGCAAGGCATCACCGTCACTGAAGTCAAGGGCTTTGGCCGCCAAAAAGGCCACACCGAACTGTACCGGGGTGCCGAGTACGTGGTGGACTTCCTGCCCAAGGTCAAGATCGAGGCGGCGGTGGCCGACGAGTTGACCGAACGCGTCATCGAAGCCATCGAGGGTGCGGCCCGCACCGGCAAGATTGGTGACGGCAAGGTATTCGTCTACAACCTGGAACAGGTGGTGCGTATCCGCACCGGCGAAACCGGCAAGGAAGCCCTTTGAAACCAGCAGATCAGAAAGCTTGACATGAAAAAAATACTCATCTCCCTGACCCTTGGCCTGGGCCTGCTGTTCGGCGGCGCCGTCATGGCACAGACCGCAGCCCCGGCGCCCGCCGCCTCTGAAGCCAAGGCCGCCGAGCCGGCGGCTCCGGCGGCGCCAGCCGCCTCGGCGGCCGCTGCGCCTGCAGCAGCCGCACCCGCCGCCGCTGCAGCGGCACCCGCACCCGTGCCCAACAAGGGCGATACCACCTGGATGATGGTCTCGACGATGCTGGTGATCCTGATGACAGTGCCCGGCCTGGCCCTGTTCTACGGCGGCCTGGTGCGCTCCAAGAACATGCTGTCGGTGCTGATGCAGGTCATGGTGACCTTTTCGCTGATTGTGGTGCTCTGGTTCCTCTATGGCTACAGCCTGGCCTTCACCGAAGGCGGACGCTTCTTCGGCGGCTTTGACCGGCTGTTCATGAAGGGCGTCTGGGACAACGCGGCCGGCACTTTTGCCAATGCCGCCACCTTCAGCAAGGGCGTGGTCATCCCGGAAATCGTGTTTGCCGCCTTCCAGGCCACCTTTGCCGGTATCACGGGCTGCCTGATCGTCGGCGCCTTTGCCGAACGCATGAAGTTCGCCGCGGTGCTGGCCTTCATGGTGCTGTGGTTCACCTTCAGCTACGCGCCGATTGCGCACATGGTCTGGTTCTGGATGGGTCCGGACGCCTACAGCGCCAAAGACGTGGTGGATGCCATGAACGCGAAAGCTGGCTTCATCTGGCAAACCGGCGCGCTGGACTTTGCCGGCGGCACGGTGGTGCACATCAACGCTGCCGTGGCGGGTCTGGTCGGTGCCTACATGGTGGGCAAGCGCATCGGCTATGGCAAGGAAGCCATGGCGCCGCACAGCCTGACGCTGACCATGGTCGGCGCCTCGCTGCTGTGGGTGGGCTGGTTCGGCTTCAATGCCGGCTCGGCACTCGAAGCCAACGGCTTTGCCGCTCTGGCTTTCATCAACACCCTGGGCGCCACCGCGGCAGCCGTCCTGGCCTGGTGCGTGGGCGAGGCGCTGATGCGCGGCAAGGCCTCCATGCTGGGTGCCGCCTCGGGTGCCGTGGCGGGCCTGGTGGCCATCACCCCGGCCGCCGGCAACGTGGGTATTGGCGGCGCTCTGGTGATTGGTGTCATCGCTGGCTTTGCCTGCCTGTGGGGCGTCAACGCGCTCAAGAAAATGCTGGGGGCGGACGACTCGCTCGACGTGTTCGGCGTGCATGGCGTCGGTGGCATTGTGGGTGCGCTGCTGACGGGCGTGTTCAACTCACCAGCGCTGGGCGGCCCGGGCTACGTGGCCGACTGGGTCACGGCCAGCATGGTGGCAGCCGCGGACTATTCCATTGCGGCCCAGGTCTGGATTCAGTTGAAGGCCGTGTTGGTCACCATCGTGTGGTCGGGCGTGGTCTCCTTCATTGCCTTCAAGCTGGTGGACCTGACCATCGGCCTGCGCGTCAGCGAAGAAGATGAGCGCGAAGGCCTGGACATCAGCGCCCACGGCGAGACCGCTTACAACCGCTAAGACCTCTATTCCTTGAGAGCTCACACCCGCCGGGGCGCCAGCCCTGGCGGGTTTTTTCGTTGGGCGCGTCAAGGCGACTCACGGCGACAATAGGCGCCAAGACTGGACAAAACCACCATGACCGCCACACTCTCCCTGCACCACGCCAAGCTGCGCTGCGACCTGGCACCCGCCCTGGGCGGCAGCATCGCCGGCCTGTGGCTGGATGACATCCCGGTGCTGCGCTCCACCCCCGGGCCGGCCCTGCGCCAGGCGCGGCTGGCCGGCCGTTACCCGCGGGTGCCCTTCTCGAACCGGCTCGGCCCGGCCTCTTTGAGCTGGGCGGGCCCGCGCCACAG
>JBEGOC010000303.1:0-3693 GCA_041182225.1 Pseudomonadota bacterium | reverse complement strand
CGGCACCATTGCGCCATTGACCCTCAATCACCGTACTTTGACCATGCCAAAATTTTCCGCCAACCTGAGCATGCTCTTCACCGAGCTGCCCTTTCTTGACCGTTTCGAGGCTGCCGCGCGTGCCGACTTCAAGGCTGTCGAGTTTCTGTTTCCCTACGCCTTTAGCGCCAAGGACATCCGTCAGCGCCTGGATGACAACGGCCTGCAGCTGGTGCTGCACAACCTGCCTGCGGGCAACTGGGAGGCCGGAGAGCGCGGCATCGCCTGCGACCCCGCCCGCACCGACGAGTTTCGCAGCGGCATTGCCCAGGCCATCGACTATGCCCAGGCCCTGGGTGTGGGCCAGCTCAACTGCCTGGCCGGCAAGGCACCTGCCGGTGTGACTGCGCAGGCGCTGCACGCCACCTTTGTCGACAACCTGTCTCGCGCCGCCACGGCGTTCAAGGCGGCAGGCCTGCGGCTGCTGATCGAGCCCATCAACACCTTCGACATCCCCGGCTTCTACCTGAGCCGCACCGACCAGGCGCTCGCCATCCTGGACGCCGTGGGTGCCGATAACGCCTATGTGCAGTACGACATCTACCACGCGCAGCGCATGGAGGGTGAACTGGCCGCCACCCTGCAAAAGCAGCTGCACCGCATAGGCCATATCCAACTGGCAGACAACCCCGGGCGCCACGAACCGGGCACGGGCGAGATCAATTATCCGTTCCTGTTTGCGCACCTGGATCGTATCGGCTATGCCGGCTGGATCGGTTGCGAGTACAAGCCCGCCACTACCACCGAAGCAGGCCTGGGCTGGCGCCAGTGTTTGACAGCCGCCTGAACCTTTCTTCTATTCCTCTGTTCCACCCCACTAAACAAACACCATGACTTCTTCTCTCAAGATCGGCTTCGTTGGCCTTGGCATCATGGGCGCGCCCATGGCGGGCCATCTTGTTACAGCCGGCCACGATGTGTTCGTCTTCACCCGCGGCAAAATGCCTGATGCCATTGCAGAAAGTCGCGCCACCAAGTGCCTGAGCGCACGCGGCGTGGCCGAGCGTGCCGACATCATCATTCTGATGGTGCCCGATACCCCCAATGTGGCCGAGGCCCTGTTTGCCGCCGACGGCATTGCCGCCGGCCTGAGTGCGGGCAAGGTGGTCGTGGACATGAGCTCGATCTCGCCGATTGAAACCAAGGCGTTTGCCAAGAAGATCAACGCGCTGGGTTGCGACTACCTGGACGCACCGGTCTCCGGCGGTGAGGTGGGTGCAAAAAACGCCACCCTGTCCATCATGGTCGGCGGGTCAGACGCTACTTTCGAACGCGTCAAACCGGTGTTTGAGCTGATGGGCAAGAACATCACCCTGGTCGGCGGCAATGGCGACGGACAGACCGCCAAGGTAGCGAATCAGATCATCGTGGCCCTCAACATTGAGGCCGTGGCCGAGGCCTTGCTGTTTGCCGCCAAGGCCGGTGCCGATCCGGCCCGCGTGCGCCAGGCGCTGATGGGTGGCTTTGCCTCCTCGAAAATCCTGGAGGTGCATGGCGATCGCATGGTCAAGCGCACCTTCGATCCGGGCTTCCGCATCGCCCTGCACCAGAAGGATTTGAACCTGGCCCTCAGCAGCGCACGCGCGCTGGGCGTGTCCCTGCCCAATACCGCCACCGCGCAGGAGCTGTTCAACAGCTGCGCGGCCCATGGCGGCGCCGCCTGGGACCACTCGGCCATGGTCCGGGCGCTGGAGAAGCTGGCCAACTTCGAGATCGGACAGCAGGAGGCTTGAGGCGGCAAAGCCACTTCCATGAACCAAGCCGGCGCCACGACATTCAATAGCGCGTGCCATACGTCCCATGCGAAAACACGGTTGGGTAAAAACCCAAGAACTAGCTCGGCGCCGCATCATCCCGTGCGCAGCCTCCTAAAATGGCTGCCTTCAACAGACAAAGGTCGTATTCGCCATGCACGGAGCCTCCAAACACCTTGATGAGCTTGAATGGACTCACTGGCCATCCGATCAGATTGCCAGACGCGGCAAGGCGCAATGGAAAGAGCTGCTGGGCAGTGGTTCCGGGTGCCAGAACGACATGACGATGGGCGTCGTTCGCCTCAGAAAAGATGAGTCGCTCGAGCCTCATCGCCATTCACAGCCTGAAACTTATTTCACCCTTTCCGGACGCGGCACGGTCACCATTGACGATGTGGTACACAGCGTCGAGCCTGGAAGAATGTTGTTCATTCCAGGTAACGCCCGCCACCAGATCAACAACGTGGATGACGAGGACCTGATGATCCTGTATGCGTTTGCCATCAGTGACTTCAGCAAGGTTCAGTACCACTTCTGAGTGAGTCCTGCCGATGGTTTGGACAAGCAGCGGGGTAGCCGGGTTCAACAGGTTTAAGCTGCAGGCTCACTGATTCAAAAAACAGAGTATGAACATCCGACTGGCGCGCGAAGCCGACTTGGCACGATGGCGTCCCCTGTGGCAGGGCGACCAGACTTTTGACAAGACTGCGATTGCCGACAAAAGCGGCTTTGTGCAGCGCCGCAAGTTGCCGTGACGATGCGGGCGCTGCATACCGGGCTGCTTTTCATCGGCACGTTGCTCACGGCTCTGGGTTACGGCGCCACTTTTTTATTGACCGAACACTTTCGCACCCTGGGCGGCAGCGAGGTGAGCACCGGGCTCACGCTGGCCGGCGCCATGGTGGGTACCTTTCTCGGTGTGCCGTTGGTCGGATCGTTTGCAGATCGGCTGGGTGCCGCGCGCATGGCCGCCCTCGGCGCGTTGCTGCTGGCCTTGGGCTACCAGTGCCTGGCGAGTCTGGTCGTGGTGAATGGCTGGACCACGCTGGCTGGGTTGCTGATCGGGCTGGGCTGGGGCATCTTTTATCTGGCTGCCCCTTTGTCGCTGTCAGTCCGTGTGACCGATGACAACCGGGCTTTCTGGTTTGCACGCTTTGGTGCCTTTCAGATGGGCGGGATTGGCTTGAGCCCCATTGTGGCCACTGCGCTGATTCGGGAGCTGAACTTTTCAACCGCTGCGGCCCTGAGCGCCGTGGCCGCCTGCTGCCTGTTGGCCAGCGTCTCGTTGTTTGCCTTTGAAACCATGTCGCAAGGTGCCAAAACGGCAAGTACCAGCGCGAACCGTGGCTGGCTGCGTGCCCTGCCGCTGGTGCTGGCCACACGCGCCCGCTATCCCATTCTGATGGTGGGACTGGGTGCCAGTGTCTTCACCGGCCTGATGACTTTTCAGACGTCGCTGGTGCGAGGCACGGCGCTGGACGCCAGCACCTACTTTGCTGTGTACGGTGTCACTGTTGTTCTGGCACGGCTGACCCTGGCCTCCCATATGGCCCGGGTCAATGCCGATCGGCTGGCTGTCATGTTATTGGTGCTGATGTGCCTTGGCGTGCTGCTGGCGAACTTCATGGCATTGGGTGTGGCCGTGCAAGTGGGCAGTGCCATCCTGCTCGGGCTGGGTTACGGCTTGGTGTATTCGGTCATCCAGACCCAGGTCATCAATGATGCGCCACTGGAACTGCGCCATGCGGCATTGACCTGGTTTGTGATGACCTATTTTGTCGGCATCTTTGGCTTCCCTATCGTGTGCGGCTGGCTCATCGTGCGCATGGGCACGGGTTGGTGCCTGGCGGTGGTGCTGGCCATCGCCTTGGCCGAGCTCATGCTGGCCCTGCTTCGAAGG
>JBEGOC010000302.1:0-12368 GCA_041182225.1 Pseudomonadota bacterium | reverse complement strand
CCTCCTGGCTACCATCGTCCCAAATTCCAAGGAGGATGAACCATGTGTGGCATTGTTGGTGCGGTTTCGACCCGTAATATCGTTCCGGTGCTGGTTCAGGGTCTGCAGCGGCTGGAGTACCGGGGTTATGACTCTTGCGGCGTCGCGGTGCACACCAGCGGCCTGCAGCGCGCGCGCAGCACCGAGCGGGTGGCCGAGTTGCTGGCGCAGGTGACGCAGAGCCAGCTCGAAGGCGCCACCGGCATCGCCCACACGCGCTGGGCCACCCATGGCGCACCGGTGGTGCACAACGCCCACCCGCACTTCAGCCACGGCCCCGGGCCGGAAGCCACCAGCCGCCCCGGCCGGGTGGCGCTGGTGCACAACGGCATCATCGAAAACCATGACCAGCTGCGCGCCAGCCTGCAGGCACGCGGCTATGTGTTCCACAGCCAGACCGACACCGAGGTCATTGCCCATCTGGTGGACAGCCTGTACGACGGCGACCTGTTCGAGGCGGTCAAGGCCGCTATCAGCCAGCTGCAGGGCGCTTACGCCATCGCGGTGTTTTGCAAGGATGAGCCGCACCGGCTGGTGGGCGCACGCGCCGGCTCACCCCTGATCCTGGGCGTGGGGCAGGGCGGCACCGAGCATTTTCTGGCCAGCGACGCCATGGCCCTGGCCGGCGTGACCGACCAGATCGTGTACCTGGAAGAGGGCGACGTGGCCGACCTGCAGCTGGGCAAATACTGGCTGGTGGACAAGGCCCACAAGCCGCTCACACCGGCGCAACGCCCGGTAAAAACCGTGCTGGCGCACAGCGGTGCAGCCGAGCTGGGCCCGTACCGCCACTACATGCAAAAAGAAATTTTTGAGCAGCCGCGCGCCATTGCCGACACGCTGGAGGGCGTGGAGGGCATCGCGCCCGAGTTGTTTGACGGCAGCCAGGCCAGCGCAGCGCGCGTGTTCAAGGGCATTGATTCGGTGCTGATCCTGGCCTGTGGCACCAGCTACTACAGCGGCTGTACCGCCAAGTACTGGCTGGAGAGCATCGCCAAAATCCCGACCCAGGTGGAAGTGGCCAGTGAGTACCGCTATCGCGACTCGGTGCCCAACCCGCGCACACTGGTGGTCACCATCACCCAGTCAGGCGAAACTGCCGACACCCTGGCCGCCCTGCGCCACGCGCAAAGCCTGGGCATGACGCACACCCTGACCATCTGCAACGTGGCCACCAGCGCCATGGTGCGCGAATGCGAGCTGGCCTACATCACCCGCGCCGGGGTGGAGATCGGCGTGGCCAGCACCAAGGCCTTCACCGCCCAACTCGCCGGCCTGTTTTTGCTGACGCTGGCGCTGGCCCAATCGCGCGGCCACTTGAGCGACGCCGACGAGGCGCGCCACCTCAAGGCCATGCGCCACCTGCCAGCCGCGCTGCAGGCGGTACTGGCGCTGGAGCCGCAGCTGATGGCCTGGGCCGATGACTTTGCCACCAAGGACAACGCGCTGTTTCTGGGCCGCGGCCTGCATTACCCGATTGCCCTGGAGGGTGCGCTCAAGCTCAAGGAGATCAGCTACATCCATGCCGAGGCCTACCCGGCGGGCGAGCTCAAGCACGGCCCGCTGGCGCTGGTGACGGCCGCCATGCCGGTGGTGACGGTGGCGCCCAACGACGCGCTGCTGGAAAAGCTCAAAAGCAATATGCACGAGGTGCGGGCCCGCGGTGGCGTGCTGTATGTGCTGGCCGACGCCGACACCCGGCTGGAGAGCAGCGAAGGTCTGCACGTGATCCGCATGCCCGAGCATTACGGTGAGTTGTCGCCCCTGCTGCACGTGGTGCCGCTGCAACTGCTGGCTTACCACACCGCCTGTGTGCGCGGTACCGATGTGGACAAGCCGAGGAACCTGGCGAAGAGCGTGACGGTGGAGTGACCGCGGCAGTTGGCGTCCAGCAGTGATCGTTGACAATCCACAGACCTATGGCCACCTCCAGTTTTTTTGCCCTGCTTGACGACATTGCCACGTTGCTTGATGACGTGGCACTCATGACCAAGGTGGCGGCCAAGAAAACCGCAGGCGTGTTAGGCGACGACCTGGCGCTCAATGCCCAGCAGGTCGCTGGCGTTAACGCGGACCGCGAGCTGCCGGTGGTCTGGGCGGTGGCCAGGGGCTCACTGCTGAACAAGGCGATCCTGGTCCCGGCGGCCCTGCTGATCAGTGCCCTGTTGCCCGCGCTGATCACCCCGCTGCTCATGCTCGGCGGCCTGTTCCTGTGCTTTGAGGGGACCGAAAAAGTCTTGCATCTGCTGCTGCACCGCTCGGACGGTGACGCGCAACACCATGACGAACTGCGGCAGGCTATCGCCGACGAGACCGTGGACATCGTGGCCTTTGAACAGAGCAAGATCAAGGGCGCGGTGCGCACCGACTTCATTCTGTCGGCAGAAATCATAGTCATCACACTGGGCACGGTGGCCAACGCCAGCATGGCGCAGCGCGTCACGGTGCTGGTGGGTATTTCGCTGTTGATGACGGTGGGCGTCTATGGGCTGGTGGCTGGTATCGTCAAGCTCGACGATGCCGGTCTTTACCTCAGCCGCCAAGCCGCACGCTGGCAGCAGGCCCTGGGCCGGGCGGTGGTGTGGACCGCGCCGTGGCTGATGAAGGCCTTGTCAACCCTGGGCACAGCGGCGATGTTCATGGTGGGTGGCGGCATTCTGGTGCATGGCGTGCCGGTCATCGGCCACGGCATCGACGATTTTGCCAACAGTCTGGGCTGGGCCGGGCCCGTGGTGTCCAGCCTGCTGGGCGCCTTGGCCGGTCTGGTCGCGGGCGGTGTGGTCGTCGCCTTGCTGCACATTGGGCGGCGCTTGTACCAGCCGTTCAAACCCACGCCAGGTCGATGATGTCGCAGCGCTGTGAGACCAGACCTTGAGCCCGATGGACACGCAGGAAGCTTACGACACACTGGGGCTGGCCCCGGACGCCAGTGACGCCGAGCTCAAAGCCGCCTGGCGACGTTTGGTTGCGGCCTGGCATCCAGACCGCAATGCGGCGCCAGATGCATCGGGCCGAATGCAGGGCATCAACAAAGCTTATCAGCACCTGCGTCAGCAGCGCCAGCTGAGTCAGGAGGATGCTGGCGGTAGCGACAGCGATGCCGCTGCAGAACAGCGGCCTGCCCCCACTGCGCCGGCACCGCCACCGACAGCGGAGCCGGGGCAAACCGGAGCCGCAGACAGTACCCATGTGCGCAGGGTACGCCTGACATTGGAGGACGCGGTGCGGGGCTGTACCCGCACCGTGCGCGGCCATTTCAGCCAGACCTGCGACAGCTGCGCGGGCCAGGGCCAGCGGGTGTTGGCGCAGGCCTGCAGCACCTGCCGGGGCAGCGGCGCCGTGCGCACCGCAGCGCTGTTTGGCTGGCTGTGGAACCCAACTGCCTGCCCCGATTGCGGCGGTGACGGGCGCCAGCGGGCCACCTGTGACGGCTGCGACGGCAGCGGCGAGCGGGCCGTGGCCTACCGGCGCCAGGTGCGCTTTCCGGCTGGTGTGCGCCACGGCCAACTGCTGAGCCTGCCCAGCGCGCGCCACGGCAAACTGAAGATCCGGCTGGAGCTGCAAGTAGAGATCGAGCCCCACCCGTTGTTCGTACTGGATGAGGATGGCGTGCTGCGCTGCGACATGCCAGTGAACGGCTACGCCTGGATGGCCGGGCGCTGGGTCGAGGTACCCACCCCGGACGGGTTGCAGCAGATGCGCTTGAACCGCGAGGCCCTGGTGTACCGCTTGCGCGGCCAAGGCTTCCCGGCCGTGCCGCACGGCCCCAGGGGTGACTACCTGGTGCGGGTAACGCCGGTGTTCCCCACCCAGGACGACCCGGCCCAAGAGGCGCTGCTGGACCAGCTGATCGCCCGCGCCAACCAAAGCGCCGAGGGTGGCGCCGGCCCGCTGGGGCAGTGGGCGCAGCGCATGGGTGCCTGGACCGCCGGCCAGCAGGCGGCGTAGCGCTCGCCTGTTTAACTCGGAAGGTGTACTCATGAAATTCGCAAGTATTTGCCGCAGCCTGTGGGCGGGGGTGATGATCATCTGGGCTGGTTCCGCAGTCGCTGAGCCAAAAGAACAGCTTTACGGGAAAGGCCCCAACACAGCTTTTGAGGCCGGATGGCCTTTGCGTGTTAATCCACCGAACCGTCTGGCGGCACTCAACGGCGAGGCCCTACAGGCTTTATTTTCAAAAAAACCGGTTTGGATCGAGCCCGCCGCAGATGGTATTGCGCTGCCCAAGGCCGTGGTCAAGTTTGGGTTTTTTCATGACCCCGCCGATCTGCTTCAAAAGCATCCCATCATGGCGATGGTATTGGGCAAGGATGGCAAGGTGGTTTTCGAGCGTTACCAATTCGGTACCACTGCCCAGTCACTTTTTGACGGCCAATCCATCGCCAAAACGCTGACCGCTCTCAGTATCGGCGTTGCTATTCAACAAGATCCGAGCATTGACCTGAACGCCAAAATGGCGGAAATGGTCCCCAAACTCAAGGGTTCGCCGATCGGGGAGGCCACGTTGCGGCAATCTCTGCATATGCAATGCGGTCATGCCTTCAAATGGCTGGATGACGGTGCCGATGCAAGCGCCGGCCAGTACGCGAAAACTCGTTTTGCTGCTGCTGACAAAGGCAGCCGGGACCTCTACCAATATTTCAAGGAATTACCGGCCAACACGCCAGGCAAAACCTTTGCCTATGACCCTCATTGCACAGAGAGCCTGAGCATGTTGATCACCCAAAAAACAGGCCTGCCATTGCGCACCTTTTTTGAGCAGATGGTGTGGAAGAAGATGGGCGCGACCAGCAAAGCCGCATGGCTCAGCCCAACGCGCAACCCCGAGTTAACGAGCGGTCCCAGCGCCTTCTATGCAACGCTGTCGGACTATGCAATTTTGGCGAACACGATGGTCAATGGGGGCGTGTCAAAAGGCCAATCCGTCATTCCGAGTCGCTGGCTTGAAAGCATGCAAACTGACACGGTTGCGGTGGGCAAAAGTGAAAACGAAAATTTTGCTCGATACGGCTACCAGGTGTGGGTCAGACATGACAAGCCAGACAGCTGGTTTGCGGGTCTGGGCAATTACGGGCAACGCTTTTACCTTGATCCAAGAAGCAACAGTTTCATGGTGATATTCGCCTTGGATTTCGACCACATCAAAGATTCGGACAAGTTTTGGGAATGGTTCCGAGCTACGCCGATAGACAAGTTGTGAGTGACCCTGTCCATTGGCAACGCCAGCGGCTTGCGACCCCTTAGGGTTGGCCCCCGGCGGGGGCGCACCATCGACGACGCTCGCCCCTCGCTGGCGGCCGCGCAGCCGGCCGGACCTACCGCGTCACCCCCAGACCTCTTGCGCGGTCTCGATGACCATGCGCAATTTGTTGCGCTGGTCTTCCACGGCGATGTTGTTGCCATGCACGGTCGAGCTGAAGCCGCATTGGGGTGACAGCGCCAGTTGCTCCAGCGGGGCGTATTGGCTGGCTTCGTCAATGCGGCGCTTGAGGGCGTCCTTGTTCTCCATCTGACCAAACTTGGTGGTCACCAGCCCGAGCACCACGGTCTTGCCTTTTTTCAGGAAACGCAGCGGGCGGAAGTCGCCCGAGCGGTCGTCGTCATACTCCAGAAAATAGGCGTCAATGTCCATGTCGGTCAGCAGCGCCTCGGCCACCGGCTCGTAGTCGCCACTGGCGGCAAAGGTGCTCTTGAAGTTGCCACGGCACAGGTGCATGCCCAGCAGCATGTCTTTGGGTTTGTAGGCCACCACCTTGTTGATGAAGGCCGCGTAGCGGCGCGGCAGCTCGTTGGGATCGTCGCCGCGCTGGCGCGCCGCTTCGCGCATTTTGGGGTCGCACAGGTAGGCCAGGTTGGTGTCGTCCATTTGCACATAGCGGCAACCGGCGTCATGCAGCGATTGCAGCTCGGCGCCATAGGCCCGGGCCACATCGTCATAGAACACGGGGTCAAGCTCGGGGTAGGCCTGCCGGCTGATGCCGGCGCGCCCCCCGCGGAAATGCAGCATGGTGGGCGAGGGAATGGTCACCTTGGACGTGCTGCCGGGGCCGACCTGGGACTTGAGGTACTCAAAATCGGCGCGTTGGATGTCGCGCACATGCCGCACCGGGTCCACCACCTTGATCACCGGCGGTGCCAGCTCTTGCGAGCCGTCGGGCTTGATGAAGGTCATGGGGATGTCGGTCTTGACGCCGCCGAGCTGGTCCAGGAAATCGATGTGAAAGTAGGTGCGCCGGAACTCGCCGTCGGTGATGCTTTTCAGGCCCACGTCTTCCTGAAACTTGACGATTTCGGCGATGGCGCGGTCTTCCACCAGCCGCAGGGCTTCGGCAGACAGCTGGCCGCTGGCCTTTTGTTGGCGCGCCTCCAGCAGGTAGGCTGGCCGCAGAAAACTGCCGACATGGTCGTAGCGGGCGGGGAGTTGGAGCATGGGTAATCCTTTCTGAGGGGCTTGAAAAAATCATCATAGTGGATCGCCGTTGATTTTTCTGTATACAGAAACTGGTGTTTACCCGAATTGAAGCCTAAAAAATGCCAATTTATCATTACGCTTGTATACAGTCGGTATCCATGACCAAGCCCCCACCCACCTTTCCGCTGAACGCCTGGTACGCCGCCGCTTACGACGTGGAGCTGGGCCGGCAGCTCTTGGCCCGCACCCTCTGTGACCAAAAGATTGTGCTGTACCGCAAGCTCGACGGCCAGGCCGTGGCCCTGGAAGACGCCTGCTGGCACCGTTTGCTGCCCCTGTCCCTCGGGCGCTTGCAGGATGACCAGGTGGTGTGCGGTTACCACGGCCTGGTGTTCAATGCGCTGGGCCAGTGCACCCGCATGCCCAGCCAGGCCACCCTCAACCCTTCGGCCTGTGTGCGCAGCTACCCGGTCGTGGAGCGTCATCGCTTTGTCTGGGTGTGGCCCGGCGACCCGACCCTGGCCGATCCCAATCTGGTGCCGGACATGCACTGGAACCAGCACCCGGACTGGGCCGCCGACGGCAAGCGCCTGTCAGTGGCCTGCGATTACCGCCTGGTGTTGGACAACCTCATGGACCTGACGCACGAGACATTTGTGCACGGCTCCTCCATTGGCAACGACTCGCTGCTCGAAGCCCCGTTTCTGGCCACGCACGGCGATCGCACGGCCACCGTGACGCGCTGGATGACCGGCATCGAGGCGCCACCCTTCTGGGCCGGCCAGATCAAGGCCGAGCGTGGTTACAGCGGCCCGGTGGACCGCTGGCAAATTGTGCGTTTCGAGGCGCCCTGCACCGTCACCATTGACGTCGGGGTGGCCCAAAGCGGCACCGGGGCAGTGCCACCCGGAGGCAACCAGGGCGATCCGGCGCTGGGCGACCGCTCGCACGGTGTGAACGGTTATGTGCTCAACACCATCTCCCCCGAAACCGCCACCAGCTGTCACTATTTCTGGGCCTTCGCCCGCAACTACCGGGTGCCGGCGCAGAGCCTGACGCACCAGCTGCGCGAAGGCGTGGCTGGTATCTTTCGCGAAGACGAAAAAATCCTGGAAGCCCAGCAATTGGCGATCTCGGCGCACCCGGAGCGCCAGTTCCATAACCTCAACATTGACGCCGGTGCCCTGTGGGCACGCCGTCTGATCCAGCGCCTGATCGACCTTGAGCGCCCCGGCACCGAAACATGGCCACCCTCAGCCGTTTGACCGCTGCCGACACGCAGCCGCAACCCGCACAACTGCGTGCGCAGTTGCGCATGCGCGAGATGATTCTCTCTGGCGAGTTGCCCGGAGGCTCGCGCATTGCTGAACTGAATCTGGTGCAAAAGCTCGGGCTGTCGCGCACCCCCATCCGTGGCGCGCTGCAGCGGCTGGAACAGGAGGGCCTGTTGCAGGCCCTGCCCAACCGGGGCTACGCGGTTCGCGTGTTCAGCGAGCGCGAAATCGGCGAGGCGATCGAGTTGCGCGGCATGATCGAAGGCTTTGCCGCGCGGCTGGCCGCCGAGCGCGGGGCGCCGCCGGTCGTGCTCAATGAGGCACGCCTCGTGCTGCGCCAGATCGACGCCCTGCTGCAGCAGGCCCGCCTGACCGACGCTGATTTTTCCACCTATGTCGCGCTGAATCAGAGTTTTCATAACCTGCTGAGCGAGCTTGCCGGCAGTGAGCTTCTGCAGCGCGAGTTGGAGCGCGCCGCCGCCATGCCCTTCGCGTCGCCGTCGGCCTTTGTCGTGGCGCAGGCCAACTCGGCCGATGCGCGCGACATGTTCATCGTGGCGCAACACCAACACTGGCAGGTGCTGGATGCCATCGAGCACGGCGAGGGCATGCGCGCCGAAAGCGTCATGCGTGAGCATTCACGGTTGGCACAGCACAATTTGCGCGACGCCGTGCTGCATGGCACTGCCCGCGGCCTGCCCGGTGTGCAACTGATCCGCAAGAGGAACGCCGCATGACGCCGTCGGCCCTCCGGGTTCTGGCCACCGTGGCGCACCTGCGCGACCTGAGCCCGACCGTGCGCGAGTTCACGCTGACACTGCCGCCCGGGCCGTGGATGGCCGCGCCTGGCGCGCACATCGAGCTGGCGGTGCCGGCCGGGCCCGGGAGCGCTCCCGCCGCGCCGCTGCTGCGCACCTACTCGCTGATCGACCCAACACCGGGTGGCCCGGTCCGCATTGCCGTCAAGCGCATGGACCAGGGCCGGGGCGGCTCGCGGGCCATGTGGCAGTTGCAGCCAGGCCAGACCCTGGCGATCAGCCCGCCGCAGCAGCACTTCAGCATTGACTGGGACGCGCCAGCCCATGTGCTGATGGCGGGTGGTATCGGCATCACGCCGCTGCTGGGTATGGCCAGGCAATTGAGCGCGCGCGGTGCGCCGGTGACCCTGCTGTACGGCGTGGCCTCGGTGTCAGAGGCGGTTTACGCCGAGCCCTTGCGCCAGTGGCTGGGCGAGCGGCTGCAACTGCTAACGGGGCAACCGCTGGACGTGCCCGCCGCCATCGCCAGCCTGCCGCCCGACGGTCAGCTGGTGGTGTGCGGGCCGGTGGGTTTGTTGCAGTCCGCCCAGGCTTTGTGGCAGGCCAGCGGGCGCCGTCCTGAGCGGTTGCGCTTTGAAACCTTTGGTGCCGCCCCGGGTGCACTGGCTCGCCCCTTTGCGCTCACCGCGCCCCGCCATGGCCTGCACTGCACAGTGCCGGCAGAAGCTTCGCTGCTGGACGCCTTGCAAGCCCGCGGCATCGAGGTGTTGTCCGAGTGCCGGCGCGGTGAGTGTGGTTTGTGCGTGCTCGACGTGCTGGCACTGGACGGTGAGATCGAACACCGCGATGTTTTTTTGAGCGCTGCGGACAAGGCGGCCAACCGCCACATCTGCAGCTGTGTGTCGCGGGTGCGCGGACACATTACCATTGACTCCGCCTACCGCGCAGACCGGCTGCCGGCCGGGCTGCCCGCTTGAGCCCCGTTTGCCCCACCACGTTTTTTGTCCATCATCACAGGAGATCTCGCATGACCATCATTCGGCAACTTCAGCAGACCGGCCTTGCCCTGGCCCTCGGGGGCCTGTTCGCCATCAGCGCCCAAGCGCAGGAGGTGGTGCTCAAGCTGCACCACATTTGGCCCACAGTGGCCATGGGCCATAACCGGGTGGCGGTACCCTGGTGTGACGACATTGCCAAGGAGAGCAACAACCGCATGCGGTGCCAGATCCTGCCCGCCATGTCGGGTGGCGGCACGCCGGGACAACTGGTGGACCGGGTCAAGGACGGCGTGGACGACCTCGTCATGACGCTGCCCGGTTACACGCCGGGGCGCTTTCCGATCATGGAGGCCCTGGAACTGCCCTTCATGACCAACACCGCGGAAGTGGCTTCAGCCGCAGCCTGGGACTACTACAGCAAATACGCCACCAAGGAGTTTCCCGGCACCAAGATTCTGGCAACCTGGGTGCATGATGAAGGCTTTGTCAGCACCTCGGGCAAGCCAGTGCGCGCCTTGGACGATTTCAAGGGCCTGAAGATCCGGGCAGCCAGCCGCCAATCCACCAAACTGCTGGCCAAGCTCGGCGCCACGCCGGTCGGGATGCCGATCCCCGGTGTGGCTGACGCCATGACCAAGGGCACCATCGACGGTTTTCTGACTGCCTGGGAAATCATCCCCTCGTTCAAGCTGCAGGAAGTGAGCAAATTCCACACCGAAATCGAGCCCAGCCGGCCGTCCATGTTCACCGCCGGGTTTGTGTTTGCCATGAACCAGGCCAAGTACGACAGCCTGCCGCCTGACCTCAAGCGCATCATCGACAAGCACAGCGGCGCCGGCCTGTCGCGCACCATTGGTCGTTATTGGGACGAGGCGACGGCGGTCGGGCGCAAGGCGGCGCAGGACCGTGGCAATACCTTCATCAAGGTTTCGCCCGCCGAGACGGACCGCTGGATGCAGGTGTCCGCGCCGCTGTACGACGAATGGGTCGGCGATATGGACAAAAAGGGCCTGCCGGGCAAGCAGATGCTGCAGGACGCCCAGGACCTGATCAAGAAATACAGTGCAGCCAAGTAAACGCGCGGGGCTGGGCCACACCGGCGCGGCCAGGCCATGACCAGCCGCCTGGGCAAACTCAGCAGCTGGTTTGGCATGCTGGGCGCCGGCGTGGCCTTGCTCACGGGCTGCATGACCTTCGTCAGCGTGCTGATGCGGGCACTGTTTCAGCGCCCCATCCCGGGTGATGTGGAGCTCACCCAGATGGGCATCGCGCTGGCGATCTCGCTGTGCCTGCCCTGGTGCCAAAGCGAGCGCGCCCACATCCTGGTTGATTTTTTCACCCAGCGCAGCCGGCCGTCAACGGTGCGCCGGCTTGACGCCCTGGGCTGTGTCGCCCTGGCCCTGATGTATGCCCTGCTGGCGTGGCGCACCACGGCCGGCGCTGTGGCTGTGCGTGAGGCGGGCGAGACCACCATGATCATCAGCCTGCCGATGTGGTGGGTCTATGCCGCGCTGGCACCGGGTCTGGCGCTCAGCGCACTTCTGGCCGGGCAACAGGCCCTGGCACTGTGGCGGCAGCCGCTGGCTGGAGAGGCCGCGTGAGCACCACCGCGAGCGTGATCGGGATCGTCATGTTCATCGGCATGATGGTGCTGATGGGCCTGCGTATGCCCATTGCGGCCGCCATGTTCATTCCGGGCGCCCTGGGGTATTGGCTCATGACCGACACCGGCACCCTGCTGAACCTGCTCAAGGGCAATGCAGTGGCGCGGCTGACCGTCTACGAACTCAGTGTCATCCCGCTGTTTCTGTTGATGGGGCAGTTTGCCTCGCAAGGCGGGCTCAGCCGCGATTTGTTTCGGGCTGCGACCGCGTTGGTCGGCCACGTGCGCGGCGGGCTGGCGATGGCCTCGCTGCTGTCGGCCGGCGCCTTTGGCGCCGTGTGTGGCTCGTCGGTGGCCACCTCGGCCACCATCACGCAGGTGGCCTACCCGCACATGCGCAGCCACGGCTACAGTGGTCGCCTCTCAACCGCCACGCTGGCTACGGGCGGCACGCTGGGGATTTTGATCCCGCCCTCGGTGCCCCTGGTGGTCTATGCCATTCTGACCGAGCAAAACATTGCCAAGCTGTTTGCCGCGGCCATGGTGCCGGGCATCTTGGCCATGCTGGGTTATATCGTGGTGGTGGCACTCAGCGTCTACTTCAAGCCGGCGCTGGCACCCGCAGCCAGTGCCACTACCGGTCGCGCCAAATGGCAGGCATTGGGCGCCATCTGGCCCCTTGCTTTCAATTTTGTGGCCGTGTTCGGCGGCATTTATGGTGGCCTGTTTTCCCCCACGGAAGGCGCGGCGGTGGGCGCGGCACTCACGCTGCTGACCGGGCTGTTCAAGCGCGAATTGACGCGGCAGGGCATGCGTTCGGCGCTGCTCGGCACCGCCGAGACCACCGCCATGGTGTTCATGATCTTTCTCGGCGCCGACATGATGAACGCCACGCTGGCCCTGACCGAAATGCCCAAGCTGGTGGCGCAGTGGGTCACCCACTTGCCGGTACCGGCAGTCGGCATCCTGGTTGCGGTGCTGCTGCTGTACGTGCTGCTGGGCTGCGTGATGGACGAGCTGTCCATGCTGCTGCTCACCATTCCGGTGATTTTCCCGGCCATCATGGCGCTTGACCTGTGGGGCCTGAGCTACGAGGCGAAGGCGCTGTGGTTTGGCATTCTGGTGCTGACCACCGTCGGCATCGGCATGATTGCGCCGCCGATTGGCTTGAATGTGTATGTGGTCAACAGCCTGGCCAAAGATGTGCCGATGGCCGAAACCTACAAGGGCGTCATGCCATTTTTGGCCTGGGACGCGCTGCGGGTGCTGTTGCTGCTGTTTTTC
>JBEGOC010000301.1:0-25944 GCA_041182225.1 Pseudomonadota bacterium | reverse complement strand
GGTTTGAGCAACCGGGAAAGTTGCATCACCGTCTTGACGTAATTCTGCGTCTCGCGGGAATTGGGGATGGCGTTGCCAGCGCGTTGCACCGCGGCCTCCCCCGCGGTGTAGGCTGCCAGGGCCCGCTCGAGCTGGCCCGGAAACAGGTTGCAAAGGTAGCGCAGGGTGCGGGTGCCGGTGTTGAGGTTGATGCGCGGGGCAGCCAACGTCTTTTCGATGCTGGCGGACCGATCGGCGGCGACCCCAAAGCGGGCCGCGGTGGCCGGCATCACCTGCATCAGGCCGACCGCGCCTTTGGGCGATACGGCCTGGGCGTCAAAGCCGGATTCGGTGGCGATCAGCGCCTGCAACAATTCATGCTCGATCTCGTGCAACAGCGCCGCCTCTCGCACTTGCTGCTGCACCTGGCGGTAGGCCGGCGTGCGCTCGAAAAATGCCGACACCCCGAGCAGCTGCCCGCTCGGCTCGCCCGAGAGCGCCGGCAGCGGCTGGACCTGCAGCACCCGCTCGGGCATGGGCGCGGCGACCGACGCCGCCATCTCCTGGCCGCGGGAAAACAACTGGTAGCGCGCATCAATCTGTTCGGAAGCGATGTGCGCGACCCCACGCTCATCGACAAAGGCCCAGATGTCAGCGCGCGCGCTTTGCTGTAAGAAAAGTAGCGTCAGAACAAGCAACCATGCGGGTTTCAGGCCTTTTTGACCCCAAAGCATCATGCGGTCTGGAGCCCGGGGCGACATCACACGTCGATCTCGACCGAGTCGCCGTGCAGCTCCATGAGCTCCCGGCGGCTTGCGGCCTCGCCCTTGCCCATCAGCTTGGTGATCAGGCCCTCGGTCTGGGCAAAGTCCATGCCGCCGAGCTGCACCGGCAGCAGGCGGCGGGTGTCAGGGTTGAGCGTGGTCTCCCACAGCTGCTCGGCGTTCATCTCACCCAGGCCCTTGAAGCGGCTGATACTCCAGGCGCTCTCGCGCACCCCCTCCTTGCGCAGTTTGTCGAGGATGGCGGTGAGCTCGGCCTCGTCGAGCGCATAGGCCTTGGACGCCGGCTTCTTGCCGCGTGCCGGGGCATCGACCCGGAACAGCGGCGGCCGCGCCACGTAGACATGGCCGCTCTCGATCAGCTTGGGAAAATGCCGAAAAAACAGCGTCAGCAGCAGCACCTGGATGTGCGAGCCGTCCACATCGGCATCCGACAGGATGCAGACCTTGCCGTAGCGCAGGCCGCTGAGATCGGGCGTGTCCAGCGGGCCGTGCGGGTCAACCCCGATCGCCACGGCGATATCGTGAATTTCGGTGTTGGCAAACAGGCGGTCGCGCTCCACCTCCCAGGTGTTGAGCACCTTGCCGCGCAGCGGCAGAATGGCCTGGCTTTCCTTGTCGCGGCCCATCTTGGCGCTGCCGCCGGCCGAGTCGCCCTCCACCAGAAACACCTCGTTGTGCGCCAGGTCGCGGCTCTCGCAGTCGGTCAGTTTGCCGGGCAGCACCGCCACGCCCGAGCCCTTGCGCTTTTCCACCTTTTGCCCGGCTTTTTGCCGGCTCTGCGCTGCCTTGATCGCCAGTTCGGCCAGTTTTTTGCCGTAATCCACATGCTGGTTCAGCCACAGCTCCAGCGCCGGGCGGACAAAGCCCGAGACCAGCCGCACCGCGTCGCGCGAGTTCAGCCGCTCCTTGATCTGGCCTTGAAACTGCGGATCGAGCACCTTGGCCGACAACACATAGTTGGCGCGGGCAAAAACGTCTTCGGGCAGCAGTTTGACGCCCTTGGGCGCCAGGGCGTGCAATTCGATGAAACTCTTGACCGCCTGAAACAGGCCGTCGCGCAGGCCGCTCTCATGCGTGCCGCCGGCGCTGGTGGGGATCAGGTTGACATAACTCTCGCGCACCGGCTGACCGTCTTCGGTAAAGGCGACGCACCACGCGGCGCCCTCGCCCTCGGCAAAGCTGTCGTGTTGCGCGTCGGCAAAGCCCTCGCCTTCAAACAGCGGGATCACCGGCTCGCCACTGAGGGTCTGCATCAGGTAATCGCGCAGGCCGCCCTTGTAAACCCAGCTTTGGGTCTCTTTGGTTTTCTCGTTCACCAGCGTCACGGTGACGCCCGGCATCAGCACCGCCTTGCTGCGCAGCAGGTGCACCAACTCGGCCATGGGCAGGTTGGGGGTCTCAAAGTAGCGGGCATCGGGCCAGACGCGCACCGAGGTGCCAGACTTGCGGTCACCCTCGGCCGCCTGGCGGGTTTGCAGCGGCTCGATCACGTCGCCGCCCGAGAACGCCAGCTGCGCCACCTGGCCCTCGCGGTAGGTGGTGACCTCCAGCCGTTTGGCCAGCGCATTGGTGACGCTGACGCCCACGCCATGCAGGCCGCCGGAGAAGCTGTAGGCGCCGCCCTGCCCCTTGTCGAACTTGCCGCCGGCGTGCAGCCGGGTAAAGACCAGCTCGATCACCGGGGCGTTTTCTTCCGCGTGCAGGCCGAACGGGATGCCGCGCCCATCGTCCTCGATGCTGACGGCACCATCCAGGTGCAGCACGACGCGGATTTTTTTGCCATGCCCAGCCAAGGCCTCGTCGGCGGCGTTGTCGAGCACTTCCTGAATGACGTGCAGCGGGTTGTCGGTGCGGGTGTACATGCCCGGGCGCTGCTTCACGGGCTCCAGCCCCTTGAGCACGCGGATGGAGGCTTCGGAGTATTCGACGCTGGGTTTGACGGCCATAGCGGCGGATTGTAGTGTGAATCACTCTTAAAGCTGTATGCATTCACAGCCCCGCAGCGCCAAGGCGACAAGCGGTCAGCTCGGCGGGGCACGAGATTGGCTACAGTCGGGGCATGACCAGTTCCACCAAAACGCTCTCCACCAACCAGGTTCTGCTGTGTGGCGCCTGCATCCTCACGCTGTCCATGGGCATCCGGCACGGCTTCGGCCTTTGGCTGCAACCGATCACGCAAAGCCAGGGCTGGAGCCGCGAGACCTTCGCCTTTGCCATCGCCATCCAGAACCTGGCCTGGGGCGTGTTCGGCATTTTTGCCGGCATGGTGTCAGACCGCTTTGGCGCTTTCCGTGTGATTGTGGCCGGCGCCCTGTGTTACGCGATCGGGCTGTTTGGCATGGCGCACGCCGGCACGCCGCTGCTGTTCACGATCTCGGCGGGGGTGCTGATCGGCATGGCGCAGGCTGGCACCACCTATGCCGTCATTTACGGCGTGATCGGTCGCAACGTACCGGCAGAGCGGCGCTCCTGGGCCATGGGCATTGCGGCGGCTGCCGGCTCCTTCGGCCAGTTCCTGATGGTGCCGGTGGAGAGTTTGCTGATAGAACGCCTGGGCTGGCAAGACGCCTTGACAGCGTTGGGCCTGGCCGTGCTGCTGGTGCTGCCACTGGCACATTGGCTGCGTGAACCCGGCTTCGCGGGCGCTGCACCGACCCGGCGTGAGCAAAGCATCTGGCAAGCGGTGCAAGAAGCGTTCCGCTACCGCAGTTTCCAGTTGCTGATGGCCGGCTATTTTGTCTGCGGCTTTCAGGTGGTGTTCATCGGCGTGCACATGCCGAGCTATCTCAAAGACCATGGGCTGTCAGGCCAAGTGGCCGGCTATGCGCTGGGACTGATCGGGTTGTTCAACATCGCCGGTACCTATGCCGCCGGCATGCTGGGGCAACGCCTGCCCAAGAAGAACATCCTGGCCTTCATTTACCTGGCCCGCGCCGCCGCCATTGCCGTGTTTTTGCTGGTGCCGCTGTCGCCGGCCAGCGTCTATGTGTTTGCCTCGGTGATGGGGCTGCTCTGGCTGTCCACTGTGCCACCCACCAACGCCACGGTGGCGCAGATTTTCGGTGTGGCGCATTTGTCGATGCTGAGCGGCTTTGTGTTCTTCAGCCACCAGATCGGCTCTTTCATGGGGGTCTGGCTGGGCGGCTACCTGTACGACAAGACCGGCAGCTATGACGTGGTCTGGTACATCGCCATCGCGCTGGGCGTGTTTGCCGCCTTGGTCAACCTGCCGATCAAGGAAGCCGCCATTGCCCGCCAGAGTGCGCCGCTGCGCACTGCCGGCGTATGAAGCGCTGGCCCCACTGGGTCGGTGCGGGACTGGCGCTGGCGCTGCTGCTGGCAGTGTTCTCGCTCTACACCCGGCCTGAATTTTTGCTGACCATGGCCAACCAGCTCTGGTCGTGTTTTTAATGTTTTTGGCCTCTAGCCCCCGTGGATATTAGTGGTAATGCTATGAAAAAAATAGCTCACGACGGGCTTGCGCCGTCGGACTGGGTGCGGCGCTGGGCGCCGCTGGTGCGCCCGGGCGGCGCGGTGCTTGACGTGGCCTGCGGCCAGGGTCGCCATGTGCGCTGGTTCGCGGCGCGGGGCCATGCCGTCACGGCCATCGACCGCTCGGAAGCTGCCCTGGCCGGTCTGACCGGTATGGCCGAGACCGTGCTGGCTGACATCGAGAATGGTCCCTGGCCGCTGCTGCAGGCCGGACAGCCACGCCAGTTTGATGCGGTGGTGGTGACCAATTACCTGTGGCGGCCGCTGCTGCCCACCCTGGCTGCGAGCGTGGCGCCCGGTGGCGTCCTGATTTATGAGACCTTTGCCGTCGGCAACGAGACCGTGGGCCGACCGGCCAACCCGGACTTTCTGCTGCACACCGGGGAATTGCTGGTCCGCTTTGCCGGCTGGCGCGTGATCGGGTACGAGGATGGCTATCTGCCGCAGCCCGAGCGCTTCGTCCAGCGCCTGTGTGCCGTGCGGCCGGGCGATTCAGCGGCGGCGCTGCGGCTGCGCTACCCGCTCTCGTTAGAATCCGGGCTCACTCTTCCCACTGACACCCCATGAGCTCAACCTTCAGCCCCATTCGCGGCAGCATTGTGGCCCTGGCCACCCCCATGCATGACGATGGTAGCGTGGACTACCCCACCCTGCGCCGGCTGATCGACTGGCACATCGCCGAGGGGACCGACTGCATTGGTGTGGTCGGCACCACCGGCGAGTCGCCCACCGTGACGGTGGATGAGCATTGCGAAATCATCCGGGTCTCGGTCGAGCAGGCCGCCGCGCGGGTGCCCATCATGGCCGGCTGCGGCGCCAACTCCACCGCCGAGGCGATCGAACTGACCCGGTTCGCCAAGAAAGTCGGCGCCAATTGCCAGCTGCAAGTGGTGCCTTACTACAACAAGCCCACCCAGGAAGGCCAGTACCTGCATTTCAAGGCGATCGCCGAGGCGGTGGACCTGCCGATGGTGCTGTACAACGTGCCCGGCCGCTCGGTGGCCGACATGGCCCATGACACGGTGCTGCGCCTGGCGCAGGTGCCCGGCATCGTCGGCATCAAGGAGGCCACTGGCAACATCGACCGCGCCCAGTGGCTGATCCGCGAAGCGCCGGCGGGCTTCTCGATTTACTCGGGAGATGACCCAACGGCGGTGGCCTTGATGCTCTGCGGCGGCCACGGCAACGTCAGCGTCACAGCCAATGTGGCGCCACGTCTGATGCACGAACTGTGCATGGCAGCGATTGCTGGCGACCGCCAGCGCGCGATGGCGCTGCAGTTCCAACTGATGCCCCTGCACAAACAGTTGTTCGTCGAGGCCAACCCGATCCCCGTCAAATGGGCCATGGCCCGCATGAAGCTCTGCGGTGGCGCCTTGCGCCTGCCGATGACACCCCTGACGGCGCCCAATGAGGCCGTGGTGGAAGCGGCGCTGCGTGCCAGCGGCCTGCTTTGACAGGCGCCGTCCAGCCTGACCCCTTGATCGAAAGAGCGCTTGTGACCTCATTTTTCAGACTGTCCCTGCTGGCCCTGGCCCTTGGACTGGCCGCCTGCTCGACCCTGGATACCGACAAGATCGACTACAAGAGCGCAGCCAAGGCCCCAACCCTGGTCGTGCCACCGGATCTGACCCAACTGTCGCGCGACTCGCGCTACGCCGTACCCGGGGCAACGGTCACAGCGTCAGGGCTGGCTGTTGCGCAAGGCGCTGCCTCAGCGCCAACCGCCGCCGCCTCGCTGGGCGATGTGCGCATCGAGCGCGCGGGCAACCAGCGCTGGCTGGTGGTTGGCCGTCCGGCCGATGCGCTGTGGCAGCCGGTGACAGATTTCTGGAAAGAGAACGGTTTTCTGCTGACCCTGGAGCAGGCCAATCTGGGCATCATGGAGACTGACTGGGCCGAGAATCGGGCCAAGATCCCGCTTGATTTCATCCGCAACGCACTCGGCAAGGTGTTGGACTCGCTTTATTCCAGCGGCGAACGCGATAAATTCAGAACCCGGCTGGAGCGCAACGCCAATGGCGGCACCGACATCTTCATCAGCCACCGGGGCATGGTGGAGAACTACGCCGACAGCCAGAAACAAAGCACAGTCTGGCAGCCCCGCCCGGCCGACCCTGAACTTGAAACTGAGTTTTTGCGGCGGCTGATGATCAAGCTCGGCGCTACCCAGGAGCAGGCCAAGGCAACGCTGGTGGCAGACGCCAACCCCAAAATCGCCCGCATCACCATGGTCAATGGACAACCGCAGTTGGCGATTGATGCCGACTTTGATCGCGCTTGGCGGCGCGTGGGTCTGTCACTGGATCGCACCAACTTCACGGTCGAGGACCGCGACCGCAGCAAGGGCATCTACTTTGTCCGCTATGTCGAGCCCTCGGCAGACAAAGGCGAACCGGGCTTTTTCAGCAAGTTACTGGGTTCGGGCAAGGCCAACGCTGAGCCTCTGAAACTCAGGATTGCGGTGGTCAGCCAAGGCACCGGCGTGGCCGTGTCAGTCCAGACATCGGCCGGCGCACCCGACAACTCGGCCAATGCGCAGCGCATCCTGAAAGTCATCGCCGACGACCTGCAGTAAGCCACTGCGGCATGCTGCGCTTCAGGAATCTGGGCAGCGGCAGTACCGGCAACGCCACGGTGGTCGAGGCCGCGGGCCCTGCGGGCGTGACCCGGCTGCTGGTGGACTGCGGGCTGCAACCCCGCCAACTCGACCAGCGCCTGGCCATTGCCGGCCTCAGTGGTGCAGTGATCGACGCTCTGTTCATCACCCACGAGCATGGCGACCACATTGGCTGTGCCCAGGCATTTTCGCGCCGTCACCGGATACCGGTGTGGATGAGCCACGGCACCCACTCAGCGCTGGGCTCGCCCGACTTCGACAGTCTGTTGTGCTGGGCCCAAGACGGTGTTGCGATCCAGCTGCGTGATCTGCAACTGATGCCATTCACGGTCCCGCATGACGCACGCGAGCCGCTGCAGCTGGTGTGTTCGGACGGCCAGCTGCGCCTGGGCATCCTGACCGACCTCGGCCACGCCAGCAGCCATGTGGAGCAACAACTGAGCGGCTGCCACGCGCTGTTGTTGGAATGCAATCACGATCCGGCGCTGCTGGCCGAGTCGCGCTACCCCGAGTTCCTCAAGCAGCGCATTGCCGGCCGGCTGGGCCACCTGTCCAACCTGCAGGCCGCAGACTTGCTGCGCTCGCTGGCTCACCCGGGCTTGCGTCAGGTGGTGGCGGCCCACCTCAGTGAACGCAACAACCGCCCCGAGTTGGCGCAGCAAGCGTTGGGGCAGGCGCTGGGCCACTCAACAGCTGCCATCGAGGTGGCCGGGCCCGAACACGGCACGCGCTGGATCGAGGTCTGAGACCCACCTGGCCGCAAACGGCCAAAAAAAAGCCACCCGAGGGTGGCTTTTTCAGCTGGGTGAACAGCTTACTTGCTGGCAGCAGCAGCAGGTGCCGAAGCAGCAGCGGCAGCAGCGGTTGCGGCAGCGGTCGCAGCAGCGTCAGAAGCGGCAGCAGCGGGTGCGGGTGCGGGAGCAGCAGCGGGTGCGGGAGCTGGGGCAGGTGCCGGCTCTTCTTTTTTGCCGCAAGCGGCCAGGGCAGCGGCAGCGATCACGGCGGCCAGAATGAGGGTCTTGTTCATGTGAATATACCTATTGGGTTAACGAAACAACTTCCGGAAATTGTCACTGCGGCAGAACCGCGAGGACCAAGCAAAACGGACTCGAGCTGTTTTGCTCAGCCTTCAATTATATTACAAAAAATTACCCCCCGATCATCCGCCATTGGCAATCGTCAAATACCGCTCACAACCCAAGGAGGGTTGCGGGAAACCCAGGTCTGCAAGGACTGCACGCCAGCCGCCTCCTTCAGCGGCCAGCCCTCAAAACTGGCACCACTGATCATCAGCTCGGGCCAGCCCTCGCGCGCTGCCCGCTCAAACGCACCGCACAGCAGCCGGGTGAAGGCCTCGCGGCCGGAAAAACGTCCGTTCAGCGATACGGTGCCGATTTCAGTCGGCATGCAGCCACCCGCTCTGGACCCACTGCTGGAGCAGTTCCCGCGCCGCAGCGCTCAATCCGGCCACTTGCGCCAGCCTCAAATGCCGGGCATTGGCCAGGCACGCCATCAGGCGCGCGTCACGTCCACCGGCGCGGAAGGCCTCGCCATTGATGAA
This sequence comes from Pseudomonadota bacterium, assembly GCA_041182225.1. Classification (GTDB taxonomy): domain Bacteria; phylum Pseudomonadota; class Gammaproteobacteria; order Burkholderiales; family Burkholderiaceae_C; genus Rhodoferax. The sequence goes on along the minus strand of JBEGOC010000301.1, from coordinate 17,507 downwards.
CACATGCCGCGCATCAAACATCATCTTGCTGCGGCGGTCCAGGCGCACTGCCGTGTTGCCGTCCCAGTCTGCACCCTCGGCACGGTCAAACCACACGGCGTCCTTGGGCTCGGTCAGCAGTTCGCCCAGGGCCCGTTCCAGCGCCAGCGGATCGGCCAACACGCGTTGCAGGGCGGTGTGTGCAAACGCCTGCAAGCCCTGCGGGATCTGGGCCGGCTGTGCCACTGCAGGCTGGCGGGGGTCGCGGTAAAGGCCGGTACCGGCGATCTCCGGCGCATCGTCGGCCAGCCGCTGCAACAGCTCGCGCGCCAGTTCCCCCTGCCCCGGCGCCCGAAAGCCGATCGAGCAGGTCATGCATTCGCCCACGGCCACGCCTTCATGCGCGTAGCGCGGCGGCAGGTACAGCATGTCACCCGGCTCCAGCAGGTACTCCTGCTCCGGCACAAAATCCGCCAGGATTTTCAGCGGCATCCCGGCTTGCAGGCGCAGGTCTTTTTGGCGGCCGATGCGCCAGCGCCGCCGCCCCTGGACCTGCAGCAGGAACACGTCGTAGCTGTCAAAGTGCGGCCCGACACCGCCGCTGTCGCTGGCATAGCTGACCATCACGTCGTCGAGCCGGCAATCCGGCGCGAACCGGAACCGCTGCAGCAGCGCATGCGCGGCATCCACATGCAGGTCTACCCCCTGCACCAGCAGGGTCCAGCCCGGCCGCTTCAGTGCTGGCAGCGCGCGACGCGGGAACGGGCCGTGCCGCAAGCGCCAACTAGCCCCATCCTGTACCACCAGCCGCGACTCGACCCCGTCCCGCTCCGCCAATTCAAACAGCTCGGCACGGCTCAGCAGCGGCGCCGGCGTGGTCACCGCCTGCCGCACCAGCAGCGGCTTTTTTTGCCAATGCCGCGCCATGAATTGCGCGGGGCTCAGGCCGCCCAGCAGCGACAGGGGTTCAGACACATTCATCGGGGCGCTTCCATTCCGTGTTGCAGCCGGATCGGCTCGGGGCATGCCGCCCGTCAAACTGCGACAATTCTCCTATGGAAATCAAACAACACTGCGTGGTCGGCCTGACCTGGACCCTGAAGGACACCCTGGGCGAGATATTGGACGTGCTCGACGAGCCGGTCGAGTTTCTGGTGGGCGGCTCGGATTTGCTCGCCGTGATCGAGGAGGCGCTGCAGGGCCATGCCCCCGGCGCCCGGGTGGACCTGCACATCGAACCCGAACAGGGCTTTGGTGACTTCAACGACCAGCTGATCTGTCTGGAGGCGCGCGGCTTATTCCCGCCCGAGCTTGAAGAAGGCATGACCTTTGACGGCGCCTCGCTGCCCAAGGGCTGCAAGGCACAGCCCTCGGCCGACGCCCTGTACACCGTGACCGACATCTACCCGGAGCACGTGGTGCTGGACGGCAACCACCCGCTGGCCGGGATCGCGCTGCGCCTGAGCCTGCGTGTCGCCTCGGTGCGGGACGCCACGGCCGATGAAATTGGCGTGGGCTCGGCTGGCACCGGTTTCTTCCGGATCACGCCCGTCATCGACGCCCTGCCCGGGCCGGGCCAGCTGCACTGAGGCTGGCGCCGGCTTCAGGCCTTGCCGGTGGAGCCGTAGCCCCCTTCGCCACGCTGACTCGCGGCAAATTCGGTCACCACCCGGAACTGCGCCTGCACCACCGGCACGATCACCAACTGGGCAATGCGCTCCAGCGGGGCGATGGTGAAAGCCACCGTGCTGCGATTCCAGGCGCTCACCATGAGCTGGCCCTGGTAATCACTGTCAATCAGGCCGACCAAGTTGCCCAGCACGATGCCATGCTTGTGGCCCAGCCCGGAACGCGGCAGGATCATGGCGGCGAAGTTCGGGTCCTTGAGAAAAATGGCGATGCCCGTGGGCACCAATTGCCAGGCATTGGGGAGCAGTGTGAGCGGCGCATCCAGGCAGGCACGCAGGTCCAGCCCGGCGCTGCCTGGCGTGGCGTAGGCCGGCAGTTGATCGGCCATGCGCGGATCGATCACCTTGACATCAACCTGCATCATTTAGGCCTCCAGCCCTTATCCGGATTGCAATGTTTGCTATCAATTGGCGAGCAAGCGCCAGCTTTGAGTTGTGCGGCAGTTCGAGCACGCCCGCCGCATCGACCAACAGCAGCGCGTTGTCGTCCTGCCCGAAGGTGGCCGGTCCAATGTTGCCGACCAGCAGCGGCACGCCCTTGCGCGCCCGCTTGGCCTGGGCGTTGGCCAGCAGGTCCTGGCTTTCCGCGGCAAAGCCGACACAGTACAGCGCACCGCTGCGCCCGCGTGCCGATTGCGCCACCGCGGCCAGGATGTCCGGGTTCTCGACAAAACTCAAGCTCGGCGGCAGCCCCGAACCGTCCTTCTTGATCTTCTGGTCAGCCGCCAGCGCAGGGCGCCAGTCGGCCACGGCGGCACAGGCGATGAACACCGTGGCCGCGTCGACCTGCTGCGCCACAGCCGCCCCCATCTCGCGGGCCGAGCGCACGTTGATGCGCGCCACACCGCGCGGCGTGGCCAAGCTGACCGGGCCGGCCACCAGCGTGACATCGGCACCAGCCTCGTGCGCCGCACGGGCCAGGGCAAAACCCATCTTGCCGCTGGACAGGTTGGTGATGCCACGTACCGGGTCGATCGCTTCGTAGGTGGGACCGGCAGTGATCAGCACCCGCTGGCCGGTCAGCGACTTGGGCTGGAAGAAAGCCACCAGATCATCCACCAGCTCCTGCGGCTCCAGCATGCGGCCGTCGCCGGTTTCGCCGCAGGCCTGCTCGCCCTGCCCGACACCGAGCACCGTGGCGCCGTCGGCGCGCAGCTGGACCACGTTTCGCCGTGTCGCCGGGTGGGCCCACATCTCGCGGTTCATGGCCGGCGCCAGCAGCAGGGGCAGCCGCTCCAGCGGCCGCGCCAGGCACAGCAGGGTGAGCAAGTCATCGGCCCGACCCTGCGCCAATTTGGCCAAAAAATCGGCACTGCAGGGCGCGATCAAACAGGCGTCGGCGTTGCGGCTCAGGTTGATGTGCAGCATGTTGTTGTCAGCCCGCGCGTCCCACTGCGAGCCGTAGACCGGGCGCTGGCTCAGCGCCTGCATGGTGACCGGGGTGATGAATTGCGCGGCGGCTTCGGTCATGACCACCTGCACCGTCGCGCCCTGCTTGATCAGGGCCCGGCACAGCTCGGCCGCTTTGTAACAGGCAATGCCGCCGGTCAGGCCGAGCACGATGTGTTTTCCAGCAAGGTCGTTCATGGCAGGCAATGTAGCAGAGCCTTGCCCGCGGGGGTGGCCCGTATAATTCTTGTTTACCACCTCCCCGAGCTTGAAGCTCCCCCTGACATGACCAAATTTGTCTTCGTCACCGGCGGTGTGGTGTCCTCCCTTGGCAAGGGAATCGCCTCAGCCTCCCTCGCAGCGATCCTGGAATCGCGGGGCCTCAAAGTCACCCTGATCAAGCTCGACCCCTACCTCAATGTCGACCCCGGCACCATGTCGCCGTTTCAGCATGGCGAGGTGTTCGTGACCGATGACGGCGCCGAGACCGACCTGGACCTCGGCCACTACGAGCGCTTTGTCGAGACCCGCATGCGCAAGGCCAATAACTTCACCACCGGCCAGATCTACAAGAGCGTGCTGGAAAAAGAGCGCCGCGGCGACTACCTGGGCAAAACCGTGCAGGTGATCCCCCACGTGACCAACGAAATCCAGGATTTCGTCAAGCGCGGGGCCGGCTTTGGCACGCCCGAGGCGGTCGATGTGGCGATCGTCGAAATCGGCGGCACGGTCGGGGACATCGAGTCCCTGCCGTTTCTGGAGGCCGTGCGCCAGATGAGTCTGCAGCTGGGCCCCAACAACAGTGCCTTTGTGCACCTGAGTTACGTGCCCTGGATCGCCGCCGCTGGCGAGCTCAAGACCAAACCCACCCAGCACACCGCCAAGCAGCTGCGCGAAATCGGCATCCAGGCCGACGCCCTGATCTGCCGGGCCGACCGACCCATCCCCGACGAAGAGCGGCAGAAAATCTCGCTGTTCTCGAATGTGCCGGTGTGGGGCGTGATCTCGATGTGGGACGTGGACACCATCTACAAGGTGCCGCGCATGCTGCACGAGCAGGGGCTGGACGGCCTGATCTGCGACAAGCTGCGCCTGAACACGCCGCCGGCCAAACTCAAGCGTTGGGACGACCTGGTCTATGAGACCGAGCATCCGCGCAGCGAGGTCAACATCGTCATGGTCGGCAAATACGTCGACCTCAGCGACAGCTACAAGTCGCTCAACGAGGCACTGCGCCACGCCGGCATGAAGAACCATGTACGGGTCAAGATCGACTACATCGACTCCGAAACCATCACGCCGGACACCGTGACGCAGCTGGCCCGGTTTGACGCCATCCTGGTGCCGGGCGGCTTTGGCAAGCGCGGCATCGAGGGCAAGATCTGCGCCGCCCGCTTTGCCCGGGAAAACAGGGTGCCATACCTGGGCATCTGTCTGGGCATGCAGGTGGCGACCATCGAGTTTGCGCGCCATGTGGCCGGGCTGACCGGCGCCAACAGCAGCGAGTTCGAACCCGAAACCCCCTACCCCGTGATTGCCCTGATCACCGAGTGGAAAGACGAAGACGGCACCATCAAAACGCGTGACGAGCACTCCGACCTGGGCGGCACCATGCGCCTGGGTGCGCAAAGCTCGGATGTGGCGCCCGGCACCCTGGCGCACCAGATCTATGGTGACCTGGTCACCGAGCGGCATCGCCATCGCTACGAAGCCAATGTCAATTACCTGGACACCCTGCGGCAGCACGGCCTGGTGATTTCGGCGCTGACCCAGCGCGAACAGCTGACCGAAATTGTGGAATTGCCCAGCAGCGTACACCCCTGGTTCATGGGGGTGCAATTTCACCCCGAATTCAAATCGACACCCTGGAACGGGCACCCGCTGTTCAACGCGTTCATCAAAGCGGCGCTCGACCACCAAAGCGGCGGCAAAAACCTGAAGGCCGTGGCCTGATGAACTTGTGTGGCTTCGAGGTCGGTCTGCGGCAACGCTTTTTTCTGATCGCCGGCCCCTGCGTCATCGAATCCGAGCAATTGCAGATGGACACGGCCGGGGCGCTCAAGGAGATCACCACCGAGCTGGGCATACCCTTCATTTTCAAGAGCAGCTTTGACAAAGCCAACCGCTCCAGCGGCAGCAGCTTTCGCGGCCCGGGCCTGCTGCAGGGGCTGGAAATTTTGGCCAAAGTCAAACGCGAGTTGCACGTGCCGGTGCTGACCGATGTGCATGCCGAAGACCAGATCGCCACCGTGGCAGCGGTGGTGGATGTGCTGCAAACCCCGGCCTTTCTGTGCCGGCAAACCGACTTCATCCGCGCCGTGGCGCAGTCGGGCAAGCCGGTCAACATCAAAAAGGGTCAGTTCCTGGCGCCGCACGACATGAAGCACGTGATCGACAAGGCGCGGGCTGCGGCGCGCGAGGCGGGCCTGGACGAGGACCGCTTCATGGCCTGCGAGCGCGGTGCGAGCTTCGGCTACAACAACCTGGTGAGCGACATGCGTGCGCTGTCCATCCTGCGCGAAACCGGGGCACCGGTGGTGTTTGACGCCACCCATTCGGTGCAATTGCCGGGCGGCCAGGGCAGCAGCAGCGGCGGCCAGCGCGAGATGGTGCCGGTGCTGGCGCGTGCGGCGGCGGCGGTGGGCGTGGCGGGCCTGTTCATGGAAACCCACCCGGACCCAGCCCGCGCCCTGAGCGACGGCCCCAATGCCGTACCGCTCAAGCACATGCGGCAGTTGCTGGAGACCTTGCTGGCGCTGGACGACGTGACCAAGGCCGCCCCCTTCCTTGAAGACCAGATCGGAGTTTGACCATGCCCAGTGCCTATGTGATCGCCAATGTGACCGTGACCAACCCGGTCCAGTATGAAGACTACAAGGTTTGGTCCAGTGCCGCCATGCAGGCCCACGGCGCCGAGGTCTGTGTGCGCGGTGGCGCGGTGCAGGTGGTGGAAGGCGACTGGACGCCCGAGCGGCTGGTGGTGCTCAAATTTCCCAGCCTGGAAGCCGCCCGTCGCTTTGAGTCGTCGCCCGAATACGGCAAGGCACGTGCCTCACGCCAGGGCGCTGCCATCATGCGCATGGTGATTGTCGAAGGCGTCTGAGCTGCGTTTGCGTCGAATTTATTTTTTGTTTTGAAAGACCTTGATGAGTGCAATTGTTGATATCGTCGGCCGCGAAATCCTGGATTCGCGCGGCAACCCCACCGTGGAATGCGACGTCTTGCTGGAGTCCGGCACCATGGGCCGCGCTGCCGTGCCCTCTGGCGCCTCGACCGGCAGCCGCGAAGCCATCGAGTTGCGCGACGGCGACCCGGACCGCTACCTGGGCAAAGGGGTGCGCAAGGCGGTGGAACACATCAACACCGAAATCTCCGAGGCGGTGCTCGGGCTGGATGCCTCAGAGCAGGCATTCCTGGACAAGACGCTGATCGACCTCGACGGCACCGAAAACAAATCGCGTCTGGGCGCCAATGCCATGCTGGCCGTGTCCATGGCCGTGGCGCGCGCAGCGGCCGAGGAATCGGGTCTGCCGCTGTACCGCTACTTTGGCGGCATGGGCTCGATGCAGATGCCAGTGCCGATGATGAATGTGGTCAACGGCGGCGCGCATGCCAACAACAACCTCGACCTGCAGGAGTTCATGATCATCCCGGTGGGTGCGCCGAACTTCCGCGAGGCCCTGCGGTATGGCGCCGAAGTGTTCCACGCGCTGAAAAAAATCCTGCACGACAAGGGCATGAGCGTGGCGGTGGGCGATGAGGGTGGCTTTGCGCCCAACGTGGCCAGCCACGAAGCCGCCATCCAGCTGATTCTGGAGGCGATCGACAAGGCGGGCTACGTGGCCGGCAGCCAGATTGCACTGGGCCTGGACTGCGCGGCCAGCGAGTTTTACCGCGATGGCAAGTACCACCTGGAGGGCGAAGGGCTGACCCTGAGCTCCGAGGAGTGGACCGACGTTCTGGCGACCTGGGTGGACAAATACCCCATCATCAGCATCGAAGACGGCATGAGCGAGAGCGACTGGGACGGCTGGAAAGTGCTGACCGACCGCCTGGGCAAAAAGGTGCAGATCGTGGGCGACGACCTCTTCGTCACCAACACCCGGATTTTCAAGGAAGGCATCGACAAAGGCATTGCCAACTCGATCCTGATCAAGATCAACCAGATCGGCACGCTGACCGAGACCTTTGCCGCCATTGAAATGGCCAAGCGAGCCGGCTACACCGCCGTCATCAGCCACCGCTCGGGCGAGACCGAAGACTCGACCATCGCCGACATTGCGGTCGGCACCAACGCCGGCCAGATCAAGACCGGCTCACTCAGCCGTTCCGACCGTATGGCCAAGTACAACCAGTTGCTGCGCATCGAAGAAGACCTGGGCGAGATCGCCACCTACCCCGGGCGCGCCGCCTTTTACAACCTGCGCTGACCAGCATGGGCCAACGCGCCGTCCTGGTCGGCCTGACCGCCCTGCTCGTGATCCTGCACGCGCAGCTGTGGTTTGGCCGGGGCAGTGTGCGCAGCGTGGCCGACATGACCGAACAGCTGAATGCCCAGACCCAGAAAAACCAGCAGGCGCAGCTGGTCAACAGCCGGCTCGCGGCCGAGGTCCGCGACCTGAAGGAAGGCCTGGACATGGTGGAAGAAAAGGCCCGACTCGAACTCGGCATGATCAAGACCAACGAGATTTACGTCCAGTTCGCCCGCTGAGCCGCGGGGCTGCCGAGTCTGCCCATGAAAATTGCGATTCTGGGCGCCGAATGCACCGGCAAGACCACCTTGGCCCAAACCCTGGCAAGGGCTTTGGATAAGCCCCCCGCCCGTGCCCACTGGGTCCCGGAAACGCTGCGAGACTGGTGCCGGCACCACGCCCGCACCCCGCACCAGCATGAACAATCCGCTATCGCTGTGGCGCAGGCCCGGGCTATCGACCAGGCGGGGCCGGGCGATGTGCTGGCCGACACCACGCCGCTGATGACGGCGGTTTACAGCGATGTCCTGTTCCAGGACCGGTCGCTGTACCAGTTCGCGCTGGCGCACCATGCTGGCTTTGACATCACGCTGCTGGCGGACACCGATCTGCCCTGGATGGCCGACGGCCTGCAGCGCGACGGCCCCGCCTGGCGCGCTGTGGTGAACACACGCCTGCGGCAGGTGCTGAACGAACACGCCCTGCCCTATGCGCTGATTCAGGGCCAGGGCGAGGCCAGGGCTACCAGCGCGCTGGCAGCGATCGAGCGGCACCGGACGCTTGCCGCCCGGCGCTAAACCCGCGCGGCTACTGCAGCGGTGCGCCGGGCGCGGGCAGGTCGGCCGCACCGAGAAACAGGCCGGCCACATCCACCGGATCAAAGCGGTACTGCAGGCCGCAAAACTCGCAACCCACCTCGACATCGCCACGTTCGGCCAGGATGCTCTCGACCTCGTCGCGCCCCAGGCTGACAATCATGTTGCCGACACGCTCGCGGCTGCAGGTGCAGGCAAAGTGCGGCGCAGCCTGACCAAGCTCAGGTTCAAACAGACGCACCTCCTCCTCCCAAAACAGCCGGCGCAGGATGGTGTGCGCGTCCAGCGTCAGCAATTCCTCGCGCTTGAGGCTGGACGCCAGCAGCGCAATGCGGTTGTAGTGCTCGTTCAGGCCGATCTCATCCTCATTGGCCTGGCGCGCCGCGCTGCCCCCCAGATTGCCCACGCCTTCCAGCGGCAAGCGCTGGATCAACAGCCCGGCGGCGACTTGTCCGTCGGCCGCCAGCACCAGCCGGGTGTCGAGTTGCTCGCTTTGCAGCATGTAGTGTTCCAGCACTTCGCTGAGTTTGTCCAGCTTTTCGCGCCGGTCGCCAAACAGCGGCACCACGCCCTGGTAGGGCTGCTGCCCGGGAAAGCGGTCTTTCGGGTCCAGCGTGATGGCGCACTTGCCCTGGTTGTTGACGTTGACCATGGCGCTCAGCTTGGCATCAGCTGAAATGTCGGCACTGACCGTGGCCGTGGCGCGCAGGGCCAGGTCGGGTTGAACCTCGGCCACCGCCAGCTTGACCGGGCCATCGCCAAAAATTTGCAGAATCAGCGCGCCGTTGAACTTGATGTTGGCCTGCATCAGGCAGGCTGCCGCCACCATTTCCCCGAGCAGGTCTTGCACCGGACCCGGGTAGGCACCGGCTGCACTGCCCTCAGCGCGCCGGCGCAGCACCTCGGTCCAGCCCTCGGTCACGCGCACCAGCATGCCGCGCACCGGCAGGCCTTCGAATAAAAATTTATGGAGTTCGGACACCGCGGATCAGCCCAGTTGCTTCAGACCCTTGCGAAAACGCCGGGCGTTGTCCACGTAGTGCTGCGCGCTCCGGCGCAGCCCCTCGAGCTGCTCCGGGCTCAGCTGGCGCACCACCTTGGCCGGGCTGCCCAGAATCATCGAACCATCGGCGAACACCTTGCCTTCTGTCACCAGCGCGCCCGCGCCGACCAGGCAACCCTTGCCGATCACCGCCCCATTGAGCACCACCGCCCCGATGCCGATCAAGGAGCCGTCGCCAATGGTGCAGCCGTGCAGCATCACCTGGTGGCCCACGGTCACGTCTTCGCCCACGGTCAGCGGCATGCCGACATCGGCGTGCAGCACGCTGAGGTCCTGGATGTTGCTGCCGCGCCCGATGCGAATGGTTTCGGTGTCACCGCGCAGCACGGCGCCAAACCAGACGCTGGTGTTGGCGGCCAAGACCACATCGCCCATGACCTGGGCGCTGTCGGCGACCCAGGCCGTGTCGGCAATTTGGGGCGCGAGGCCATCGAGTTCGTAAATTGCCATGGGGTGTTCCGTTTCCGCGAGTTCCCTAGAATTGTAAGGATGGAAGCCAGCCCTTGAACCCACAGCCCTTGCGCCCGGCCGCATCGGTCACCACGCCGCCGATCCCTGAGGCTTCAGCGCGGCACTTGGCGCAGCGTCTGCTGTGCATCGACAAACCCGTCGACAAAGCCGCTGCGGTGCGCCAGTTGGACCTGACCACCCTGGTGGTCCGGCCGCTGGACGAGATTGCCGCTGTGGCAGGCATGCCAGGCGTGCCGCAGCGCCCGCCGCTGGTGCCGCCGCAGCAGCTCAAGCCACGGTCGCCCGGCACGCGCGAAGGCCGCGCCGCCTTGATTCATGCGCTCGCGCACATCGAGGCCAACGCCATCAACCTGGCGCTGGATGTGACCTGGCGCTTTGCCGGCATGCCCGAGCGCTTTTACCGCGACTGGCTTCAGGTGGCCTGCGAGGAAGCCCTGCATTTCGAGTTGCTGCGCGAACACCTGCTGACACTGGGCTTTGACTATGGCGACTTTCCGGCCCACAACGGGCTGTGGGAGATGGCGCAAAAAACAGAAACCAGCCTGCTGGCCCGGCTGGCGTTGGTGCCACGTACGCTGGAGGCGCGCGGGCTGGATGCCTCGGTGCCGATCCGCAACCGGCTGGTCTCGGTCGGCGACCACCGCGGCGCGGCCATCCTGGACATCATCCTGCGCGACGAGATCGGGCACGTGGCGATCGGCAACCACTGGTATCGCCACCTGTGTTCGGCGCAGGCGCTGGACCCGATCCGCACCTTCGCCGAGCTGGCGGCCCGGCACGGCGCCCAAAAGCTCAAGGGGCCATTCAATCTGGACGCACGCCGGGCGGCTGGCTTTGACGAAGCCGAACTGGCACTGCTGGGGGTCTGAGGCCGGCTAGCCGCGGGGATGATGCTGCGCATGCAGGGTCTTGAGCCGCTCGCGCGCCACATGGGTGTAGATGGTAGTGGTGGAAATGTCGGCGTGGCCAAGCAGCAGCTGCACCGCGCGCAGATCGGCACCATGGTTGAGCAGGTGGGTGGCAAAAGCGTGGCGCAGCGTGTGCGGCGACAGCGGCACCGTGATACCGGCCTGGCGCGCGTATTTCTTGACGATCATCCAGAACATCACGCGGCTCATGGCGCTGCCCGCATGGACACCACGCGTGCTGACAAATAAATCCTGCGTCTGCTGGCCGACCAGCAGTTCCGGCCGCGCCACTGCCAGATACTGCGCCAGCCAGAGCCCGGCCACCTCGCCAAAAGGCACCAGCCGCTCCTTGTTGCCCTTGCCCAACACGCGCAGCACGTTGTCGGTCAGGCTGACGTTGAGCACCTTGAGCGTGACCAGTTCGCTCACACGCAAACCGCTGGCGTACATCAATTCCAGCATGGTGCGGTCGCGCACACCCAGCGCGCCGTCCACGGCCGGGGCAGCCAGCAAGGCCTCGACCTGGTGCTCGGTCAGGGTCTTGGGCACGCGCAAGGCCTGGCGCGCGGCCTGCAGTTTGAGTGTCGGGTCCGCCATGATCAGGCCTTCGCGCAGGGCCCAGCGGAAATAGCGCTTCAGCACCGTCAGCCGCCGGTTGGCGCTGGTGGCCTTGGTGCTGGCATGGCGCGCCGCAAAGTAGGCGCTCAGGTCCGCCTCCTGGCTGGCAGGCAGCGCACGGCCCTGTGCGGACAGCCAGTCCGCATACAGGGTCAGGTCGCGCCGGTAGGCGGCCAGCGTGTTGCGCGACAGGCCCTCTTCGAGCCACAAGGCGTCGATGAAAGCGTCGATGAAGGTGTCAATCAGCGCGTCGTGGGCTCGGGGCCGGGTTGCCGCAGCATTCACTCCAGCTTGAGTTTGGCCGTCTCCACCACCTTTTTGTAGACCGCCAGCTCGTCCTTCATCTGCTGGGCAAACTGCTCGGGCGTATTGCCCAGCACCACCGAGCCGGTGTCTTCAATGCGCTTGCGCACGCCCGGGTCTTCCAGCGCCTTGCGCGTGGCGGCGTTGATCTTGTCCACCACATCGCGTGGCATGCCCTTGGGCCCGATGATGCCGTAATAGGCCATGCGGTTCACCGGCTCCAGGCCCAGCTCCTTGAAGGTCGGCACATCCGGCAGGGCGGCCAGCCGCTGCGGTGCCGCCACCGCCAGCGCCACCAGGCGATTGGCTTTGATGTGCGGCAGTGCCGAAGGCACGTTGTCAAAAATGATCTCGACCTGGCCGCCCACCGTGTCGCGCAGCGCCGGGCCGGCGCCCGTGTATGGAATATGCGTCACAAACACGCCTTCCAAGCTCTTCCACAGTTCGGTCTGCAGGTGGCCGATGCCACCGGTGCCGGAGGATGAGTAGGAGTAACGGCCCGGCGATTTTTTCAGGACTGCCAGAAATTCCTTGTAATTCTTGGCCGGAAAACTCGGGTGCACCGCGATCACATTGGGCGTGGCGGCAATGTTGATGACGGGCGTGAAATCAGTCGCGGCGTCGTAGGGCATTTTGGGGTTGATGGCCGGGTTGGCCGCTGTGGTGGAGACCGTGGCCATACCGAGCGAGTAGCCATCGGGCACGGCCTTGGCCGTTTCATTGGCGCCCACCACACCACCGCCGCCGGCCTTGTTCTCGATGATCACATTCTGACCCAATGCCTTGCCCAGCGGCTCGGCGATGACGCGGGCCACGATGTCGGTGGTGCCGCCTGGCGCAAAGGGCACCTGCAGTTTCACCACGCGGTTGGGGTAGCCCTGCGCGAGGGCAGCGCCAGACAGGGCAAGAACGGTGCAGGCCACAAGGGTTCGACGGTGCATCATGAAACAACTCCTTAAGAAACAAAGACCGAGCCGGTATAACGACCATGTTAACTGGGCCGCCGCCACGCTGGCGACGGCTTTCACGTAAGGGCAAACCCGAAGCCGGCGTGGCTGCTATTCTCCCCCGGGTGAACTTTGCCCAACTGCTGTTTCCCGATTTTTCCCTGATCCTGTGTGGCTACCTGGTGTGTCGTTACACGCCCCTGAACCGCACCGTCTGGGAACAGGTGGAGACACTGGTGTATTTCCTGTTTTTTCCGGTGCTGCTGTTCCACGCGATTGTGAAAAGCCCGCTCGACATCGGCGCCGCGTCAGGTCTGATCGGCGCCGGCTGGGCACTCGGGCTGACCGGTATCGCGCTGGCCTACTCACTGCCCTTCTGGCCCTGGCTCGGCCGCCATGTGCCGGCGCGCGACCACGCCGCCAGCAGCCAGGTGGCGTTTCGCTTCAACTCTTTCATCGGACTGGCGCTGGCAGAGCGCATGGCCGGACCGCAGGGCCTGCTGCTGATCGCGGTGCTGATCGGCGTTTGCGTGCCGCTGTTCAACGTAGCAGCCGTCTGGCCGATGGCACGCCAGGGCCAGCAGGGCTTTGTGCGCGCGTTGCTGCGCAATCCCCTGATCATCGGCACTGCCGCCGGGCTGGCCGCCAACCTGCTCGGGCTACGCATCCCGGACTGGCTGGAGCCGACCATCAGCCGCATGGGCGGGGCCTCTCTGGCGCTGGGTCTGATGGCGGCCGGGGCTGGCATGCAGTTCGGCGCGCTAGGCCGGGCCAAAGCGCTGGCTGTGGCGCTGCTGGCGATCCGGCACCTGCTGCTGCCCCTGGCGGCACTCGGCCTGGCCCGGGCGTTCGGCCTGGACCCGGTGCAAACCACGGTGTTGCTGGCATTCTCAGCCCTGCCCACCGCTTCCAGCGCCTATGTGCTGGCGGCGCGCATGGGCTACGACGGCGCTTATGTGGCCGCACTGGTCACCCTGTCCACCCTGCTGGGCATGGCCAGCCTGCCCTTTGCGCTGGGCTTCCTCAGGGGTCTGTGAGTTCGTGCTGCCGGACTGCTGCAAAAACAGCAGGGCTTGCCCTAGCGACCCGGAACGATCAGCCGTGACGACACCGCGGTGGCCAGTGCCGACAGCGCCAGGCAGGCCCAGATCACGGGGCTGTAACTGCCCATCTGGTCAAACACCAGGCCGGCCAGCACCGGGCCGAGCAGGTTGCCCAGGGCCGCGCCGGTGTAAAGCATGCCGATGATGCTGGCCACGGCCCGCGCACCAAAGTAGTCCATGCACAGGGCCGGCAGCAGCGACACGATGCCGCCATAGCTCAGGCCGAACCACAGCGCAAACAGCGCAAACAACGGGTAGCCGGCCGCACCCGCCCACAGCAGGTACGAGGCGCCCATGGCGCCCTGCATCAGCACCAGCGTGAGGCTGCGCCCCAGCCGGTCGGCCAGCGCGCCGATGGCAAAGCGGCCAACCAGGCTGCCAATGCCAATCAGGCCCACCAGCCCGACCGCCTGGGCTGTGTCGATGCCCGCATCACGCGCGGCAGCAGACACATGGGCAAAAGGCACAAACATCGAGGGTGCTGCCAGCACCGCGCCCAGGTACAGCCACCAGAACTTGCGCTTGTGCAGTGCTTCGCGCAGTGTCAGGCCGGGCGGCGCCAGGCGGGTGCCGCTGGCCGCGTGGGCCGCCGGGGCGCGGCGCAACAAGGCCGCGCAACCCAGGCCCAACACCAGCACCACCCGCGCCAGCAGGCGCAATGCATCGCGCCACTGCAGCCAGGCAATCGCACCAGAGGCCAGCAGCGGCACCACCAGCGTGCCGGCGCCAATGCCGGCGCTGGCGATGCCGGCGGCCAACCCGCGCCGGCGCGTGAACCAGGGCTGCACGCAGGCGATCGCTGGGGTGTACACCAGCGCGATGCCAATGCCGATCCCCACGCCGTAGCACAGGTACACCGTGCCCATCGACTGCGCCAGGCTGGTGCCCAGCAGCCCGGCCGCGATGAACGCCATGCCGGTCATGCACACGGCGCGCGGCCCGAATCGGTCTGCCAGCATGCCGCCACCCACCCCCAGCACAAAGTAGATCAGCCCGCACAGGCCGAACACCAGCGCCACATCGGCCCGCTGCGCCGCAAACTCAGCGGCAAACGAGGCAAAAAAGGCGGCAAAGGAATACGACACGCCAAAGATCAGCGCCAGGCTACCGAAGCAGGCCCACACCACCACCCAAGCGTAGCGCGGTTCCGCGTCGAGCTCTGGGGCTTTGGCTGGGGCTGGGGTATCGGACATGCCGAACCAGTCTATCAGGCCCCTTGGCGCGATCCGGGGGCATCTACACTCAAGGCTTTGCCGACCCGAACCATGACCTACTGCGTCGCCATCAAACTCAAAGCCGGGCTGGTGTTCTTGTCCGATTCCCGCACCAACGCCGGGCTGGACCAGATCAGCACCTTCCGCAAGATGATCGTCTATGAAAAACCGGGCGAGCGCTTCATGGTGCTGCTGTCGGCCGGCAACCTGAGCGTGTCGCAGTCGGTGCGCGAGATTTTGCAGGTGGAACAGGTGGCCGACAGCGAAGGCGGTGAGCCCATCACCATCTGGAATGCGCGCAGCATGTTCGATGCTACCCGGGTGCTGGGCGCGGCCATCCGCCGGGTGTATGAGCGCGACGCCGCCTCGCTCAAGCAGGCCGGGGTGGAGTTCAATGTGTCGCTGATCTTTGGCGGCCAGATTGCTGGCGAGGGCATGCGCCTGTTCCAGGTTTATTCCGCCGGCAACTTCATCGAGGCCACCCCCGAGACACCCTACTTCCAGGTGGGCGAATCCAAATACGGCAAACCAGTGCTGGACCGCGTGATCACCCCGGATACGCCACTGGATGAAGCCGCCAAGTGCGCGCTGGTGTCGATGGACTCCACCCTCAAGTCCAATTTGTCGGTGGGCCTGCCGCTGGACATGGTGCTGTACGAAGCCGACCGCTTTCAGACCGACAAGGTGGTCTGCATCGACGAGAACAACCCCTATTTCCGCATGCTGCACAACAGCTGGGGCCAGAAGCTGCGCGAGGTGTTTGACAGCATTGAAGACCCGATGTGGAACGGCGAGGCCACCGAGGTGCCGCTGCTGGCCCAGTCGGGCCGCAGCCTGCCACTGAAAAAAATCAGCACGCCGCAAGAAAAACTGATCTGACGCCGTGGCCCTGCTCGTTTTCTCCCACGCCAACAGCTTTGGCGCCAGCACCTATCGCGTGCTGTTCCGCCACCTCAAGGCACGCGGCTTCAAGGTGCGCGCCATCGAAAAATTCGGCCACGACCCGCGCTATCCCGTCAGCAACAACTGGCGTGAGCTGGTGCAGCAATTGATCGACTTCGCCCGCGCCGAGGTGGAGCGGGCCGGGCAGCCGGCCTGGCTGGTGGGCCACTCGTTTGGCGGCTTTGTCAGCCTGATGGCCGCCGCCCGTGCGCCCGAGTTGGCACGCGGCGTGTTACTGCTGGATTCACCGTTGCTGGGCGGCTGGCGCGCCACCACGCTGGGCGCGCTCAAGAGCACGCAGCTGGTGGGCTCCGTCTCACCCGGTGCGGTCAGCCGGCGCCGACGCAACAGCTGGGCCAACCAGGCCGAGGCATTGACCCACTTCCAGGGCAAGAAAGTGTTTGCCCGCTGGGAGCCGCAGGTGCTGCAGGACTACATCGCCCACGGCACCCACGACGAGGGCGATGGCGAGGACAAGAAACGCGTACTGAGCTTTGACCGCGAGGTGGAAACCGCCATCTACAACACCCTCCCCGACAACCTGGACCGCCTGCTCAAGCGCCACCCGCTCAAGTGCCCGGCAGCGTTCATCGGCGGCACCCACTCCGCAGAGATGAAGCAGGTCGGCATGACCATGACCGAGCAGGTGGTGCATGGTCGCATCATGATGCTGGACGGCAGCCACCTGTTCCCGATGGAAAAGCCGCTGGCGACTGCCGCCGCCATCGAAGCAGCCCTGCTCGGGCTAGGCGGCGCAGATTAAGCCGTCCAGGTCACCAGCCCGCTCCAGGCCGTCACCAGCACCACACCGCCAAACACAATGCGGTACCAGGCAAAGCCAACAAAGCTGTGGGTGGCAATGAAGCGCAGCAGCCAGCGCACGCACAACCAGGCGCTGAGGAATGAGAAAACCAGGCCTACGGTAAACATGGGCAGGTCGGCCAGCGAGAGCAGGGCGCGCTCCTTGTACAGGCTGTAGGCGCCGGCGCCGACCAGCGTGGGGATGGCCAGGTAAAAGGAAAAATCGGTGGCGGCCTTGCGCGACAGGCCCAGCAGCATGCCGCCGATGATGGTGGCGCCGCTGCGGCTGGTGCCAGGCACCATGGCCAGACACTGCACCAGCCCGACCTTGAGCGCGTCCAGCAGCGTCATGTCATCGGCATCCAGGATACGGGCCGCCGCCGCGTTAACCGCGTGGCGCCGCTCGGCCCACAGGATGATCAGGCCGCCGATGATGAAGGTGCTGGCCACCACGGTGGGGTTGAACAGATGCGCCTTGATGGCCTTGCCAAAGAGCAGGCCCAGCAGAACCGCCGGCACAAAGGCAATCAGCACATTGAGCGCCAGCCGGCGCGCCTGCGGCCGATGGCCCAGGCCGGTCACAGTGTCGCGCAGCTTGTGCCAATAGACCAGAATCACGGCAAAAATGGCACCGGTCTGGATCGCGATGTCAAAGACCTTGGCCTTCTCGTCGTCAAAGCCCAGCAGGGCGCCAGCCAAAATCAGGTGCCCGGTGGACGATATCGGCAGAAACTCGGTCAGCCCCTCCACCACGCCCATGATGGCGGCTTTGATCAGCAATGCAATGTCCAAGG
>JBEGOC010000300.1:0-3227 GCA_041182225.1 Pseudomonadota bacterium | reverse complement strand
CACCAGGCAGGACGCGGCCCAGGGCTGGGCCGGGATGGTGGCCTCACGCGGCAGGTTGACCACCTCCACACTCACCGGCAGGTCCGCTGGCAGCGCGGCAAACAGGCCGCACAGGTCGATGTTGCCATCACCCGGCAGCAGCCGCTCGCAGCGGGCGGTATGCAGCAACTGCTCGGTGCTGAAGTGGGTGCCGGCCTCGGCGTCGCAGATCTGGGCGTAGTGCAGCAGGCGGCGCGGGATGGCGCGGAGGTCAGCCAGCGTGGTGTGCGAGCGACCGAAGTGCACGGCATCGACCAGACTGCCGGCGTGGGCCGGCTGGCCGGCGGCGTCGACCAGCGCCAAGGCACTGCGGGCGTCAGGCACCGCCGTCCAGGGCATGAACTCCAGGTCGGCCGTCAGGCCGAAGGGCGCCATCTGCTCGCACAGCCGGGCATAGCTGGTGGCCAGGCGTGCCGGGTCGGTGTCGTCACCCGCCACCAGCACCGCACGGGCGCCGAGCGCGGCACCGGCCTCGAACAAGGGCCGGTACAGCCGGGGGTCAAAGCCCTCGCCAATGCGCACGATCTCCAGGTCAAACACGCCCACCCCGGTGTCGCGGCAGGCGGCCAGGGTCTCGCGCAGCAGCGCGGCGTCTGCCAACAGGTGCTGCTGCGGCGCGCCGGGCGCGTTGGGCCACAGGCGCAGGCCCACAAAGCCATAGCCGGTGGCCGCGGCCACGCGCACCGCCTCGGGCGGGCTGCAGCGGTGGGCCGTCAGGTAGGCCATGGAGTAGGCGCGGGCACCAAGCGGCGGGGGTAGCTGGGCGAGGCTGTCGTTCATGGCGTTGGGGTACCGAGGGGCTTTGCTATGAAAAAAGTAGCTGTAGAGTCAATACCATCATGGGTCGGAGGCCTATTTCGCTGAAAATTATCCGAGCTGGCCACCCCCGAAATCCCATGATAATCGTGACGGGCTGAAGGTTCGTCATTTGGCCCGTCTTTGGCGCGAAGGCAGGAAGGCTACCGCGCGGCGGCCCGAATAACCCGACAGACCACAGCCACAGCAAGGAGACCTGCTTATGTCCGATTCACCGTTTGTACTGGCTGGCGTGATGGGCTGGCCGGTGGCGCACACCCGCTCGCCCGCCATCCACAACCATTGGATCGCCCAGTACGGGCGCAAGGGCGCCTACGTGCAGCTGCCGGTGCGGCCGGACCGGCTGGAGACAGCCATCCGTGGCCTGGCCGCTCTAGGTTTTGCCGGCTGCAATGTGACCGTGCCGCACAAGGTGAGCGCCATGCGCTTGATGGACGAGCTGCACCCGGCCGCGCGCCGGGTGGCGGCCATCAACACCATCGTGGTGCAACCCGACGGGCGCCTGCTGGGCATGAACAACGACGGCGCCGGCTACATCCAGAGCCTGCGTGATGCCGATCCGTCCTGGCGCGGCGATGCGGGGCCGGCGCTGGTGCTGGGTGCCGGCGGTGCCGCGCGTGCCATTGTGGTCGCGCTGTTGGACGAGGGCGTGCCCGAGCTGCGCATCACCAACCGGACGCTGGAGCGGGCACAGGAACTGGCCAAAGACTTTGGCAACCGGGTCACGGTGTTGCCGTGGGTGCAGCGCAACGAAGCGATGGCAGGGGCGAGCCTGCTGGTCAACACCACCACGCTGGGCATGCACGGCCAGGCACCACTGGATGTGGCACTGGACGCACTGCCCCAGGCGGCCATGGTGTCGGATGCGATCTACATCCCGCTGGAAACGCCGCTGCTGGCGCAAGCCCGACTGCGCGGCCACCGCACGGTCAATGGCATGGGCATGCTGCTCAACCAGGCACGCCCGGCGTTTCAGTCGTGGTTTGGGGTGCTGCCCGAGATCACGCCGGCATTACGGATGGCGATACAAGCTACTTTTTAGCGTGCGGTGATGACACATCATGTGTCACCACAGGCGCAACATGGCACCCGTAAAAAAGGCCATGAATCCAATTCACGGCGGCCAGACCACCTCATCATCCACGGCATACAGTTGGCACTGGCCCCGGCCGTTGCGGTTGCAGTTGTCCAGGGCGCGTTTGAGGGGGTCATCGCCACCATCGGCCCAGCCCCAGGCCCCGCCTGAGGCAATGGCAAAGGCCCGTGGATACGGTTTGGTCAGAAACGTTTTGTAGCCGGCCCTTCCGCTGTCCTTGAGGTGCGGCACCTTGGCGTCGTCGGCCAGCGCAGCAAAGTCCGTCTTGGCGGGGGTTGGTGTGACGGCCGCGGCCTCACCGAACCGGGCCTGGGTCACCGCCGTTGGCAGCCCAACGCTTTGCATGAAGGCACTGACTTTGGGCTGCCAGATGGCCTCACCCGCACGCGCACCAAACAGGCCATGCGCATCCGAGCCAAAGTTGCCAAAAGCCACCAGTTGGGCCTGGCCACCGGCCGCGGTGTAGCGCTCAAACATCGGCCGGAAGGTGTCCGGCGGAAAATAGCTGTCGTTGTCACCGTAAAGCCAAAGGGAGGGCAAGGTCGTCTTCTGGCCGAAGCTGCCGGCCGCACGCGCAAGATTGCCCTGCCAGTTCACGCAGCCGTCCTGACGCAAACCCCCGGCGAAATTCACCAAGCCTTTGACGCCCGGGTAGCTCAGGGTGCCAAACGCCAGCGTGGTCCAGCCACCGTGCGACTGGCCCATCACCAGAATCTTGTCTTTATCGGCCCACCGCTGCGAGACCGCCCAGTCCAGCGCACCCTGGGTGTCCTGCGCCTGCTGCAAGCCATTGCTCTCGATGTTGCAGCCGCCACCGATGTAACTGCCGGTTGACTTGGAAAAACCCTGGCGCATGGGCATGAGCACCACATAGCCGCGCTGTAAAAAAAAGCGGGCGATGCCGCTGTTGCGCCAGCGCGCCTGTAAACGGGGTTCGCCGAAGGCTTTACCGTGGTTGATGAGCACGATGGGAAAAGGGCCGTCACCCTCCGGCTTGTAAAGCGTGGTCTCCAGCTCAAAAGCAAAGAGGCCGCCTGTTTTGGGAATCATGACGACCTGCTCATTCACCCTGTCGTCCACCGCCTGCGCCCAAGCCGAGGCCAGGCCGATGGCGCACAAGGCGCCCACACACCAGCCAAGCAGGCGCGGCCTGAACTGTTGCAATTTCCAGTATCTCGTGAGGCGCATAGGCTGATGTCCTTCCTCGTTACGTGGGGTCCTGATCCCGGGCCAGGCCTCCGGTGGTCAAGTATCGCCCCAGACCACAGGTATATTT